>DATGXR010000073.1:0-1843 GCA_035298825.1 Bacteroidota bacterium
AAAGGCTCGAGCACGTCCAGGCGCGGCGTGGCCAATGAAGTCTCGAGCGCGTCCAGGCCCGGCGATACCGCATCGGCAATGCTTCCGGAATTCGATCGGCTGACGCCGCTTGACAGCTCCTATATCGAGCTCTTCAATCGCGGCCGCTCAGCTTTCGCCTACCGGCTCACGGCCGGCTCGCCGTACGTACATTTGAGTCGATCGGGCGGAACCTTGACGCAGGAACAGCGTGTGTGGATCACGATTGATTGGACGCGCGTTCCCGTCGGCGTGCACAACGTTTCAATTACGATCACGGGAGCGAATGATCAGTCTGTGACAGTCTTTGCACGCGTCAATAATATGATCCCTTCATCGATTCTCTCGAAGCGCGGATATGTCGAGCATCGCAACTATGTCTCGATCGAAGCCGCGCATTATGCGCGCGCCGTCTCGACGCCGACTGTAAACTGGCTCACGATTCCCTCGATCGGTCGGACGCTTTCGGGCGTCACACCAATGCCTGTGACATCGGTCTCGCAGACGCCGAATGGCAACGCACAACCGCATCTTGAATTTCCGGTCGTCTTACGTTCAACGGGCGAAGTGAAAATAAGAACGTACGTGAGTCCGACACTGAATTTCAATAACACAGACGGACTGCGTTACGCTGTCTCGATCGACGATGAAGCGCCGCAATTGGTGAACATCCATACATCCACACAAACGTATCGTTGGGACAACTGGGTGAGCGACAATGTGATCTGTCCGGTCTCCGTTCACACGGTGAACACACCGGGCGCGCATGTGATCAAATACTGGATGGTCGATCCCGGTATCGTCCTGCAGAAACTTGTTGTTGAAACCGGCGAAGTCAAACCGAGCTATCTCGGTCCGCCGGAAAGCGCGCTCCTCAATGGCAGCAAACGACAACAGCCATAAGACAGCGCGCGTTTTCCAGGATTCCAAGATGCATATATATGCATTTATTGAGCAATGCAAAATTCAGATTAATTTTTCGAACTTAGACCGCAATACCATTTAAAAAGTCTTTTGCGATTGAGTGTAAACGTCGACTTAACAAATGCATGCACCACTCGGGAATATGCGTGTATGTCGAATAAAAAGAATTTCTGATGCATTCGATACGCACAGTGAAGGAGCGGTAGCGCGACAGATGGCACTTGAACAAACATGGAGATGGTTCGGTCCGGCAGATCCTTTTTCGCTGCAGGAGATCAGGCAGACCGGCGCAACGGGCATCGTCACGGCCCTTCATCAGATTCCGGTCGGCGCCGTATGGCCCGAAGACAGGATCCGCGAACGCAAGCACATGATCGAATCTCACGGCATGACCTGGTCAGTCGTCGAGAGCGTGCCGGTCCACGAGAAGATCAAGAAGCGAACCGGGCGCTGCGCACAGTACATCGACAACTATAAAGAGACGCTGAAGAATCTTTCCCGCTGCGGAATCGATACGGTGTGTTATAATTTCATGCCGGTATTGGATTGGTCGCGCACCGACTTGAACGTCGTGTGTGCGGACGGATCGATCACGACGAAATTCGACACCGTTGCCTTTGCCGCGTTCGATCTTTTTATTCTTCGCCGTCACAATGCCGAAGCGAGCTACACTCCGGAGCAGATTGAGCGCGCCAAAGCGTATGCCGGCACGCTCGACGAGGCGGCGCAAGAGGCGCTGACACAAACAGTGCTGTATGGCCTTCCCGGATCGCTCGAAGCGCTCTCGCTCGACGAATTTCGGGCGGCACTGCTTGAGTATGAATTCATCGGCGATGCCGAGCTGCGGGCGAATCTTTACGCCTTCCTTCGCGATGTGATTCCGACAGCCGAAGAAACCGGC
>DATGXR010000074.1:0-4352 GCA_035298825.1 Bacteroidota bacterium
AGCAGCCGATGATGACGATCCAGGTTTGAGCCTCCAATGGATTGTAGTTTAACATCCGAAGCTCGAACAACACCATGGCGCCGCACCAGATTCCGGTGTACAAACTCACGTGATTGAACCACGCTCCGAAAATCATCCTGCTCATGATGAATGTGAGCACCGCCACGGTTATGGCAACAATAAAGATCATAGACACGGCCTTCGATTAGCGGATACGGTACCGGTTTCGGACCTTCTCGGTTTGTGTCTTGAGCTTCTGTGCCAGGCCAATTCCCGCATTGTCGATATGCTCGATGCGGTGGAACAGGAACACAAGCGCGATGGACAACGCCAAGACGACGACAGTGACAATGATAATGATCAGAGCACGGGCCGGTTTCGCCTTTCTCGTGGCGGGCACCGCCTTATCGAGCACGAGCAGCACGGGCACATCTTTCTTTTCGTCGATTCTTGCCTGCTCGTAGATCGGCAGCAGAAATTCGAGGATCTTCTCCTGCGTTATCACCTCGCGATACAGACGGATGCCTTCCAAGCCCGCCGCCGGAAACGTGCTGACTTTCCTTGATAACGCCGCCAATTCCGCCCGTGATTGCTGAAGCGCCGGGTTATCCGGAGCGACATATTTTTCAAGAACGGCGATTTCGATCTCCTTCTTCGCCTTCATCGCATAGAGGTCAGCGTATGCGGCAACGCTTGATTTCTTTTCGTCTGCCGAAATGAAGATCTCCTTCTTTTCCTGGAAGGATTTGAGCGCATCTTCTCCGCGACGCAGATCATCCTGACATTGAATCAGGCGCCGTTCGATGAACTCCCTGTTGCTGCGCGCTTCCTGTGTCCCGAAGCGAAGACTGGTCTCATTCAGGATATCGACGAAATAATTCGCCATGTCGGCAGCCCGCTGCGGATCCTTATCCATCACTTCGATATTGATATTATCGTCATCCTGGGCTTCAGCCAGCACGTTCCCTTCGAGCGCCTTGATCGCAAGATCCATGTTATTATTGGAGATATCGTAGACCGACATTAACTTGAATTTGTCGATAACAGCGACCATCGTTGTGCGGCTCTTTAGGATGGCGAGATAACTATATTGACTCGATGTCTTTCCGAGGCTGCCGAGGGCTTTTCCACCTGCGATGCCCTTCAGAAGCGAGCTCGCCCCGACGGCGGAGCCGAAGAGATCATTTTGTTTCGGAGGAAGGATCGAGGCCGTGGATTTGTACCAGTTCGGAAGCAAAAAACAAATGACGCTGGTAATAATCGCTATCACAAGCGTATTCACAATGATGAAGTTCTTCCATCGCAGGAGAATTTCCACGTAGAACAACGACCGCATGTTGGACAGGGGCGCCTGGGGCGCCGAAGTGCTTTGGTCAGCCATGTAACGGCTCCTTCATAAATTCAAATGAAATCAAAGTCATGGTTTTCTGATAACAAGGACGAACAGCGAGACCACTGTTCCAACGATCCCGAACACTTTGCTGTACACATCCATGTAATAACTGAACGGCCGATACGGTTCCTTCGGCACCCAGACATAATCGCCATCCTCGATCGTCGTCTCGCTCGGATCGAGCCATTGCTTCGTATTCGCCTTGATGATGCGCACTTCATGCTTGCGCGCGTATTCGGTGAAGCCGCCTGCCTTTGAAATGTAATATTCGTCGTTCGATCCCGGTACAAAGAGAATGTGTCCCGGATTCACGACCTGTCCGAACACATAGACGGTCTTCTTTCGCGATGCGATCGAAATATAATCACCGTTGCGGAGAAACACATCTTTCGATTTGTCATTCTTCTCGAACAGACCCACGAAATCTGTCACGACAAGTTCGCGATTGAGGCGGATATTGGTTTCCATATAGAAATACGAGCTATCTTCAGGCGTCACACCGCCGCGTGCGCTCTCGAGACGCTCTGATTTGATTTCGTATTCTGAAACCGAACGCCTGTGCAACTGCGATGTGGCGAGCGACACATATTCAGTGAATCCTCCCGCCTGACGGATCACATCACTCAATTTCGTCGAATCCTTCGTGATGGGGAAATAGCCGACGTTGCGCACTTCACCGTCAATGTACACTTTATCGTCGCGACGCACTTCGGGTTTTTCACGCACGACGACCCGGTCTCCACGTTGCAGCACGAAGTCATTCTGAATGCCACGTATGATCTTGCAAAGATCCAATGTGAACGTCTGCATCTCGCTTCCTGAATCGGAGACGCGGAACACTTCGATCTGCGTGCTGTCTGCAATGGCCGTCAAGCCGCGAGCAATCTTCAGAATAGTCGACAGGCTGTCGCCGTTCACAAATTCATAGACGCCTTCTCCATTCACGGCGCCGTAGACACCCACGAAATCGCGCGTAATTTCCGTCTTCGGAACCACGATGACATCTCCGTCCCTCAAGAGCGGATTTAACTCGCTTCTTCGCAGCGCATAGAATTTTTCGAGATCGGCGATACTCGTTGTCCCATCTTTGTGATTCAATTGAATCCTGCGATGAGATCCCTTCCGATTATTCATGAGACGTGCATCGATATCTTCCTTCGGCTTGAATTCCTTCAGCATCGTCCGTAAATTCTGATTTTCAGGATCGTTCGCGAGTGCGATCACCACATCGACGTGTTCAGTAGCTTGCACTGCCATGATGCCTTCGTTCGCCACAAAGCCTTTCACTGTCACATTGAACACGCGCGGGGTGGTCAGCGTGAAGACCACATCCCCCATAAAATATTTCTTTCGTATCACCTGCAGGGCCTTCCGCTTCACTGAATCGAGCGTGATACCCGCCACTTGGATTTCGCCCACTGTCGGGATGATGATAGACCCTTCGGGTGTCACCGGAATTTGCAAATTCATCGGAGGATTGACGATGAGGTTGGTTGTGAAGATGTCCCCTGGGCCGACGATATATTCATGCGGATCCACAGGACCGTCGAGCGTCGAAGTCTTGATCGATGGTTGATTGAGCATCAGGTTGCTTTCCTGCCTCGCAGCCTGGTTCTCCTGCTTCTGGGATGCAGTCTGCCCGAGCGTGGCGTGCCATATGAACATGACAACGACAACACAATACAGTCCATTCTTGAGAGACGTCACAATGGTTTCCTTCTAACTGATTGAAATAATTCCCACTTCCGCCACCGTCGCCTCCCGTCCCCCTTTGCGCCCCCGCCGGAGAAAAAATGCCGGATTCTGTATTTGCAGATAATAATATCGCTTGTATCGGCTAAAAAATCAAGGGCAGTTCGTGTATATTCGCATGAGTTCACCATTCTTGTTATTGAAATACATCGAATGACCTACTGCAGATATCCTTGGTATGACAACTCAAGATAGTCCTTTAAGGCAACTTTCCAGTCGCGCATCAGATTCATGTTCCGAATCCGTAATTTTTTATTGTCCAACCGTTCGCATGGAGGTCGTTCTGCAAAATACAAATCCTTAAAAAATTCAGACGAAACCGGCGTGATCGTGATCGAGTCGCTGAGATTCAACAGTCTGAGTAATTCGGCTGCTACCTCCAGTCTGCTTGTCTGCCCTCCGCACACCATGTTATAGAGACCCCATAATTCTTTTTCGAGCAGGGCCTGGACATTCCGTGCAAAATCATGTGTATATGTGGGAGTGCCATCCTTATCGTCCACAATGAACAGTTCTTTTTTCCCTTCTTTGATCTGTTTCATTATTTTCTGTATGAATTTCTTGTCCTTCGCCGGACCGCCTCCCATCATCCACCCTGCACGACAGACAAGATAGCGGTGCGCATTTTCGACGACATAACGTTCACCCATCAATTTGGAAGGTGCATTGTCTGAGGCACTCGTTATTCGATGACGAGTAGTGAGTGAATATCGATGCGAGGGATAACGACAGACGCCTCACCGCTTTCATATACTATTGTCAGTTTTTTGTTGCCGGGAATAAGTGTGATCTTCGACGGCTTTTTCTGCGTCCTATATGTCACATGGATATCTGTCAACGGCGGGATCTCGTTGTAAACGCCGGCTGCACCGACATCGGGACCTCTGCCGATATTGAGAAGATTGACGACTGTTTTCTTTCCCGCGCGATTCAGTGTAACATCGAGCGCATGCGATCCGGTGACGGTCACAATCTGCTTTGGAAAGAGTTCATCCACTTTCCTGCCGAGACGCTCCCTCATTTCGTCAGTCGGATTCTTGAAATATTCTGTTCCGATATCTTCACCGATCATACCGATCTTCCCTTTGCCGAGAGACGCGACAGAATCCGCGTCGCTTCCGAATTCCACATCATCACGGAAAAAGCCGGCACTGTGCGCGCCGGTCACAAGCAGTCGTCCTCCCTGCTTCACATACGCAAGCAGATC
>DATGXR010000075.1:0-16011 GCA_035298825.1 Bacteroidota bacterium
CGTAAAGAGCCCCTTGTCGCCGATTTTCGACAAGGGCGAATCCAGAATCTTATCACCCGTCGTTTTGATGATCACCGTTTCGATGCGAAGCGCGGGATAGAGGCGTTTCAGTTCGCTCTCGACCCAGCGCGACTGCCATAATGCCAGTTCGCTTCCGCGCGTGCCGATGGTGATTGTTGTACGTTCATTCATGAGATGTCTTCTCCGAAGCGGATCGATCAGCGCCGTTGTCCGCCGGCTTATGCAGTCCGAACAGCGTCCTGATTGCATCGATGCGTGAGTGCCGCTCATCGATGCTGTCACCGGAACCCGTTCCGTTTTTTAAATTTGTCGTGGGCAAATGCAGAAGCTTGTTGACGATCCGCTTCGTCACGATCTCCACCAGTTCCCGGTCATCTTTCGCAAACCGGTTGATATGCTTTTTTACTTCGTCTGCCCGAACCGACTCGAACATCTCTCGCAGATCCGAGATCGTCGGATTCACCTGGAGCGATTCGAACCAGTGGACGAGCGACGAGAGTTCTTCGAAAATGATCGCGTTCACTGCCGGAATCTCCGTGCGGCGGCGGTTCATGTTCTGGTCCACAATGCGCGAAAGCGAATCCATCGTGTGCACGAACACGTTGTCCAGTTTGTTCACTTCGGGATCGATGTTGCGCGGCACGCCGATGTCGACGATCAGCAGCGGAGCGTTCGAGCGTTCACGCATGGTGCGCCGCACCTGGTCTGCGGTGATGATATAGGTCGGCGAATTCACGGAAGAAATGACGATGTCGACGTCCTTCAGATGCGCGTGCAGGTCTTCAAAATTGATCGAGGCGCCGCCGATCGATCCGGCAAGCTCATCGGCCTTCGATCGCGTGCGGTTGGCGATCGTGAGTCGGCCCACGCCGCGCGCAACCAAGTTCTTCGCGGTGATCTCGCCCGTTTCTCCGGCTCCGATCAACAGCGCCGATTTCTCGGCAAGGTTTGAAAAGATCTTGTTTGAAAGTTCCACCGCAGCATAACTGACTGACACCGCCCCTTCGCAGATCGACGTCTCGAAGCGTGTGCGCTTGCCCACATGGAAGGCGGTCTGCACCAGCTTTGCAGCGTATGTGCCCGTCGTCTGCGACTCGAGCGCGAGATTGTAGTGCGTCTTGACCTGATTCAGGATCTGGATGTCGCCGACGATCATCGAGTCCGTTCCCGAAGCAAGCTTGAACAGATGCGAAGCGGCGCGGCAGTTCCTGAGCACGTACAGCGCCCCGCGCGTCTCCGGATTCGATACCGATTTGAATTCGAGCAGATACCGGATCACATCTTCAATCGGCACGTTGTCGCCGATGCCGTAGAGTTCCGTCCGGTTGCAGGTCGAAATGATGAAGCATTCGGAAAAGTACTTCGCCTTCAGCACGGAAAGCACCGAACGCAGTTCCTCATCGGAAAACCACAGCTTCTCCCGGACATCCACAAGGGCGGTCCGGTGATTAATTCCTATTAAGCACAACTCCATAGTCAGCACATCCGCTTATCAATCAATAAAATCTGTGAAATCCGCTGAAAAAAATGTTGATCACCGTCATCGAAAACACCGACACCGTAAAGGCGACAATCGACAGAATCATGATCTTGCGCCCCTGCCATCCAATTGCCCGTTTCGAAATGAGTCCCGTTCCATAGAGCGCCCACACGATCACCGTTCCGACGAGCTTCGGATCGAAATACGAAAAGTTTTCGAACGCCCGCGGCAGCCAGATGAGGCCCACGAAAATGGCGATCGTCAGAAGCACGAATCCCGAAAACACGGCCGTGATCGCCAGTCCCTCGAGCTTCTCGAGATTGGGAAGGTTCTCATAGACAACGCCGAATCTGTTCGACTTGATATGATGATAGAGCATCAGATACAAAAAACCGTAAACGGCCGAGATCGCAAAGGCTGAATATCCGAGAATCGCGCTCACGACATGCGCTCCGAGCAAATGGCTCCTGAGCACCGATCTCACATCCGTCAGATCCTGTATGAACACACTCGAGATCAGCTGGAAGATAAAAGGAAGGATCAGGATGAAGTATCCCGTATTCCGCGTGTTCGTCACATATTCGATCACACGATATGAAAAGGCGATCGAAAAAGCGATCACGGACATGATTTCGAAAATCGTCGTGATGGGAGGATGATCGAACAACACGGTCCGCGCCAACAAGTAGGCTGCATGGACGAGGATTGTCACGGCAAGCAGCGGGGTCTTGATTTTTTTGGCTAAAATCGAGTTTTTAAAAAAAGCCTTTGCATACGCCCAGACTGTACCCGCATAAGCCAGAGGAAGCAGGATATTCACTGCGAAGATCAGAGTTTTCATTCATTTACGCGTTAAGTTGGTATATTATACCAATATAATCAAACATTCAAAGGCAGTCAATTGTTTCAATTCCCGCAACTCTTGAACGATTATTTACGATGTTAAACTTTCATTGGACTACTGGTGTCATAGAAGTAAGCGGCTGCGGCCGCCGGTTCCCTCTCACCGGTAACGACTTGTGCGGGAAAACAGAAACGGAACCGTGAAGCTGTACACTTGTTCATCATTATAAGGAATTACTTCAATGCGTGCATTCATAGGTGCGGCAATCATCATTCTTTCAGGCATTGTAAGCGGCCAGGCACAGGCTCAGGTCAACTTTGGCGTTTCGGTCGGAGACAGAAACGGGTTTTATCTCGAGCTCGGAAATTATTACAGAGTCCCCGAGCGGGATGTGGTCTACATACACGACCGGCGGATCGATGACGATGAAATTCCTGTGGTCTTCTTTTTCGCCGATGCAGCAGGCGTGCCGCCTGTGGTCATCGCCGATCTGCGACGCGACGGATGGTCGTGGAGAGACATCGCATACAGGTTCCGGCTCGATCCGGCCTTGTTCTACGTCCCGGCCTACGGAATGCCTGATGGATATGCCCGGTACCACTCGTACAGGGACTGGAGACGGATCGATATGCGGGATGACGATTTCATCCGCTTTGCCAATGTGAGATTCCTCTCGGAACACTATCGCTGGGATCCGAGAGATGTGATGAGGATGCGCGAACAACGACGCAATTACTACATCCTTCATAACGACATACACCGTGAGTGGGCCAACCGCGAACATCGCCCCGATTTCGATGGAAATAACGGCAACCATTACGGATGGAGAAATAAGGAGAACGGCCGTCGCGATCATGAAGGATGGAACAACGACCGCGGGGATCGTGGTGGGTGGGATAACGGCAATCGTGACAATGGCAGACGGGATCATGGCAACAGGGACCAAGGCCGCGGATATTCACAGGAAGCGCCTCCGGCGCCAGGCAACGATCAAAATCGCGAAAATCAACAGAATAACGAATCACGCTCACGCCGGCGCACAGGCAGCGGAAGATAATAACGTCCATTTTTCTCTACAACGCTGAGATTGGTCCGCACGGACACACACACAATCCCGCTTTTTTTAAGGCCAGGGCTCATTCATCCCTCTGAAATGAGGCCCGCTTAAAAAGGCGGGATTTTTTTATAATGGAATCGTCTTTCTCCGGCCGCTGTTATACACTCAGGCATACACATCCGCTTTTTTCTTTTTTTTCGTATATTCCAACCGGATCGTGTGTGTTCACCATGTATGGCATTTCAATCATATCGAAAGGATAATCCATGAAACAGCAGGCAGGATTATGGATCGATCACAAAAAAGCCGTCATCGTCACACTCACCAGCGACGGCGAAGAAATCACACATTTCGAATCCGATATCATCAAGACCGATCGGATTTCAGGCAGCGCCGATACCCCCCCGGCTGAAAGTCCGCGCAATCGGCGCTTCACTGAAGGACTCAACAGATACTACGACAGCCTCCTTGCATATCTGCGCGACAAAGTTTCGATTCTCATCATGGGTCCCGGCAAGGCAAAGATCGAATTTCAAAAGAAACTTGAAACACAAGCGTTGAGCAAACGCATTGTGGAAGTCGAACCGGCCGAGAAGATGACCGACCGGCAGATTGCAGCGCGTGTCCGCAAACATTTTCAAAAAGCATAAAGGATTAATCCGATTTTCATCCTTTCGAGTGATTGATTCCCCGCCTATGCATGTGTAGCTTTTAGTTGGATGCATACACACTCACTGAAAGGACGCACAATATGTTATTCACGATCGCGATCATCCTGATAGTCCTCTGGCTGCTTGGACTGGTCTCATCGTATACGATGGGCGGCTTCATCCATATCCTTCTCGTCATCGCAATCATCGTCGTGCTCGTCAGACTGATTCGCGGCGACAGGGTATTATGACCGCGTCATGAAAAATTCAGCGCATACGACGACACTCATGCCATCGTCGCTCTCTGACGCAACGCCCGAACCCGGCGCCCGGCGCCCGGGTTCAGGCAGGGTCACAGAATCCATCGTGATCGCCGCGGCGCTTGTCATCGTCATTGCCGGAATCCATCTTGCGCAGTCGGCCCTCCTTCCCTTTTTGCTGTCGGCTTTTATTGCCGTTATTGCAAGCGCGCCGCTGCGCTGGCTCAAACGGCACGGCGTCCCCCAGGGCCTCAGCGTCTTCCTTGTCATCGTCGCCATTCTGGTCATTCTCGGAGTGTTCATTTTTCTGATCGTCATTTCAGTGCGCAGCATCACCGAAGCACTGCCTGAATATCAGAGCAGGTTTCAGGAACAGTTGACGCAGGCAAAGTCGTTACTTGCAAGTCATGGCGTGAAGGGAACCGATCGGGTCTTCCAGAATCTGATCACTCCCGATGCCGCCGCCGGTTTCATCGTCGGCTTTCTCTCGGGCGTGGCCTCGGCATTCTCGAATATTGTCCTCATCATCCTGACGATCATCTTCATCCTGCTTGAAGAGTCGACGTTCCCCACGAAACTCCGCGCCGCACTGGGAGACTCGCATGCAGTGTTTCCAAAATTCTCGAAATTCGCAAACGATCTCAAGCGTGTCGTCGTCATCCAGGCGATGATCAGCCTCAGCACGGGCATCATCATGGGACTCTGGCTCTGGGTGCTGGGCGTCGATTTCCCCGTCTTGCTCGGTCTCATCACATTCCTGTTCAACTTCGTGCCCAATATCGGCTCGATCATTGCGGCCGCGCCCGCGATCGTTATCGCATTCATCCGATTCGGCTTCGGACGTGCGCTCCTGGCGGCGCTCGGATTTTTTGCCACCGGTTCGATTGTCGGCAATTTCCTTCAGCCCCGTCTGATGGGACAAAATCTCGGACTCTCGAATCTTGTCGTCTTCCTCTCGGTGATCTTCTGGGGAAGCCTTCTCGGCGTGATCGGGATGATGCTTTGCGTTCCCTTTACGCTGGCTGTCAAATTTGCGCTCGAAGGCAGCGAACAGACGAAGTGGATCGCGCTGCTCCTCGAACGCACGCCTCGCATGCCTGTAGCGGCTAAACCGGATCCGGCATCCGCCGGTCCCGAAGTCAAACCCTAAGACCATGACACCCGAACGCGCACACCTGATAAAAAAAATCATCACATTGACCGCCGTCACGGCCTTCGTCCTGATCGCCTCGGCGGTTGTCTTCATCCTCGTCTTTTCCGACCCCCTCCTGAACCGCTACGCAAAATCGAAGATCGAGCATGCGTTCAACGAAGCGTATCCCGGGTACGCACTCAGCATCGGCAGCATTCACTATAACCTCTTCAGAAATTATTCGGAATGCCGGGCGATCCTGCTGTCGTCAAGCGATTCATCACTGCAGTGCGCAGCCGGTTCATTTTCTGTGAGCGGAATCGGCTGGAAACAGCTCATCATGGAGCGTGAGCTCACACCGGAGACGATCAGGAAATCCGTGCTCAGCGCCGAGGATGTCACGCTGCGCCTGAAAGCCGGAGCCGGACACGACATCCACCTCGGCCGGCTGCGCGTCTCCGTGCCCGATTCGCAATTGACGGCGAACGACTTCCTTGTCGAATTCGAGAAGGCACACTATCGCCTCCGCTGTGGCGTGCTCATGGCCTCGGCGCGCGATTCGACATTGACAGCGGAAGGAATCGAACTGCGCACGGTGGCCGGCGACGACGATTTCTTTGCGACCTCGGCATATAAAAAAATGCGCTACAACATCAGCATCGCCATGTGCCTCATTCGCGGCATTGCGGTGCGGGAGTTGATCGACGGACGCATTTTTCAAGCCAATTCGCTTGTTCTTGTTCGCCCCGATCTCGATCTTCTTGTCAATCGCGACAAGCCTCCGGATCCGAATGCTCCGCACCCCAAGATGCCAGCCGAAGCCCTGGCAGCGATCGGCCGTCGAATCGCACTCGATACGCTGCGCCTGCAGGATGGAAAGCTCCTGTATGCGGAACGAAACAAGGAACAAGGCAAGCATGCGATCGTCACTTTCGACAGCGCCCGGCTTTCCGTGCTCGGCATACGCAACGCGTCGCTGCTCGATTCCCGCATGCAGGGGCGCGCGCGCGACACAATTCTGTTGCGCGGCCGGGCCCGCTTTATGGAACAAGGTACGATGAGCGTGCTGATGCACATCCCGCTCTCGTTGAAGAACTATTCGGTCTTCTATACCGGATCGCTTACATCGATGGACGCCACGGCGCTCAGTCGATTTGTTGAAGTGTCGGACAATGTACGCATCACACGCGGCATGCTGCGCGACGCATCGTTCGATGTGAGCGTGTCGGGGGGACGCGGCAGCGGGAAGCTTCGGCTTGTATACGACGATCTCTATCTGACGATGCTCGACGAAGAGACCGGATCGAAGAACACGCTCGGCAAACAGCTCACAACCCTCTTTGCGAATATCGTGAAGATTCATGGCAGCAACGTGCCAAACGACAGGGGCGAGCTCAGGATCGGCTCCGTCGATTATGTGCGCGATCCGACCGATTCGTTCATGAATACGGTCTGGTTCCCGCTGCGCAGCGCTGTGCGCGACGTCATAGGTTTTTAAAAATTAATTGATGATACTATAGATTCCGGAACGTACTGCAGCATTTCCGGTTTATATACTGTAGCAACTCCAACAACCCTTTACACCACTTTAACAACAGATGAAGGAAATTGCTTTATGAAATTGATCGTGAAATTATTCATTCTCTTATTCGTGCTTGGATCGTTGACCTCACTGCATGCGCAACAACGAAAATTCGGTCTTGGCGTCATCATCGGCGAACCGACGGGCCTCAGTGCCAAACTCTGGACTTCTTCCGAAAACGCGTTCGACTTCGGCCTTGGCTGGTCGTACGGCTCCGATCGTTGGGGCGGCCACTATGACGGATACTACAATGGTGATCAGCGCGTGCATCTGCATATGGATTATCTCTGGCATTCATTCAACGCCATCCGTTCGACCGAACGCTTCCCGCTGTATTATGGCATCGGCGCGCGCCTCAATACAGGAGCCGGCTACGACGACTCGTTCGCGATTCGCGGCGTCTTCGGCATCGCATGGATGCCGCGCTCGACACCGCTTGACATCTTTATCGAACTCGTGCCGTCGCTGCAATTGACATCCCGCACCGCCTTCGGTGTCGATGCCGGAGTGGGCATCCGGTATTATTTCTAAGCGCGAGAACGACTGCTGCATCGGTCCGCAAGAAGATGAACGCGCGGTTGGTATTGTGATGATGCTTTTGCCACGATTGTCAATATTGAATGATTACGTGGTTTTTCATATCTTGGATGTATGAATATCCTTTTTGTCTGCACAGCAAATGTCTGCCGGAGCGTGATGGCCGAGGCTCTCTTCATCCGAACGATGCTCCTGCACAAGTCGGCCCGAACGATGTTCGAGATCTCAAGCGCAGGTGTCGATGCGCTCATCGGTGCAACACCCGATGCAGAGACCGTCGCGGTCTGCGCCGAACATGCGATCGACGTGACGTGCCATCAGGCGCGTCAGCTGACGGCCGAGATGATCGGTCAGTCGGATCTCGTGCTGTGCATGGCCGAAGATCACAAACGGTTGATCCTGTCCGCCTATCCCAGGTTTAAGGACAGGGTCTTCCTGTTACTCGAATACGGACACCAGAAACCGCCGAAGAAACTTTCGATCGATGATCCCACAGGCAGATCGAGAAGAAAATATGTGAAGTGTTATGCGAAGATCGAAGAGGAGATCGAGCGGATTCACAAGCGGATGATGATTCCCACCGAAGGCACGATGCCGACCATCGCCGTTTCCCGATAGAGACGTGTTGTCAGATCAAGTTCCGGCGTATCGAACGGCTTTTTGTTATACAAATTCTGCACATCCACAAACACATCGATGCTGGCGGACCCCGATTTCCAGCGCCGCGTCAGGCGCACATCAAGCGAATGATTTGTTCCCACACGCAATTGATTGTACTGCGCAATATACTGCTTCATTGTGCCTCTCGTCAAAATCAGGACGTCGGTGTAGGGGTGTCCCGTATAGAGCCTGAAAGCTGTGGAGAGATCCCAGTGTGGACTGAAATTGTATTCGCATGCGGCGTTCAATATCCATCGCCTGTCGTGATCGGCCGGCCGTTCCACCTCGTCGAGCGCCGTGAAACGCGACATACTCCAGGCAAGTGAAAGACTGCCCGAAAACGGCGACGTTTCCGAAAATCGCCGCTGCACTGTGAGTTCAATGCCCTGCGATTTTCCCGTGCCGGCGCTCGTGAGCGAATCGAGTCCGAAGTCCTTGAAGTTCGATCCTGACGATCCCGTATTGAACACTGAAAGGCAGGGTACCTCAATGCTCACCGGATAATTGAAATACGATTTCGCATAGGCTTCGAGCAGAATTTTCCAATCCGCGCCTCCGGGTGCGACACTGATGCCCGCCACCGCCTGATCGGCGCCCATATGCTTCAAGTGTCTATTATATGGGTTCACAAGCCAGGTCTCAGCCGGCGCCTGATAATAGCGACCCGCGCTTGCGCTCAGTTCCCAGTCGTTCGATATCCGCCAGATGAGTGAGGACCTCGGCGCAGCGACGAACGGATCATCGATGAGCGTGAACTGATCGGCCCTCACACCTGCCGAAATTGTGAGCGGTCCGACTGTCTGCGTCAGCTGCAGATATGCCGAATGTTTCCATCCCGTCGTGTCCATCTGCCCGCTGATGCTGCTCAGGTTTCCTTCCACGTTCAGAAACCATGGCACTGTGAGCAACAGCACATGCTCGCGAAACGCCATGAGCTTCGTCTTCACTCCGATCGATGCTTCGAAATGACTCCATGGCATGACAATCACATCCATCGATAACGCCGACTCGCTCGAACGCAAGTCGATCGTCGAAACGGGTCTGTTCGCTGCTTCGGGTTGATAATACGTGTACGATCCGAGGTCGTGTGTGAGACTCACACGCGTGAACCATGACTTCGCCACATGCTCCCAGCTCACTCCGGTCATCAGCAGATCCTGAGTGCCGAAGACATATGCAGAATTCTCCTCGCGCTTCCCTTCCGTATCGTCGAACAACTGCATCCTGTCCGACGCACCCACGGCAAGAATCACCATGCGATCTGCAGTTCCCGGATTCAACACCGCTTTGGCCATGCCATCCCAGTACACCGGTGCAAAACTCATATCATAGGCTTTGAACACCGGCTCAAGAAAACTTCTGCGCGCGGATGTGATGAAGGAACCGGTCGATGAAAGCGGGCCTTCTGCCGACATGCCGAACTGCGTGGCTGAGATCGTCGCCGATGTGTGATAGGCTTCCCGATCGCCGTTGCGCAGCGAGAGCGAGACGACAGACGAGAGCCGGTCGCCGCTTCGCACTCCGAATCCGCCCGCGGAAAATGTGGCACGCTCGATCAAATCGGTGCCGATCATGCTCGATGCACCGGCGCCGGCGCCCTGCACGCTGAAATGGCTGATCGTCGGAACTTCAAAGTTGTCCACCATGAACAGATTTTCCGAAGGCGCTCCTCCGCGCACTATGAGGTCATTGCGCTCAAGGCGCATCGGTGCGACACCGGGCAACGCCGTCAGTGCGCGCGCCGCATCGTCCATCGATCCTGCTGCAGTCGAAAGCGCACGCATCGAAAGCGTGCGCAGGCTGACCGGCATATCGGCGCCGCGCGTTTCGGCCGCAACGCTGATTTCCACTTCGGCCATCGCAACATCTTCCTGGCGCAGCGACAGCGAGAGATCGTCCGCCTTGTCGTTCTGTTGCTTCCGGAGCTTCACCGTGGTCGAGACAGACGCATACCCGATGCCGGAAACGCGCACTTCGTACACACCGTCCGGAATATTGCGCAGGATGAAGCGCCCCTCATTGTCAGTCCTGGCGCCAAAATGCGTTCCAACAACGACAACATTCTGAAACGGCACAACCGCTCCCGTTGCCGCATCGGTCACCCGGCCCGAGATCACCCCGCCCTGCGGCCGCTGTTCCTGCGCCTGCATCAGGCACACACCGACGGCCACCAGGAGAGCAGTGGCGACGATCGTCCATCCACTATAGGATGCGCTCATTTCACATCCATCCGGTTACCCGGCGTTTTAGATGGAGACGCGTTGCGCCTGCCCTCCAATGGCGCCGGCTGCGCATACGCCGGCACGCTGCCGTTCTGGAGTGTGCGAAGCGGACTGGCCGGAAGTGCGCCGTTCTGTCCCGATTCGTCGACTCCCGTCCTGTACTGGATAACGATCTTCTTCAGCAGTTCCTGTGTCTGTGCAAAGCTGCCCGACTTCGCCGCCCTCACAAGATCGTCGATGATGTCACGGAAGACATTGCTTGCAAGCGTCGAATGCCCGTTCTTGCAAATGAAAATCTTGTCATGGTCCGAACGTTCCGCTCGCTCGTTCTGATAGAAAAGCTCCTCGTGCATCTTCTCGCCGTTCTTCAATCCCGTGTACACGATGTCGATATCCTTCCCCTCGGCCAGTCCGCTTAAGCGGATCAGATCGCGCGCCAGTTCAACGATCTTCACCGGGCGTCCCATATCGAGCACGAAAGTTTCGCCGCACGTTCCCATGGCCCCGGCCTGAAGCACAAGCTGAACCGCCTCGGGAATCGTCATGAAGAATCTCGACACATCCGGATGCGTGATCGTGACCGGGCCGCCAGCGTTGATCTGCTTCTTGAGAATCGGCACGATGCTCCCGCGGCTTCCAAGCACATTGCCGAAGCGCACGATGACAAACGGCTTCGAGTTGCGCACAGCCGCGTCTCGCACAACAAGCTCGGCGACGCGCTTCGTCACGCCCATGACGCACATCGGATTGACGGCCTTGTCCGACGAAATCATCACGAACTTCTCGACCCCGAACGCGCCGGCAAGATCGATGAGAATCTTTGTGCCGAGAATATTGTTCGTCACGGCATCGGACATGTTCGTTTCCATGAGTTCCACATGTTTGTGCGCCGCGGCATGGAAGACAATCTGCGGTCTGTACTCCTCCATCACATGAATCATGCGCTCGCGGTCGCGGATGTCGGCAATCACCGTCTTATACGTGATCGACTCGGCGATCACGCCATGCTTGGTCCGCATTTCGTTGGCGATCTGAAAGATCGAATTCTCGCCATGCCCGAGCATCACCAGTTCCTTCGGCCTGTATTTGGCGATCTGGCGGCAGAGTTCGCTGCCGATCGATCCGCCCGCTCCGGTCACCATGACCTTGGTCCCCTGGATGAAATGCTCAACATTCTCCTCGTCGATCTTCACGATGTCACGCCGCAGAAGATCCTCGATGTCCACATCGCGCAGCTGAGCCACGGCCGATCCCGAAAGGATCTCGAAAATGCCGGGGATCGTCTTGCTCTTCACGCCGAGCACGACACACTTTTCAACGACATCCCTGATCGTCTTGCCCGACACGGTGGGCATGGCGATGACCACCTCGTCGATCTCATGCGCCCGCACGAGATCCGGGATATCCGAAAGTTTCCCCATCACACGCACTTCGTGTATGATCATGTTCTGCTTCGCCGGATCGTCGTCCACAAATCCGACCGGCTTCATTGCAAGCCGGGAATTCGAGCGCAGTTCCTTCACGATCATCGAACCGGTAAGACCCGCTCCCACAATGAGCACACGCTGGTCGTCCACGCCTCCGCCGCTGCGCTCTCCCATCACGTACATGAGCCGGATGCCGAACCTCAACCCTCCCACCAGGACCATCGTGAGCATCCCGTCGATCAGCGGAACGGAGTTCGGAAACGACTGCGGCAGCAGCGCCAGCGGCTTGAGCACCATAAAGAACACAAGGATGGTCAGACACCAGCTCGTCAGGGTGCCGAGCGCGAGCACGATGATCTCGTCGACGCTCGCATATTTCCAATAACGGTCATAAAAATTCATCACCCTGAAGACGGTCAGTTTCAACATCAGCGCCACCGCCGTAAACAGCGCCAGCGGCGATGCAAGTTCCTCCAACATTCCCGCCGACTCGATTCTGAGCAGCATCGCCGCCAACGGCGTGAGCGACAGCAAAACGAAATCGATCATAAAGAGGTGCCGGTTTCGCACCCCGATGAGTATTGCAAAGATTTTCTTGTTCATTACTCCCCCTTCTCCGTTATTCCTCTTCACTTCACTAAAAATCATAATAAATATTCCTGAACGAACCGCGCACTCCCAGCATCAGCACCATCGACTCATCCTTCGACGCCTCAGTCGTTTGCCGGCGCCAGGCGGCGCCGAGCTCGAGCCTGAGATTCGTCAACGGATTGAACACATATCCGACGCGTGCGTCGGCATAGTACACATGCGAGGAGCGTCCCTGCCCCGTATAGTTTCCGTAGTCCTGCATCCGTGTGGTATATGGTTTGAAGATATTGCCTCCGAAATTTTCATCCGGCGGATCGCTTCCGTAACGCGCGGTGTTGAATTGCGCCCGGAATTCGAACCGGTCGAGCGCATACTGCGCGATCGAGACCGACTCGTAAAAATTTGCGCCCAATGGATGGGCCAGGCTCTGATTGTAATGCCCATAATTCGTGACCGGATCGAAGTGCGAGTACGTATACGGCGATGCCATATTGAACTCGGTCTGCAGGCTCAACTCGGGAATGCCGAACAGCGAAAACGTCTTGACCCCAAACTGGATTCCGTACTTGTTGGCCCAGTACCCCCTGTTTTTCACATACTCCATCGCCGACAGCTCATCGAGCATTAATTGCGCATACACGGCGGAGTGCGAAAAGATCCGGTATCTGAAATTGACTCCGATCAACGAATTGTCCGGCGAGCCGAGTGAAAATTCGATCGGATTGAAGAAGATGATCGGATTGAGATAATTCAGATCGAAGCCGCGATATCCGAGCGAATCGCTGTTTCTCCAGATGATCGCCTCGAACAATCCGAGCGCCAGGCGGTCCGTGATGTTGATGTCGAGGTAATGAAAGACGCCGAATTTTTTCGTGAACGCCCGGTCGAATTCATGCTTCGTGCGTCCCACATCCTGAAACTGCGCCCAGAGATTCACATATTTCAGTTTCCAGAATTTCGTCGAGATCTTCAGATAGGGATAATCGAACGCTCCGTCGGAAAGGAGCATCGACCGGTAGCCGTCACCGATGAAGTTCTTGCCATGCCCGAACTGGAAATTGAAGTACTTCGATGGCGCATAGGAAATATGCCCGGTTGCATATCCATAGTCATGCGCGGTGCTCCCATAGGCGCGCTTGTAGCCCTGCCCGGGCACCACGAAATTCGTTCCGATAAACGAATCGATATACGATGGAAATCTCGATTGGCTCTCGAAATATTCACTCCGGAATGAAAAGGTATTTCCGATCGATCCCTCGAAAAGGAAATCGCGCGTATTGGACCAGACCTGGTACCGTTCCTTTACATCGCGTCCGAGATGAGCATCGGGAAGTACGTCGATGGCAAGCGTGTAATCGGCTTCGCGCGCGTCGTAGAGATGTTCGTTGAACAGTTTTCGTGTAAACAGCGAAGCGCTGCTGTCGCCCGGCATGGGATGTCTGTACGCGCGGCCGCCTTCAAAAAACAGCGCGTCATACGAATCCGCATCGCTGAAATCCGAAAGATCGTACGGCTGAATCGAGGTGTGCACACGCGTATCCGGTGAATACAACCTTGGCCCCAGACGCGTTGCCAGCTGATGCTCGAGCGGCAGCACCCGGTTCTGCGCTCCGGTCTCGACCGGGAGAAGCATCGTGATGATCATCGATGCGACTGTCAGCGAGTTTCGATCCGGGTGCAGATGGAAGACTTCCACCACTGTTTTTATGACGATGCCAAAATCCGTTGTGAATGTGTTTTGCCTGAAATATTCGAGGTCGATCGAAAGCTTGGCCGGCATCACCTGCGTGATATACACGTCTTCCCAGTTATTCCCGCACAGCATCTTCGACTCGTTTCTGTAATACAGCGAGGCCGGACTCGTGATGCCCGGGCGCACACTGAAGATCTCGTACTGCGGCTCGGTATAGAGCCTGATGTAGCGCGGATCCTCGGGCCTCGGTCCGACCAGATTCATATCCCCCTTGATGATATTCAACAGCTGCGGCAGTTCGTCGAGCTTGTAGTGCCGGAGCAGATGCCCGATCCGTGTGATGCGTTTGTCGTCGGCGCTTGTGATGCCGGCTCCCATCTTGTCGGCGTCGGGCACCATCGTCCTGAACTTGTAGAGCCTGAAGATCCTCCCGTGCAGCCCCACACGCCTCGCCTGATAAAAGACCGGGCCATGGCCTTCAATCAGGATCGCCGCCGCGATGAGAATAAGGATGGGAGACAACAGTACGAGACCCAGAAGAGCAGCCAGCACATCGAATGATCGTCTCATAGGAATCTTCGGACCTTCTGCCGAGCCGTTTGCTCAGCGCATGAATTGAATGATGATATCCAGCACCGCATCGATCACATCCTCAACGTCGCTGTCCGACATCTTCGAATAGATCGGCAACGATACTTCGCGCAGATATTCGGCATACGCCACAGGGAACTCCTCCGGCTTGTAGCCGTAGAGGTCTCTGTAATAGGGATGGATATGCAGCGGAATAAAGTGCACACTCGCCCCGATATTGCGCTTCTTCAATTCTTCGATGAATCGCGCCCGGTCGATCGTGAGACGATCGAGATTGAGCCGGAGCATGTACAGATGCCACGCATGCTGATGACGAGCGTCGTCAACCGGAGGCTGCAGCTGAGGGAACCTCGAGAACGCCGAGGTGAACATCTGCGCGATCGACCGCCTGCGATCCAACATCATTCCCGCTTTCCGCAGCTGGGCAAGTCCCATGGCCGCCGCCACGTCCGTCATATTATATTTGTATCCCGGCGCGACGATCTCGTAGAACCACGAGCCTTCGGCCGTGTAACGTTTCCAGGCGTCCTTGCTGATGCCATGCAGCGACATGATGCGGCACCGGTCGGCAAACTCGTCCGATTCTGTGCAGAGCATACCCCCTTCGCCCGTCGTGATTGTTTTGGTGGCATAGAAGCTGAAGCACGTCATCTGAGAAAGCGAGCCGATCATCTTTCCCTTGTACTTCGACGGGAACGCGTGCGCTGCGTCCTCGATGACGGGGATCCCATGCTTCGACGCCGCTTCATGAATCTCGTCGAGGTCTGCCGGCAATCCGGCAATGTGCACCGGGATGATCGCCTTCGTCTTTTTCGTGAGCGCCGCATGTAGCGCGCGCGGATTCATGTTGAATGTCGATGGGTCGATGTCGACGAACACCGGCTTCGCGCCGACGTAGCTGATGCCCCAGCAGCTCGAGGCGAACGTGAACGGCGTCGTGATCACCTCGTCGCCCGGCCCGAAGCCGCCGCAGAGCGAACCGATGTGCAGCGGCGACGTGCCGCTGTTCATGCCGAGCGTGCGCGCGTAACCGAACTTCGCGCTGAAGCCCTTCTCGAAATCCTCCACGTCCTTGCCGAGACAGAACCGCGTGGCGTCGTAGGTCGCGGCGAGTGCGGCGAGCACTTCGTCGCGAATGGCCTGATGCTGGGGCTTCAGGTCGAGGAACGGGACTTTCATGAGGAAACCACTAATGCACACTAACGGGATACTAATTCAATCCGTCTCTCCGGATTAGTGAGGCATCAGTGAAAATTACTGGTTC
>DATGXR010000076.1:0-5033 GCA_035298825.1 Bacteroidota bacterium
TTTTTTTTCTTCTGTTGTTTAGTGTCAGTATATAGATGAGGATGAGGAATGATGAACCGTTGAGACATTCTTCCCCACGAGCAAAGAGTACCGTGTTCAGCCGCCCGGCTTCAGGATGACGCCCTTGTTTTTATGGCCGTTGATTTTCACGGTCAATGGTTCGTTCAATTGTATGTGACGCGTGAACTCCATCGATTCGACGGCCGGACGGCATGCGAGCCAGTTCCAGTCGATCGAGCCGACATGGTTCATCTCGTTGACTGTGAAATATCCGACACGGAACGAGGTGATGTTCTGGAAGAAGTGCGATCCCTGCGACGGCGTCACCGAAAAATCCTTGAAGCCCGATTCGACAATCACCGCTGCTCCCGAAATCTGGTCCCAGGTCACGGGAATGCCCAGCCACTGGTCGAGGCTTCCCCAGCGTCCCACTCCGATCAGTACATAGGGACGTTTCTGGGACACGAGCTTTGCATTCATCATGCTCACTTCGTGCGCCGTTTCGCGGCTTTTCGATCTGTCGAATGTCGTAATGTCGACAACGACGATATCGTACAGGTTTTGTATCGTTCCGTTGCCCAGCACCTGCGTGCTCTGGCAGAGGATCGTCTCGGTCGGAAATGTTTCGATCTCGATATCTTCCACCTCGCTTGCCAGCACGAGCGGGCGGATCTGCAGCAGCGCGAACTCCTTCTTCTCGCCACGCGCGTGATTGAGATTGGCCGCGAATTCGATCTCCACAGGCGTGCCCATGCCGGAGCTGCCCATCGCAAGAAGCGCTTCAAGAATCTCGGGCAACGGGAAGACGTTGTGTTTCAGAATGGGCGCGAATGTCACGACGCGCCTGCCTTTGCGCGAGATGCCGTCGAAGACCGCATCGTTCTCGGGCGAATAGGTCGATGCCACATTCGACAGCGTCTGATCCGTCTCCGCCACCGAGAGATCGTATCGCTTCACGAATGCATCCGGTGTATGCTCTTCGGCTGTCTCGAGCGACTGGTCCAGATCGAGCGCGTAGAAATCCGTTTGCGCATTGCGCAGCGTTTCCTTGGCCGAAAAGAACTGCATCATATGGCGCGGATATTTCGGGCAAAAGCGCACCGTGTTGCCCCCGTCGACCACCGTCTTGCCCAATCCGAGCGCGATCGAGACGATGCCGTCCATCGATTTCTGAGGCGCAACGGGATAGAAATTGTACGACTTGCCCACTCCGGCAAAATCCGGATAGAAGCGGTGCTCGTGCCGGGCGCCGACCATGCGCTGGATGATGACCGCCATTTTTTCCTCTTCGCTTCTGTACGAGGTGGCTTTCATATAATCTTTCGCGCTCCGGGCGAACGTCGACGCGTAGATGAGTTTGATCGACTGCAGCAGTTCCTGAAGCCGGATCTCGTCATTCCGATGGTTGTTCGGAATCATATACGTCTCGTAGACGCCGGCAAAGGGCTGATACTGCGAATCCTCGAGCAGGCTCGATGAGCGCACGGCCAGCGGCTCGCGCATGACATCCAGAAAATCGCGAAGCTTCCAGACAATCTCATCCGGAAAATACTCGGCCTCGACGAAGCGGCGATTGAGCTCCTCGTCGTTCGTCGAACTGAGCGCGAAATTCTCGAGCCCGTTGCCCGATAAGAACTGATCGAACACATCGGTCGCCACCACGAGTGCCGATGGCACCGTGAGGCTCACGCCGCGAAAGCGCTCTCGCACGCTCGAATGCGTGATGAGCGTGTTGATGAATCCCAGGCCCCGGGCCTTGCCGCCCAGCGATCCGCCGCCCACGCGCGCAAAACTGTCGTACGGATCGAACGTCTCCTTCGAGAACTCGGTGATCACGCCCAGGCGGCGTTCCTCGATGTAGCGGCGGATCGACCGGACAAGCTCCGTGCGCACATCCGAGATGCTCGGAAAATCGGTCACCTTGCGCGTTCGCAACCGGTCCGCCAGATCGAACTCCGTGCGAGCCTTGAACCAGTTCGAAAAATGATTGCGCTGCGAATGAAACTCGATCGATGCATCCGGAACGATCTGCAGCTGTTCCTCCATCTCTTTGAGATCCATGGCGCGGCCCACTTCTGTGCCATCGGGTAAGCGGAAGATGAATTCGCCGAATCCGAAATGATCGAGAATGAATCCGCGCAATTCATGCAGCAAGCGCGGCGATGATTTCAGAAGAAAGGAGGCGCCGATCGCGCGCGCACGTTCGGCGAATTCCGGATTGCTCGACTGAAGCAGAATCGGAATGTCGTCGTGCCGCTCCTTGACGATCTTGGCGAATGTGATGCCCGCCTCGGCGTCCTTCATGCCGCCGCGTTTGAAATTCACATCAGAGATGATGCCGAGGATCGTGTCCTCGTACTGCTCGAAATATTCCCATGCCTCTTCGTACGTCGTCGAAAGGAGAATCTTCGGCCGCGCGCGCATGCGCAAGTACCGGTGCGTCAGGTTCACGCCCTCGGTAATGAGGCGCTGCGACTGATTCATGATTTCCGTATAGATGATCGGAAGATAGGAAGAATAAAAATTGACGCTGTCTTCAACGAGAATGATCGATTGGACTCCCACGGCCTCCGTGTCGGTCTTCACATTGAGCCGGTCCTCGATGTACTTGATGATCGCGATGATGAGCCGGTAATCTCCCTGCCAGATGAACAGCTGATCGAAGATCGACGTGTCGTAGTTGGCCACGAGATCGCGCCGCTCGCGATTGTCGTAGGCAAGCAGGATCAGCGGGATCTTCGGATCGCGCTCGCGGAGTTTCTGCGCGAGCTTCGTGACGTGCATATCCTCGATATGGAGCGTCATGATGACAAGATCGTACTCGATGTCGTTATCGAGCCGCTCGAACGCGTCCTTTCCGCTTGTCACATGCGTGATCTCGATCGAGTCGCGCAGATTCAGCGTCTGCACTTCGCGGCGCAGCAGCTCATAGAGCCGCCCGTCCTCTTCGAAGAGATAATAATCATACAGGCTCGAGACAAGCAGAATATCCCGCACCTTGTAGCGCATCAGTCCCTGGAATGTTTTGATGCGGTTGCCGTGCGTCTGAGTCGATGATGTGCTGTCGTGTTTTGTCATCTCTGCATCCTTCTTGTGTCTTTGCTTGCTCTCTCTCGCTGTTGCCGGTCCCGTGTATGCGTGACAGGTCTTGTCTCCCCGAACCGCTTATGAAAAAAAGAAGCCCGGCAGATCGGAAACCTGTCAGGCTTTACACGATTACCGTTGATCTTCTCAACCGTACGCGCGCGAAGGCGCACACACACACATGCGGCGTTACACGAGTCCCTGATCCATCATCGCATCAGCCACTTTCAAAAAGCCGGCGATGTTGGCGCCGTTGACATAATTGCCGGGCGTGCCGTACTTCTCGGCGTTCTCGAGACAGGTCAAATGGATCGCCTTCATGATCTGATGCAACCGCTGATCGACTTCCTCGGCAGGCCAGGGAAGCCGCATCGAATTCTGGCTCATCTCGAGTCCCGATGTGGCCACGCCTCCGGCGTTCGACGCCTTGCCGGGTGAAAAGAGAATGCCCGCCTCCTGAAACACTTTCACGCCGTCGAGCGTCGTGGGCATATTGGCGCCTTCGGTCACGCAGCGGACACCATTGTTCACAAGATCTTTTGCATCCGATTCGTTCAGCTCGTTCTGCGTTGCGCACGGCAGCGCCACATCGGCTTTCACGCTCCATGGATGTTTGCCTGCATGGAATTCAACCTTGAACTTGTCTGCGAAGTCCTTCACACAGTCGCGCGCGCTCGAGCGCATCTCGAGCATGTATTCGATCTTCTCTCCCTGAATGCCATCCTTATCGTAGACGAATCCGTCCGGTCCGGACAGCGTGACGACCTTCGCGCCGAGCTGCGTGGCTTTTTTCACCGCTCCCCATGCCACATTGCCGAAGCCTGAAACGGCAACGGTTTTGCCGTCGAGCGACTCGCCTTTCGATTTCAGCATTTCGGCCGCAAAATACACGACGCCGAATCCCGTGGCTTCAGGCCGCACAAGCGAGCCGCCCCAGTTGATGCCCTTGCCCGTGAGCACGCCCGAGAAATCTTTCGTGAGGCGTTTATACTGTCCGAACAAATATCCGATCTCGCGTCCGCCCACGCCGATATCGCCCGCGGGCACATCGATATTCGGGCCGATGTGTCTGTAGAGCTCGGTCATGAAACTCTGGCAGAAGCGCATCACTTCATTATCTGATTTTCCCTTCGGATCGAAATCCGATCCGCCCTTGCCTCCGCCCATCGGAAGCGACGTGAGACTGTTCTTGAACACCTGTTCGAAGGCGAGAAATTTCAGGATGCCGAGCGTCACAGACGGATGGAAGCGGAGGCCGCCTTTGTAGGGACCGATTGCGGAATTCATCTGGATGCGGAATCCGCGATTGATATGCACCTCTCCCTGATCGTCCATCCAGGGCACGCGAAACATCATGACGCGTTCGGGTTCGACCATGCGCTCAAGAATTTTTGCCGAGCGGTATTCGGGATGACGCGCCAGCACGAGTTCGAGCGATTGAAGGACTTCTTCGACGGCCTGGTGAAATTCGGGTTCGGCCGGATTCTTTGCCTTGACTTGAGCCAGAAGACTTTGGGCATAATCTGACATAAGAGACCTTTGTATGGGAAAATTGGAGGAAAAAGATTTTTCTGAATATACAATTATTTTTGCATTAAAAGCTTTTTCGTTTCAATAAAAACCCGGCCCTGTTTTCCGTTCAGACTCCAGGCACGCAGCACCGCCACATACATGCCCGAAGGCAGCGCGGACGCGTTCCATTCGACGCTGTACGATCCGGGCTGCATCTGTTTTCGCACAAGCACGGCCACCTCGCGCCCCAGCACATCGACGATGCGCAATTCGACTGTGCGCTCATCGGGAATCGAAAAGCGAAGCGTGGTCGATGGATTGAACGGATTGGGAAAATTCTGTTCGAGTTGAAATCCGTGCGGCGTTTGTTCGTCGAGCCGCTGCACGGCGGATGCCGATCCGGTCGGCGCGGCATACGCGGCAGCCGTCGCGATCGC
>DATGXR010000077.1:0-9768 GCA_035298825.1 Bacteroidota bacterium
GAACATGAAATATACATTCCCTGCTATGATCGCCTTGTCTGTGATGCTGTCATCCTGCGTCACGCTCGGCAAATATGAAGAGATGGAAGCTTCACGCAATGCGGCGCAGCGCAACGTCGATTCGCTGACAACTGTTGCGGCTCAATACGATTCAACACTTCGCGTCTGCCGCGCTGCGATCGCGGATCTGGAACGCAAACGCGATTCTGCTCAGGCGGAGTACGAGACGCTGTTTCAAAACTACACGCATGCCAAGCAGACGACGAAAGAGGATCTGCAAAAAGCGCTGACGGCACTTGAAGATGCGCAGAAAAATATCCGCGTCCGCGAGCAGCGTCTTGCCGAAGTGGAACAAAAGCTCGCCGCGCGCGACTCGTCGCTCGTGGCGCTGAAGAATAAGCTGGCCGATGCCCTGCTCGGATTCGAAGGGACGGGTTTGACGCTGAATATCAAAGACGGAAAGCTGTACGTCTCGCTTTCGAATCAGCTGCTGTTTTCAACCGGCAAGACGGAGATCGACAAGCGCGGCAAAGCGGCATTGATCGAACTTGCGGGCGTATTGAACAATCAGAAGGATATCTCGATACTCGTCGAAGGGCATACGGACAATCAGCCTGTGGCGAATCTCGGCGCGCTGAAGGATAACTGGGATCTGAGCGTGATGCGCGCCACAGAGGTGGTTCGCTACCTCACCAACGAAGGGAAAATGGAACCGGGACGCATCACAGCATCGGGGCGGAGCGAATATGCGCCGATTGAATCGGGCAGCACGCCGGCCGCGCGCGCAAAAAACAGGCGCACGGAGATCATCCTCGTTCCGAAACTGAATGAGCTCTTCGATATGCTGCACACACGGTAATACCTATTTGCTCCGCACACATCGACCAACAGAGTAATGAACACACGAGAGCCGAACGAACAGGTGACGAATCAGAAGCCCGTACTCGACCGGGCATTGGGTTTGAAAGAGGCGACGGCGCTCAATATGATCGATATGGTGGGAATCGGCCCGTTTGTCGTGCTCCCGCTTGTCATCAAAACGATGAATGGTCCCGATGCGATCTGGGCCTATGTGGCCGGAGCGTTGTTGTCGGTGTTCGACGGATTCATCTGGGCCGAACTGGGGGCAGCCATGCCGCGGGCCGGGGGAAGCTACGTGTTTCTGCGCGAGGCCTACGGAGCAAAGAAGTGGGGAAAGTTCATGTCGTTCCTCATCATCTGGCAGACGATGATCCAGGCCCCGCTTGTGGTCGCCTCGGGCGCGATCGGATTTGCGCAGTATCTTTCGTACATTCTTCCCCTGACCACCGTGACGCAGAAAATGGCGTCCGGGGCGCTAGTGCTCACGCTCGTGGCACTGCTCTATAGAAAGATCACGGCGATCGGAAAGATCACAATGCTCTTGTGGATCGGCGTGATCGGCACGATGTTGTGGTTCATCATCGGCGGTCTCTCGCACTTCACTCCGTCGCTCATCGCATTTCCGGCCGAGCATCACTGGGATTTTTCACTGGTGTTTATGATTGCGCTCGGTCAGGCGACAGTGCAGACGATCTATACGTATCTCGGATATTATAATGTGTGCCACCTTGGCGGCGAGATCCGGAATCCGGAACAGGTGATTCCGCGATCCATTTTCCTCTCGATCGCGGGCATCGCGGTGCTGTATCTTGCGATGATCGTCGGCGTCCTGGGCGCGATTCCCTGGCAGGAGGCGAAGGAATCGCAGTTCATCGTGAGCACGCTCATCGAACACTTGTACGGAGGCACGGCCGCGACATTCGCGACGCTGCTTGTGCTCTGGATCGCATTCGCATCGCTTTTCGCTGTGCTGCTCGGCTACTCGCGCATCCCGTACGCGGCGGCGCTCGATGGCAATTTTTTCGAAGTGATGGGACGCGTGCATCCGACGAAACACTTCCCGCACGTGGCGCTGCTCACGCTCGGGGCGACGGCGTTCGTCTTCAGCCTGTTGTTTCGTTTGTCCGATGTGATCAAGGCGATCCTCGCCATGCGCATCATCGTGCAATTCATCGGCGGAGGCATCGGGGTGATGATGCTGCGGCGACGATCGGGTGCCGCATCGCTTCCGTACAGGATGCCGCTTTATCCCCTTCCGGCGCTCATCGCCATCACGGCCTGGGGGGCGATCTTCATTTCAACGGGCTGGACGTTCGCTCTTGGCGGCATCACGGTGATCTCGCTCGGCACGGTCGTGTTTTTCATTCGGGCACGCGCCCGAAAGGAATGGCCGTTCGCGGAATCTGCCTGAAATTTTTTTTACTTCATTTGCGTGAGGGCGACGCCGGCAATCGTGATGATGCCGCCAATGATGAAGGGCACACTGAAGGATTGATGCAGCAGTATCACGGACAGGATTGTTGTCACGATGGGCTGCGCGTTTGAGAAGACGGCAACCTTCGTCGTGTCGATCTTCCCGATTGCATACATCCACAAAAAATATCCAAGTATCGACGTGCCGAGGCCGAGATACAGTATCCCCTGCCAGTGCAGCAAGGTCAATGTCGAGAAATCGAATCCTGAGAGTCCTATCAGTCCCAGAGGAAGGAACATGATCGTGCCGCCGATCATCGAAAGCGCGCTGATGTGGAACGCCCCGTATTTGACGATCAGTTTCTTGCCCTGTATTGTATAGAGCGCCCATGCGAGCACGGCGCATGTGAGAATGAAATTCCCCCAGATATAATCCGCTGAGAGATTGATCCCCCGCTCGAAGACGACGACGAGCACTCCGAAAAAGGCAATGGCGACACCGATCAGTTTCCGTTTCGTGATCCGTTCCTTCAACATCACGCTCGAAAGCACAAGCACGAAGCTCGGCGTGGTTGCATACAGCAGCGCGCCATTCGCCGCAGGCGTGAAGCGGATGCCGTAGAGAAAAAGAAACTGGTTGACCGGGATGCACAGGAACGACAGCCACGCGAGCATCGCATAATCTTCGCGCAACACACGGATGCGTTTTTCCTTCACAAAGAAAATGACAAGAAGCGCGCCTGTGGCAACTGCCGAACGCAGACACGTGAGGACGATTGCGTTGATATCCGTCGAAACCGCTTTTGCGACAAGATGTGTGCCGCTCGAGATGAGAACCTGAAATACGAGGACGATATAAATATTCATATCATTATAATATACGCTATTGGCGCGTTTTTGCAAGTCGGGGCAATCTTGGGTATATTGAAAGATCGACACTATTCACACACACAAAGGCTTGCACGATGATGGCAGCACAAGCGGCATCGGGACGCGAACGATTGTTCTTATTGGACGGAATGGGACTCATCTACCGGGCGTTTTACAGCTTCGCCGGCAGTCCCCTGATCAATTCGCGCGGAGAAAACACGGGAGCGGTGTACGGCTTCGTGAATTATCTGAACAAGGTGCTCGAAGTGCACACGCCCGATTATATCGCAATCGTGTTCGACACGAGCAAGCCGACGTTCCGTCATCTTGCCTATGCCGAGTACAAGGCGACACGAAACAAGATGCCGGAGGACCTGGCTGCTTGTCTGCCGGTCGTGAAAGACGTCGTGCGCGCATACAACATTCCCTGCATCGAGCTCGACGGATTTGAAGCCGACGACATCATCGGCACACTTGCCAAACGCGCTGAAAAAGAGAACGTCGAATCCTATCTTGTCACATCGGATAAGGATTTCATGCAGCTGGTCTCGCCCATCGTGAAGATCTACCGGCCCGGCAAATCGGGCGCGGACGACGAATTCCTCGACGACAAATCGGTGATCGAAAAATTCGGCGTGCCGCCGGAGCTTGTTGTGGATATCCTCGGCTTGATCGGCGATTCATCGGACAATGTGCCCGGCGTGCCGGGGATCGGTCCGAAAACAGCGACGCCGCTCATACAAAAATTCGGATCGATCGAAAATATCTACGAGCATATCGACGAGATCCCGCAGAAGGGCGTGAGGGAAAAATTGATCACGCATAAGGAACTCGCGCTGCTGTCGAAACACCTTGTCACAATACATACCGAAGTACCGGTCGACATCGATTTCCATACGCTGCGCGCCAAAGGGAAGGATTTTCCCACGCTCATTTCGCTCTTCACACGCCTCGAGTTCACTTCGCATGTGCGAAAACTCAAGGAGCAGTTCAAGCCGATGAGTCCGCATCCGATGCCCGATGCGGCGCCCGTGCCGGGCATGGCGCTCGAATCGGCCTCTGCGCACGGACAGGCGTTGTCGGGCGGAACGAAGTCGGAGTTGCGTCCGGATGAGATGGGCGAGATCGCTCGAAGTAGTTCTTCCGATGATCCGACCGCGGCAAGTGCGGCAGTCGGCGAGGCTGTTCCCGGAAGTCCTGATGGCGCAAGCATCGGCATTCCGAATGTCGTCACATCGCTGCCTCCCGAGATTCCGCTGACGGATATCACGACGTCGGAGCATGTCTATACGATCATCGATTCGGACGCATCGTATCTGCGTTTCCTGTCGTTGATGAAAAAATCGAAGGCCTTCGTGTTCGACACAGAGACGACATCCACGAATTCGCTTCGCGCGGATCTCGTCGGCATTTCGTTCTGCTTCCAGACGCATACGGCGTATTATCTTCCCGTGCGCTTCCCTGCGCCCCCTGCCGGAAAATCGCTCTTCGACGACGAGGCATCAGCAGTGCAGACGGGCTGGGCACTCGAAACCGAAAAGATCGCGCGCGACATGGGATCCATTTTCGCGAATCCCAAAGTGAAGAAGTACGGACAGAACCTGAAATACGACATGCTCGTAATGAGCCGGTACGGGATCGACGTGCGCGGCGCCGAGTTCGACACGATGGTGGCAAGCTACGTGCTCAGGCCCGACGGCAAGCACAATCTCGACGCCCTTGCGCGCGAACATCTCGGGTATCTCATGGTCTCGTTCGACGAAATGACGGACAACGGCAAGAAGGATATCCGCACGATTCCGGTCGATGTGGTCGGCAATTATTCGGCCGAGGATGCCGATATCACGTATCAGCTCACCGATTCACTCTATCAGAAGCTGACCGCTGCCGGCATGAAAACGCTCTGCACTGAGATCGAATTTCCGCTCATCGAAGTGCTGACTGATATGGAAAAGACCGGCATCGCGATCGACGTTCCGTTCCTTCACGAGATGTCGCAGGCGATGGACAAGCAGCTCAAAGTGATCATCGGACAGATTTATGAGGATGCGGGCGAGGAATTCAACATCAATTCAACACAACAGCTCGCGCAGATTCTGTTCACGAAGCTGAAGCTCACGCCGGTGAGGAAAACGAAGACGGGATATTCGACCGATGTGAGCGTGCTCGAAACGCTGAAGAACGAACATCCGATCGTGGCGCATATGCTCGAATACCGGCAGCTTCAGAAGATGAAATCGACGTATGTCGACGCGCTTCCGAAACTGATCCACCCGGACACGAAACGCGTGCATACATCGTACAATCAGACGATCGCATCGACCGGCAGGCTTTCGAGCAGCGAACCGAATCTTCAGAATATCCCGATCCGCTCTGAAATGGGACGCGAGATACGTCGCGCATTCATTCCCGGACATCCCGGCATGACGATGCTGTCGGCCGATTATTCGCAGATCGAATTGAGAATCATGGCGCACATCTCGGCCGATCCGGCGCTCGTCTCGGCGTTCCATGCGGGCGAGGACATCCATTCAACCACGGCGGCGAAAATCTTCAATGTGGCGATCGCCGATGTGTCGAAGGACATGCGGCGCAAGGCGAAGGAAGTGAATTTCGGCATCATGTACGGGCTCGGAGCGTTCGGACTTGCATCGCGCCTTGAAATTCCGCAGAGTGAGGCGCGCGACATCATCTCGAAATATTTCGAGCGCTTCCCGAATGTGAAGAAGTACATTTCCGAAACGATCGCCTCGGCGCGCGAAAAAGGATACGTCGAAGCGCTGAGCGGGCGCAGGCGCTATCTGCCCGACATCAACAGCCGCAACAACCCGATCAAGGCTAACGCCGAACGCCAGGCGATCAATATGCCCATCCAGGGAACGGCGGCCGATATGATCAAGCGCGCGATGATCGACATCTATCGCGCGTTCGAGGAGAAGAAGGTGAAGAGCAAGATGCTGCTGCAGGTACACGACGAACTCGTCTTCGAAGTGTACGAAGACGAGCTGGATGCGGTGCGCGGAATCGTGGCCGACAAGATGAGAAATGCGATGACGATGAATGTGCCGATCGAGGTCGAGATCGGGACAGGAAAAAACTGGCTCGAAGCGCATTAAAAATTAACACGAAATGCGATTGAAGAAAGAGCGGTAGGGCGAAATGCTATTTCGCCCGAGCGTTGAACATTTATTTGCGGCCCAGCCAGTCCAACACACCCGTGATGAATGTGAGCGGATGCGGCGGACAGCCGGGGATCACCAGATCGACGGGATATTTCTCCAGGAGCTCCCGGTTCAACTCCGACGACTGTTGAAAGATGCCGCCCGAAACCGCGCAGGCGCCGAAGAGAATCGAAATTTTCGGAGACGGTACGGCGTCATAACAGATCGCCGTCGCCTCGGCCATCGCTTTGGTGATCGGTCCCGTAATGACGATCCCGTCGGCATGTCGCGGAGAAGCGACAAACTCGATTCCGAATCGTCCCATATCGAAATTCACATTGCTCAGCGCGTTCAACTCGAGTTCGCAACCGTTGCATCCTCCCGCCGAGATCTGACGAAGCCGCAATGACCTTCCGAAATATTTCCGTATCTCCTTCGAGGCAAGTTCGGGCGTGATCCGTGTCTGTGTGCCGTCGACGATCAACTGGCTGCGCGACGTTCCCGTGATGTGATATTCATTCGTATAGCGAATCGCCTCTTCTGGACACTCCTGCTCGCACAGCGGGCAGAACACGCACAATCCGAGATCGATGCGAAGCGGATCAACCTTGATCGCGTTCGTCGGGCAGACCGATTGGCAGGCGTTGCAGCCGCTCGGACATTTTTCAGGGTGGAGTTCGGGCATGCCGCGAAACAGCGGGGGCAGCGTTGCATGATGGACATCGTGAACGATGGGATCGCCCTGCAGTACGCGGAGGTGAATACTTTCAATCATAATTATCTCACGGAATAAAACATTCATCTAATCGCTTCCACACACATATTCGCGCGTTCATCGCGCAAATCATTTCCCTCTCAGGTGTGGAAGATGAAGCATATCAGAGATCATGTCCGGCGTAGGACAAGTCAAAACTTTTATTGCATAACGGAAAATCCGAGATCGCTTCGCTTCGGAGCGCAAGCGCCAGTCCGTACCAGTTGTGGAACGATGGATCTTTGATCTTGTAGCGACTCAATTTGCCGGCGGCGTCGGTGAAGACGCAGTGGGCGATCTCCCCTCTCCATCCTTCGACGAGCGAAATGACGCCGCTGTCGGGCTGCATCTCGATGTCAATATTTTTCACCGGTCCGGGTGCGAGCGTTTCAAGTTGGTCGAAGATAAACTGGAGCGATTCATCGATCTCGAACGACCGCATGCGCGTTCGCGCGAACACATCGCCCGTCGAAAGTGTTGTCAGCGGAAGATGCGTGTAGCGATAGGCACCATACGGAAATTGACTGCGCGTATCGATTTCAACGCCGCATGCACGTGCCGCAGGTCCCACCATGCCGATTTGTTTCGCCCACTCCTTGCTCACAACACCCGTATGGTCGAGACGCGACACCACGCTTGTCGCATCGATCATCACCGTGTTGATCGCGGCGATGTCGCTCTGCACGACACGCAGATTTTCTATCACGCGTTCAAGCGCCGAATCATCGGGATCGAACCGAAGACCGCCCGGCACGATGAAGCCTCGGCCGAAACGGGATCCGCATATCAAAGCCAGACTGTTGATCACGAGCGTGCGCAATCTGCCGTACGACGATGCGCCGATGGCGTATCCGACATCGTTGGCCACACCGCCGAGTCCGGCAATGTGCATGGCGATCCGTTCGAGCTCTTCGGCGATCGACCGGAACACCTGCGCGCGCAGGCTGACCGTGGCGTGCGAGAGCGATTCGACAGCGAGCGTGTATGCCATCGTGTGGCCGATCACTGTATCGCCTGCGATCGATTCGCACAGGATGCTTCGCTGCTGCGGCTTCGCCGTCAGCAAGAGCGATTCGATGCCGCGATGCTGATAGCCGAGATTGATCTCGAGATGATAGACAAGCTCGCCGTGGCATTGGAATCGGAAATGGCCGGGTTCGATGACACCGGCGTGGATCGGCCCGACGGCGACCTCATGCACTTCTTCGCCTTCCATCGAATACATCGAATACGGTTGATCGCCGAGTACTGTCGTCTGTTTGCGGACGGGACGAAGCCATGGATGTCCCTCCGGCACGATGCGGTGATTTTCGGCCAGCTCGCATTCAAAATAATTCGTCTGAGGATAGCCGGCGGCAAAGCTGTGGTAACGATCGAGCGCCGGCGAAAAATCCGTTCCGACAATGTGTATCGAGGAATTCAAGCGGTTTGCGAGCACTGCAATCACTCGTCCGGGCGTTCCCGCAGGTTTCATGCCGAAGAGGCCGACCATCCGCGAATGCGCTGCAAGCGCCTCGAGCACCGACGTCTCGAATTCCTGCACTGAAACGATCGGAATATCGGCAACGGCGAAGGATTGATGATTTTGAACTGATAATGATGTCATAATGTTATTCCGAAATCTTTCGAAATCTGTATCACGGTGTTGTACAGCTGCGACGGCATGCCGACGCCGACCACGATCAGGGCCGCGAGCAGAACGAGCGACGCCAGATGCATGACGTCGAATCGCTCGGGCGCAATTGTCTTCTGTTCGGCATCCTCGGGCCGGGCGGCATAGAGCATGCGGAAGATCGTTTTGCTCATCCCGACGAAGATGAAAAACAGGAAGAACATCACCGCCGCAAGCAGCCATGGCCGCGGCATCAGTCCCTGAAAGATCATCAACTCGCTGAAGAAGATGCCGAACGGCGGCATCGCAACAATCGCAAAAAATCCGAACAGGAAGAGCCAGCCGGTCCACGGCATCGCATTCAGCACATTCCAGACGTTGGCCACCTCGCGCGAGCGGTACGAGCGATGGATATTTCCCGCGTTGAAAAAGAGGATCATTTTGGTGAGCGAATTGAACACGGTATGCAGCATCGCGCCGATGAAGGCGATGCCGCCGGTGCCGATGCCGAGCGTGATGAGGCCGAGATGTTCGACGCTCGAGTAGGCGATCATACGTTTGTAATTGGTGACCTTGAACATGAACACGAACGCGACGAAGAGCGAGAACATGCCGCCGATGATCATGATCGTGCGGCCGAATTCGGCCGTTGCCGTGGGTACCATGATCTGATAGAGACGCATCACGCCGATCAGCGCTGTGCCGCGAAGCGAGCCCGACATGAGCGCCGCGATCGGACTCGGGGCGTTGCTTGTGGCGTCGATATCGCCCGGATGCATCGGGGCGATGCCGATCTTCGTGCTTAGTCCGACGAAGACGAAGATGAAGCTCGCCTTCAGCCAGATCGGATTCAGCACCGTCGCATAGCGCGTGAATGAGGTGATCAGCAGCTGCTGTCCCGCAAGCGGCGTGCCGTTTGCAGAGAGCGTGAGAAACAGCAGGCCGATGAATGCGAACGCGATGCCCACCGACACGAGAAAGAGATACTTCCACATCGCTTCGAGCGATTCCTCGTCGGCATAATAATAAATGAGCGGCGCCACCGAAAGCGTCGTCGTTTCGGAGGCGACCCAGTAGAGTCCGAGATGATTGCTCAC
>DATGXR010000078.1:0-34058 GCA_035298825.1 Bacteroidota bacterium
CGCATTGATCGGTGTGCCCATTGTGCTCGGCTACACGATCTTTATGTACCGTGTCTTCAAGGGAAAAGTGGTGCTGGGTCCGGACAGTTACTAACGCCGGTTCCGCGTTCATACAATTGTACTATGATGTAAAACAAAAAAGAGAGTCTTCGGACTCTCTTTTTTTTGTATTTCAGTGTGGCACAAGAAGGAGTGATGGCTACGCCGGCTCAAGACCGATCATCAGTTCGAGTTCCTCAGTGCCCGGAAACATATCGAACGGCACAGCCTCGCCCATCCGATAGCCCGCATCGTTCCACCGTTTGAGTTCCAAGGGAAGCATTTCGATGTTGCAGAAAATATGGCAGACGCGCGACGGCGCGTACTCGGCGATCTGTTCGATTACGCCGGGCTTCGTTCCGTTTCTCGGCGGATCGAGCAGCACCTTGAGCGTTTCTCCGTGGTGCTTCATGAAGCGGGGCAGATCTTCTTCCGAAATATCGGATGCGATAAACCTCGTCTGCGACTGACGCTGGCGCGCGGCATTGGCCTTTGCATCCTCGATCGAGTCGCGCGAGAGTTCGACGCCAGTGACGCTGGCAGCCTGATCTGCAAGACAGAGCGAAAACAATCCGTAACCGCAGTAGAGGTCGTAGAGATGGTCCTTCTTCGTGAGCCCAAGCAACGCTCCGGCTTTCGATGTGAACGCATCGAGGATCGAGTGGTTCGTCTGCGAGAAGGACAGCGGAGAATACAGGAATTTTTTTTGTCCGACAGCATGGAAGATCTGCGACGCGCCGAAGAGCTTGTGGAGCACCAGCTGCCGCTTCTTCTGCAACTGGGCGTTGCCCGACAAGTAATACTTCGAACGCTCGGCGTCGACGAACACGAATACGGCAGTGATCGACGGCACGTGCTTCGTCAGATATTTCGAGAAGGCGGTGAACATCTGCTTCTGCTTCGGGGCGTACGACGAGGTGTTCACAATGACAGTGAATTCTCTTGTGGAACCTTTGACGATCACATACGTCAGGAGACCGGCCAAGTCGCGGTGCTCGTTCTTCGCGATATAAGCCGAGACCGCAGCATAGACCGCCTCGTGCTCTTGGGGTTCGATCATGCACTGCGAGATCTCGATGCCGAATGTGTTCGAGCGCGCCTCATCTAATCCCAGGAGCCCGAGCGTGTAGTTCGGTTTATGGAAAAACACTTTGCGCTTGCTCACGGACCGATAGCGACGGCCAAGAGGCGAGCGCACCAGGTCGGCAAGCGTGTCGGAGGGCAGGTGGTGCGCGCTCCAGAACTCCCGGAGCGCTTTTGCTTTGAGCGTGTACTCGAGCTCATAATCGATGCGCGAAGCCTGGCACAGTTCGCACCTCGTGCCCTGCGACGTGCGGCATTCGCGCGCTGCAACGTCGCGCACAGGAAACCGGGCCGCGTCCGCGCGCAAGAGTGCGCCAAAGGATGTGCGCGTGTGCGCGTCGGGAACCGGTGTGGATGTCGGGGAATTCACCACTGGAAAATTCTTTCGTTGGAGTGAAGGATCTTTGCAGAGTTTGATATTATTCTATAAAATACAAAGCCTGCGGGCGAAAAACAAAATCATCGCGGGAATTTGGATTTTTTATTCTGCCGATTTCTTGCTACATTAAACAAAATGAACTTAAAAATTCTCAAAAAAATAAAAAAGAAGCTCACGCTGCGCGCACTGGGCGAACTTGCCTGGGCCAACAAGAAAGCCACCGTGACGGCCTTTGCGCTGTTCATCGGACTGCTGTTTATGATCTTTGCCGACAGCGGTCTGTTGCGCCGCATGCAGCTTGAACGCGACAGGAACGCGTTGCTCGAAAAGATTCGCATCGCCGAGGACGAGCAAAAGGCGCTGCGCGAACAGTCGCGCGCGCTTGACGGCGACAAAAAGGCGATCGAAAAAGTGGCGCGCGAGAAGTACGGCATGATCCGCCGCGGCGAGAAGGTGTACAAAATTGTCCCCAGGCAGCAATGACATCCGATGAATCACAGACAACACCGCTTGCCGAGCGGGTGCGTCCGCAGACGCTCGATGCATTCATCGGACAATCCCACCTTGTCGGCGCAGGCAAGCCCCTGCGGCTGATGGTCGAATCGGACAGCGTGCGCTCGTTCATTTTGTGGGGACCGCCCGGCGTCGGCAAAACGACGCTTGCGCGAATTATCGCCAACCGCACCGCATCTGAATTCTTCGCGCTCAACGCCGTGAGCTCCGGCATCAAGGATGTGCGCGAGGTGATTGCGCGCGCCGAAGACTACCGCAAGAGCAATAAGAAAACGATCCTCTTCATCGACGAGATCCACCGCTTCAATAAGGCCCAGCAAGACGGCCTCCTGCACTCGGTCGAAAGCGGCGTGCTCACACTGATCGGCGCCACGACAGAGAATCCGTCGTTCGAGGTGATCTCGCCGCTGCTGTCGCGCATGCGCGTGTTTGTCATGGAGCCGCTTTCGAAAGAAGACTGCGAGCACATGCTCGCGCAGGCTCTCGAGACGGATTCCGTCATAAATCATCGAAGTGTCACGCTGTCGGATCCCGAGTTCCTCATCTTTCTTTCAGGAGGCGACGGGCGCAAGCTCTTAAACGGACTTGAGATCGCATTCGGTCTTGTCAAACCCGACGAATCGGGCAGACGCGTGATCGACAAACAGACGCTCGAGGACGCCTTTCAGAGAAAGTATTCGCTTTACGATAAAAAGGGCGAGCAGCATTACGACATCATCTCGGCGTTCATCAAATCGATCCGGGGATCCGATCCCGATGCCGCCGTGTATTGGCTGGCGCGCATGCTCGACGGAGGCGAGGATCCGAAATTCATCGCCCGGCGCATGATCATCCTCGCCGCGGAAGATGTGGGCAACGCCGATCCGGTGGGACTGATGATCGCCACCGACGGCTTCACCGCGGTCGATTATGTTGGCATGCCCGAAGCGCGCATCATCCTGTCGCACGTGGCGACGTACCTCGCATCGGCTCCGAAGAGCAACGCCTCGTATCTCGCGATCAACGACGCGTTTGATGATGTGCGCAGGCTTCCGAATCTGCCCGTGCCGATCCATTTGCGCAACGCTCCCACGCAGTTGATGAAACAGCTGGGGTATGGCGAAGCGTATCAGTACGCGCACGACTATCCGCATCATTTCATCGAGCAGCAGTACCTGCCCGATGCGATTAAGCAGAAGATCTATTACGCGCCCACCGAGAACGGGCGCGAAAAATCGCTCAAAGAGCGTCTGGAATTTTTGTGGAAGAAACGAAAACCAAAATAACCCGACAACACGTCGACACATTCCTCACATAGCGACAACAGCGTGTGCTGCCGGCGCCGGCATGCCCGGTGCGGACAATCTTGTATGACAATTTCCCTGATCACAGCGTATTGATTCTTCCAACACCATATCGTCTCAGAAGTGTGCTCGCGCTCATCGTGTGTGTGCTCGCCGCATCAACCGCGTTTGCGCAGACGTCCACGCGCCGCGACACACTTTCAGCCGTGCGCGATACGACCGTGGCACGCGATACGACGCAGCTGCAGCCATCGAGCGGAATCGATTCGTCGGTCACGTACGCATCCACCGATTCGATCGTCTTCACATTCGATTCGAAGGTGATGAACCTTTACGGCCGCTGCGATGTGAAGTATAAAACCATGGCGCTCAAGTCCGAGCGGATCAACGTCGAATGGCTGGACGACAAGCTCGAGGCCTTCGGCGTGCTCGATTCATTGCGGGCGACGAATCCGGATTCGATCAAGCAGCGCTACATTGGCACGCCGGTGATGGTCGATGGCCCGGAGACGTACGAGGGATTCAAGATCGCGTATAATTTCAAGACACAAAAAGGACGCATCACGCTCGGCGAAACCGCGAAGGACCAGGGATATTACTACGGCGCGCATATCAAAAAAGTCGCGCCCGATATGCTCTTTATCGCCGACGGGCGCTTCACCACATGCAGCCTCGGACATCCGCATTATTATTTTCTGAGTCCGGAGATGCGTGTCACGATCAAGGACAAGATCGTCGCGCGTCCCATTTACCTCTACATCGCCGATGTGCCGTTATTTGCGCTGCCCTTCGGCGTGTTTCCAAGCCAGGGCGGGCGGCGCTCCGGTATTATCGCTCCGGCCTACGGCGACGATCGGGATCGCGGCCGGTATATTTCGCACCTTGGATATTATTTCGCGCTGTCGGATTATTACGATCTGAGTGTGGTCGGCGACTGGTATACAAGCGGCGCATGGCGCGCACAGTCGCAGGTGCGGTATGCAAAGCGGTACAACTTCACTGGCGGTATCAGTCTTGAATATTCGCGCAACCGCAGCGGCGAGGCGATCGATCCGAACAGGGTGGATCAGGAAAATTATTATTCGACGATCCGCCACTCCCAGCAGTTTAATCCATCGACACGGCTCGATGTTGATTTCACATTCGCCTCGAACAACTCATTTACAGTGCCAAGAGACGATTACACCCGAAGATTGAATCAGGAAATTTTTTCCAATGCGACGCTGAGTAAATTCTGGGAAGGCACGAATAATTCGATGGGCCTCAATTTGTCACGGCACCAGAATCTGCGTACTGGCTCTATCGATGCCGTGCTGCCCTCGATCACGTTTTCGCATGCACAGAGTTATCCCTTTCGTTCAGGGCGCCGGGGCTCCGCATCCGACGCGGGCCAGTCGCGCTACGCGTGGTACGAGATGATCGGCGTTTCCTATAACGGCGAGGCGCGCCACGTCGAGCGAAAGGACCGTCCCAATGGTAACGATACAACTGCATACACGACATTCAATCGCAACGGCGCACAGCACTCGATCGGCATATCGATTGCGCCGAAGGCCGGATACTTCACTGTGACGCCGTCCTTCTCGTACCTGGAACGGTGGTACGACAAATACACCACCGTGACCGGCCTTGACTCGGTGAAGCACACGCCGATCTTCGCCGACCGGAACGGATTGAACGCTGTGCGCACGTTCAACACCGGCGTGTCTGTGTCGACGAAGCTCTACGGCATGCTGCGTTCGCCCATCTCGGGTATCGAAGGCTTCCGGCATACGGTCTCGCCCTCGGTCTCGTACGTCTACACGCCCGATTTCTCGAAATCGTTCTGGGGCTACTACGGAACGTACCGTGACGCAAACGGCATGGAGCAAAAGTATGACCGCTTCCAGAAGGAGATTTACGGCAGCGTCTCGTCGGGTGAATCGCAGTCGATCAATATGAGCGTCTCAAATCTGTTCGAGATGAAGACCGCGCCGCGCGACACGTCCGTGAAGCCCGAGAAATATCAGCTCCTGAATCTCACGGCGTCGGTGGGCTATAACCTTGCGGCCGACCGCTTTCCGCTTTCGGAACTGTTTCTGAATTACCGCACGAACATCGGACAGATCCTGGATATCAACGGATCGAGCTCGTATAATTTCTATATGGTCGATCCCGTCACAGGCACGCAGCGCATCAACAAGCTGTTGTTTGCAAACAAGGGGCGCATCGCCGATCTGACGAACTTTTCGCTGAGCCTGTCGACATCGCTGCGGGGCGAGAAAAAGCGCGCCGAGACGACAGAGCAGGTGTCGGACTCGATTCGCATCGAGGAGCGCCGCCGCTCGCTTCAATCGGGCATTCACGAGGTGAATGAGGAAGACATTCCGGATTTCTCGATTCCGTGGAATCTCTCGGCCGCTTTCACGTATTCGCAGTCGCAGCCGGTGCCCGCGATTAAATCCCGTTCGGCCAATCTTTCAATCAACGGCGGATTCAATCTGACAGAGAACTGGCGCTTCACGTTCTCGACGAGCTACGATATGATCTCGCGTCAGTTTGCCGCCCCCTCGATCAATATCTTCCGCGACCTCCATTGCTGGGAGATGAATTTCAACTGGCGTCCCTCGGGCTCAATGGCCGGCTACAGGCTTGAGATCCGTGTCAAAGCTCCGCAGCTGCAGGATGTGAAACTGACCAAGCAGTCCGGCTCAGGTTTCTGACGAAACGATTCTTCGCCTCTTCGCGTTTATTATTATAGAGGGGGAAGACAGCGCAGCCAAGCCTTCCTCCTTGTGATCACCGCACGCACACACACTCACTCACGTATGATCCACGAGTCGTCGTCTTATGACCAACAGACTATCACAGCAACAATCTCCGTACTTATTGCAGCATGCTGAAAACCCCGTCAACTGGTATCCCTGGGGCCCGGAGGCGTTCGAGAAATCTCGCCGCGAAGAGAAACCGATCTTTCTTTCGATCGGATATTCGACCTGTCACTGGTGTCATGTCATGGAACGCGAGTCGTTCGAGAATACGGATGTGGCGGCAATCCTGAACGAGCGCTTCGTGCCGATCAAAGTCGATCGCGAGGAGCGTCCGGATATCGATCGCATCTATATGGCCGCGGTGCAGACAATGACAGGAAGCGGAGGCTGGCCGATGTCAGTGTTTCTCACGCCGGAGCTCGAGCCGTTCTACGGCGGAACGTATTATCCGCCGCGCGAGATGTACGGCCGTCCCTCATTCACAACCGTGCTTGAACGGATCGATCAATTCTGGCGCGAAGAAAAAGAGCGGGCAAGGGAATCGGGCCGCGAACTGATTGCGATGCTCGATGAGCAAGAGCAAGATCCCTCGCACACCGCGGCAGAGCCGCTCGATCCGATGATGCTGGATACGGCCTACCGTGCGATTGCATCAGGGTACGACACGGTCAATGCGGGATTCGGGAACGGCGCAAAATTTCCGAGACCCGTCGTCTTCACATTTTTATTTCGGTATTTTAGAAGCACGCGCACGAGCGAGGCGCTTCGCATGGCGCTCACGTCGCTGATGGCCATGGCAAGCGGCGGTATGTACGACCACATTGGCGGCGGCTTTCACCGCTACTCGGTCGATCCTGTGTGGCGCGTGCCGCATTTCGAAAAAATGCTCTACGATCAGGCCCAGCTCATCACGTCGTTTGTCGATGCGTACGTGCTCACGCGCGACGAATTCTTCGCGCGCATTGCGCGCGAGACGATCGAGTATGTGCTGCGCGAGATGCGCTCGGATGAAGGCGGATTCTATTCAGCCGAAGATGCCGACAGTCTTCCACCTGAGGACGGCAGCGGCCGTGCATCGGGCGGCGAAAAAAAAGAAGGCGCATTTTATCTCTGGTCGCGATCCGAGATCGAGCGCATCCTGTCTGCGGATGAAGCGAAGATTTTTTGCGCCTATTACTCGATCGGGAAAGAGGGAAATGTCCCCAATGATCCGCATGGCGAATTCGCCGGGATGAATATTCTCTATGCGCCCTTGACGCTCGAGCAGGCGGCCGCTGCATGTTCGATGAGCGCAGTCGAGGCATCTGCGCATCTTGAAGGCGCGAGGGAAAAATTATTCGATGTGCGCGCGCAACGGCCGCATCCGTTTCTTGACGACAAGATCATTGCCTCGTGGAACGGCCTGATGATCGGCGCGCTGGCGCGGGCATCAGTCGCGCTCGCAGAAGAGCGCTACAAACAAGCCGCCATCCGCGCGGCCGATTTTCTCATCGAATCGTTGTACGACAGCGAGGCGAAGACGCTGCGGCGAGTATCCCGCAAGGGCGAAGTCTCGGGCCAGGCACAGCTGGAAGATTACGCCTGCGTGATTGAAGCCATGCTGGAGCTTTCGGCAATCGATCCCGCCCGGGAGCAATGGCTCACACTGGCGCACACGCTTGCAGGAACGCAGGAAGCGCTCTTTTGGGATGCGGCCGAAGGAGGATACTACGAGACATCGGGAAAAGATCCGTCCGTGCTCGTGAAGATGAAGGATGCGTACGACGGAGCCGAACCCTCGGGCAATGCAGTTTCGGCGATGAATCTTGTGCATCTGGCGCGGCTCACGTCAAAGCCGTCGTACCAGCTGCAATGCGTAAAAACGCTGCGCGCCTCGTGCGCGAGGATCCGGGAGACCCCGCAGGCGATGCCGCTTCTATTATGCGCGCTCGATGTCTGGCTCTCGAACGACGCCTATATATGCACAGCCGATGGATGCGCCTGGATGCCGACGTCAACTATCCCGCAATAATTTTTTTTTTCATTGCATGCGCCGAAAAAGTATTTGCTTTTTTTTGAAAAAATCCTGAAATTGATTCTTGCAGGGACCGGCATGTCCAAATTTGCGTCCATTTCCCCAAAATGGAGAACGTCCCTCACTGTAAAATATGGATTCCTCCCACGAGCAAGGAGAATAACGGTATGAAAATAAAAACGGAGTTGAAGGGCGATATCGCAGTTCTCGCACCCAAGGGATCGCTTGTCGGTGGGGAAGAAACAGACGAGTTACGCACAGCGGTCGGTCAACTCATTGAAAAGGGCAACAAAAAACTGATCATCGATCTCAGCGGCGTCGATTATATGAACTCGACGGCGATCGGAGCCTTGGTCTCGGCGCATACCTCGTATGCCAACCGCGACGGCAGCGTGATCCTGGTCGGCGTCAACAAAAAGATCACCAACATCTTTGTTGTAACAAAGCTTTCGAGGATCTTTCAGATCGAGGATGACCAGATTCAGGCGGAACTCTCGTTGACGAAATAAATCCATTAAAAGAATTTTCTAGTTAATTTATTTGTCTATCATCCATTATTTTTTACAAGGAGCTGTTCTATGAAACAGGGTATTTTCAACACCATGGTCTTTGTGGTCGCATTCGCCATCGGTTTTGCGGTGTATTACTTGGTGTTCGGTACTGCACCGAAAGAAAGCATTCTTCACGATTTGTTCTCGGGCGGTCCGCTGATCGCATGTTTGATGGGATTATCCATCATGGTGTTGACATATATTGTAGAACGCCTCTTGTCGCTTCGCAAGGCGCAGGGAAAAGCGGCGCTGCCGAAATTCCTCACCGTGCTTGTCAAGCATGTCAATGATGGTGATATGACAAAGGCCGTTGCCGCATGCGATGCACAGCGCGGTTCGCTTGCCAACATCGTTCGCTCGGGTATTGCGCGTTTCAATGAAATCCGCACCGACAAGGGCATGGATAAAAAAGATAAGATGGCGGAAGTCAAGCGCGTGATCGAAGAAGCGACAATGCTTGAAATGCCGATCCTCGAGAAGAACCTCATCGCCTTGTCGACGATCGCCTCGATCGCCACAATGGTGGGTCTGCTCGGCACAGTTATCGGTATGATTCGTTCGTTCGCCGCTCTTGCAAAAGCCGGTTCGGCCGACGCTGTGGGTCTCTCGCGCGGTATCTCCGAAGCCTTGTTCAACACGGCAGGCGGAATCGCGATCGCCATCACGGCAATCGTTGCCTACAACTTCTTCACAACGAAGATCGATGGCATGACATACATGATCGACGAAGCAAGCAAGGACATCCTTGAAAACTTGCAATCAAAAGCCGAATAATTAAAAGGCACTACGCCAAATAAGGTCAAGAGATTCTTATGTCTAAAAAACGAGTTGGTGTTAAACAGGATATGACGCCGATGGTGGATATCGGGTTCCTGCTGTTGACATTCTTCATGTTGACGACGCAGTTCAAACCCGAGGATGCTGTCGAGGTGCAGCTGCCCGAGTCTCATTCGGTGTTCAAACTCCCCGATGCTGATGTCATCACGATATCGATCGGCAAGGACGGTAAAACATTTCTCGGTTTCGATTCGCAGATCATGCGCGCAAATATCTTCGGCGAACAGAACAGGCTTCGCGCCGGTATGGAAGTGCAGCCGGATATCGACCATCTTGGACAGATGCTCATCCGCGCACGTACGATGAATCCGAAACTGAGAACAGTGATCAAATCGGACAAGGACACCGAATACGATGTCGTGGAACGCGTGATGTCGCTTCTTCAAAAAGTCAACATCACACGCTTCAATCTTGTCACGAATCAAGCAAAATAATTCCAAAGGGCATTAATCATGGCTGATGTAGATCTGTCGCAATCGCGCGGAAAACAAAAGCATTCGAAGAAGAAGAAACGTCGTATCGGCGTCAAGAACGATATGACTCCCATGGTTGACGTGGCCTTCCTGCTGTTGACATTCTTCATGTTGACAACGACGATGGCCAAACCGCAGACCATGGAGATCAATTTGCCGCCGGGCGATGCGAACGTGGAAGTCGCAGAGTCGAACCTTCTGACCCTGCGCGTTGTTCCATCAGATAAGGACACGATATCGATCTATTATAATATCGGCGTCGACAAACCTGTAAAAATCGAGGGCAGCCGCGCAAAATCGATTCACGCGCTGGGCAAATTGCTGCAGGAGAACAACAAGGCCAATCCCAAACTCATCACCTTGCTGAAGATGGACAAAAAGGCGAAGTATGTGGATATGGTCAATATTATTGATGAATTCAATCTGGCGGATGTCACGCGCTTCAGTCTTGCGCCGATGGCCGATGTCGACAAAAAAATTCTCGAAAAATTATAACACAGTATTCTCAATCTTATTGGTGAGTTGAAGGAGCTTATTTATGGCAGGCGCAACAGCAAATGTTAGCGGGCCGTACGGGGTATTAGAGTTACGCAAGCTCTATCCGAAAAATGTCGTTCGCGCGTTGATTATCGCGGCCGCGATCCATTTTATGGCGATCGGATCCTATTACGTGATCCAGTGGCTGAAGTCGGAAGATGAACCCGTGTATTCGGCCCGTGTGGTGATGAAATATTCGGACCTCGGTCCGCCTCCGTCGCTTTCAAGTTCGGCAGCGGCGCCGGCAGTGTCTGTGGCCGGCCCGCAGGCAAAACCGACAGTCGGCACACCCGTTCCTGTGCCGGATGCTGAAATCAGTCCGGAAGCGACAATCGCCACGCAGACTGAAATGGCAAACCAAGTCGGATCCGCAGATGTAGCCGGTTCGGGTACAGGCGGCACTCCGGAGATTCAAAACGATGTCGTGATCACAGACGACGCTCCGCCGGCAGATTTCGTGCCGGTTGAGAAGCAACCTGTGCCGATCAAGAATCCTCCTCCGCAGTATCCCGAGATCGCCCGGCGTGCCGGCGTCGAAGGTACCGTGTGGGTGAAGATCTGGGTCGATAAGGAAGGCAAGGCAAAGAAGGCCCAGGTGATCAAATCGGACGCTGAACTGTTCAACCAGAACGCGATCGATGCGGCAATGCAGTGGACGTTCACGCCAGCCGTCATGAACAATGGTCCGGTTTCCGTTTGGGTATCGATCCCGTTCAAGTTCAAATTGAATCAGGCCCGATAACACAAATACGATGGATCTCGGCAAATTCAGTATTTATTTCGGATATGCCATGGCAGCAATTTTTTGCTGCCTTGGCATTGTTTTATTAGCGGGGTTCCTGCCGTACGAGTTTCCCCGTGAATTTCGTCTTGTGCTCGGGATTGTGCTGTTGTTGTATTCCGTATTTCGATTCATCACGACTCGCACCAAATCGAAACAGGCCCATGAGGATCGCTCCGCATTCTAATAATGTTTTTTCACTGTTGTTGGCGGCTGCGGCAGCGCTTATTTTTGCATCAGGGTGCGGACCCGGAAACGAGGGGTCGCCCACAAGCGGCCGGGCAACTGTCTATACATCGGAAGATCTCTATCCGATTATGGAACTGGAAAGCCAGGCCTTTCAAAAACAGTACGAATCGGCCACCATCAACCTCCTAGTCGCATCGCAGCGCCAGGCGATCGCGCATCTTATCAACGACTCCGTGAAGCTCGTCATCGTCTCGCGTTGGCTGACGCCTGAAGAATCGGATGTCGTCAAAAAAAATAATATCCAGATCGATTCCGTGCGCGTGGCCTACGACGGCATCGTTGTTCTGGCGAATGCCTACAGCGGATTGAAACACATCACAGTGGCACAATTGGCGGCCTTCGCTTCGGGCGCATCGAAGAATCTCAAGAGCGCCGGCGGCACTGCCTCGGAACAGGTCATGCTTGCCTTTGGCGGCCGAAATTCTGAAATGAAAGACGAGGTATCAAAGAGATTAATCCCCGGCCACGTGCTGACGGAATCAGTCGCGCCGTGCACGAGCTCGACACACGCGATTCAATTTGTCTCGGAACACCCGTCGGCGCTCGGCTTCATCAGCCTTGCGTGGTCGAAACAGCTTCCGAAGAATGTCACCGTGCTCGATATCGGCGATCCCGCATTCAAGCGGCTGCCCTATCTCGACACGCTCGAATATTTCGCGCCGCATCCGGCGCACATCTATCGCAATTATTATCCGCTTCGCCGCTCCGTGTATCTCCTTTCGCGCGGCATACACGTCAATGTCGACAAGGGATTCCTTGCCTTTCTTGCCGGCAGGGAGGGCCAGAGTGTCATCAACAAATTCGGGTTGGTGCCTGCAACCCAGCCCGTCAAACTCGTTCCATAAATTTTTCTTTCCCGTACATTTTCAACACAGCACAAGGTAGAGTGATCATGAAATATTTCAGCAAACTTATCATGTCGTTTTTATTGACTGCCACAGTCTTTGCGGCGCAAGATCCCATCACGCTCGGCAAAGAAGCCATGAAACGCAGAGCTTTCGACGAAGCGATCGGCCACCTCACGACAGCCTTCAAGGCGAGCAGCCGGAATGCGGAAGTCTGCTATCTGCTTGGCGAATCCTACAGACAGAAGGAGAATATCGATTCGGCAGAATATTTCCTCACACGTTCGCTCGATGTGAACGACGAATACTCGCCTGCCTATGTGTCGCTCTTCCCGGTGCTCGCGAAAAAAGGGCAGTGGGCGCAGATCAACAAGCGCTACGCGACCGCAATGAAATACGACAAGAAAAATCCCGCCATCCCCTATTCGCTTGGCGAAGCCTACCTCGAGGCCGACTCGCTCGATAAGGCGATTCTGAATTTCTCGCGCGCCAAGGAGCTCGATGAAAAATTTGTCGACGCGTACATCGGATTGGCCGAAGCCTATTCGCGACAGAATATCGGCGCCATGGCGATCGCCAATTATCAAAAGGCGCTCGAAGTGGCTCCGAACGATCCGACGGTGCACTATCGTCTCGGCAAGTCGTACTATAAGAATCGTCAGTACACGGAATCGGCCAAGGAATTCCAGGAAGCCATCAATCTCGATCCGAAAAATGACATCGTCATTTATGAGCTGGCCGATCTGTACTGGCGTGCCAAACTATGGAACAACGCCGCCACATTTTTTGAGAAGTATGTCGCTCTGAAGCCCGACAATGCCCTTGCCTATGAGCACTATGCAAAGTCGCTCTATAACACGAAGCGCAACTATAAGGACGCCGTGCCGGTGATCGAAACGGCGGTCAAGCTGAACCCGAATGTGTTCGATCTCAAGCTGATGCTCGCGCATGCGCTCTATGTTGCCAAGGATGAAAAACGCGCGGTCGATCTCTACAAGTCGGTCCCCCAGGACTCGCTCTCTGGCGAGGATTTCCTTCGCCTCGGGAACGCCTCATTGAGTCTCAAGGATACAACGACCGCCATCTCGGCGTTTGAAAAAGCCAGCGTGCTCGACACCGCATCTGTCGAAGCGGCAGGAAAACTCGCCGGCATCTATGTGAAGCGCAGAGAATTCCGCAATGCGGCCGATCAGTATGTGCGCATCCTGGGCCGCTATCCCGATGACAAGAGCGCTCTCTTCTACGCCGGGTACTCGTTCAGCGTGCTCGAGAAATTCGATTCTGCAAAGACGATGTATAAACGCTACGTCGAATTGATGCCGCAGAGCGTCCAGGGACGTCTCTCGCTTGCGCAGGCGTACGCCAATATGGATTCGCTTGCAATCACACGCAAGATCTACCAGGGAACGCTCACGCTCCTCGACAGCCTCTCTTCAGCCGACACGCTCGATGCTGCGGCGAAGGCAGAAAAGTACAATCCTCAGTACATCGCCGTCTATCAGGTGCTTGCCGTGATGTATTATCAGGAAAAGGATTATCCGGCTGCAATCTCCACGCAGCTCAAGGCGATTCAGTACGAAGGCAAGAAGAAGGAGGAAAAGCTGCATCTCTTCCTGGCACAGTTGTATAACGTGGCGCGCGGCCAGAAGACACTCTCTCCCGAAGAGGTGGTGGCATACCGCGACAAGGCGGTGGCTGAATACAACGTCGTGCTCCAGATCAATCCGCGCAACGCAACAGCGCTCAAGGAACGCGGACAGATCATCGGAAAATAATTTTATCACAACGGCATCAACAACTTTCACACTCATTCACACATACATCATCCTTTAAAAGGTGACTTTATGACGCAGGCATTCAAAAAGTTTGTTGCTACGAATCTCGTTCTTGTGCTGATCGCCGGACTCTCTCTCTTCGTCGGATCGTGCGAAAAACCCGCCGCACCGGACATCAAGGAATGGGCGTTCTATCAGAACACATACGGCATGGAGTTCCAATATCCGAAAGGCTGGCAGGTGATCGATGAAGCCAATGTGATTAAAATTTATCCGTCTCCCGAAGTGGCGATGCGTTTCGGCCCTCCGCCCCAGGAAGATGCCACAAGCGGCGTCGAGATCCGCATCGGATCGGAAAAATTCAAGGCTGTCAACATGGGCACGCTTGCCGCCTATAAGGATGCGGCGCTTGCAAAAGTGAAAGAAATGAATACTGTCGATAAGGAATGGACGACCACGGTCCGCAACGAACCGGCCGATGTCATCTCGTACCATGCCAAGATCGGTTCCCGCACGACGATCTACGGCAAACGTGTTGTGATCGCACACGACAGCTCGTTCTACTATGTGAACTACGAGGCGTTCAACGAGGATTTTGAGGCCTATCAGCCATACATCGATTCGGTCGTCGCGTCACTGAAATTCCCGAAACCGAAAGCGAATTATGCCGATCCGAACGCCGCATCGAAACCGTCTGCAGAATTTGCCCGCTTCTCGGGCCAGGTGCTCGATATCCAGTATCCTGAAAACTTCGACACCAAGACGCTGCCGAAAAAAGGCAAGACCGAATTCGCCTTGAACATTCAGGGACTGCGTCAGGATTGCAACATCGTGATCGATGTGTTCCCGGCCGAAAAGCTGAATATCGACAAGGTGTTCGAACAGAATAAGGGCTCGTTCAAACCCCAACAGCAGGGCAACACGAAGATCGACGGCAACGACGCCCGCTTCCTCGTCACCTCGGTCAATCCCACGATCGAGCGCAAGGTGTATTTCACTGTGAAGAACGACAAGGTCTACCGTGTGATCCTCACCTGGTATAAACCGATGGCTGCCGACTTCCTGCCGGCTTTCGAGAAAGCCGTCAGCACACTGAAGATCAAGTAATAGTGTAGCAGAGCGTCACCGGCGATGCCGGAATAGTGGTATCGGCACGTTTCTCACCAGAGCGATGGGAAACGTGCCTTTTTTTTATTCATTTCTCGCCGGGAATTCTTTATATTCGTATGAATGGTACAGACGTCACTACTGTCGCACCACCGCACAGATATCAGGCGGAGAACGCTCATCGTTCATCACAACCAGGACGCACATCCAATGCATAATCTGAAAGATCTGCCCGTCGGACAAGACGCGCCGCGCATCGTCAATGCGATCATCGAAATTCCGAAAGGCAATCGCAACAAGTACGAGTACGATATCGACCTCGGCGTGATGAAGCTCAGCCGCGTGCTCTATTCGTCGATCCACTATCCGGCCGCCTACGGCTTTGTGCCGAGCACGCTCTGGGACGACGGAGATCCGATGGACATCCTGATCTTAATCAACGAGCCGCTGGCTACGGGCGTGCTCGTCGAAGCCAAACCGATCGGCATTCTTCGCATGCGCGATGAAAAGGAAAACGACGACAAGCTCCTGGCGATCGCCGTGAACGATCCGACATATCGCTCGATCCGCGACATTAAGGATGTGCCCGAGCATATGCTGCTCGAGATCGAGCATTTCTTTCAGACGTATAAAAAGCTCGAACATAAACACGTCGAAAGTCTCGGATGGGACAATGTGGTTTCGGCGCAGGATTCGATCCGCCGCGCGCAGGAGCTCTACAAGAAATCGATCAGGAAGAAACGCACCGTAAAAAAATGAACGCGCATCGCGCACATACGCTCGCATCACACAACGCACGCGGGCATCTGCTTGCCGCCGTCGCCCTTGTGACACTCCTGAGCGCATGCAGTGTTGATGAAGCGCTCGCTGTGAAAGATCCGAAGCAGGCCCAGTGCGGCGATGCCCCCGATATCCACACCGGGCGAGCGTATTACTACACGACCGCCGACGGCACCGGCAACTGCGGATTCGACGCAACTCCGAACGATCTGATGGTCGCCGCGATGAACACGCCGGATTATGCGGGATCCTTCCTGTGCGGCTCGTCGATCAAAGTCACGGGTCCGAAAGGAGAGGTCGTTGTGAGAATCGTCGATCGGTGCGGCGGCTGTCCCAAAGGGGATATCGATCTGAGTCCCCAGGCCTTCGAGAAGATCGGCGAGCTTTCTCAGGGCAGTGTCGTGGTAAGCTGGCAGCTTGTCGCATCGGCGGTGACGGGGCCGATCGTCTATCATTTCCAGACGGAGAGCAATCAGTGGTGGACCGCCGTGCAGATACGCAACCATCGCTATCCCGTCGCGACGCTCGAATACCGCAACCGGCAGGGCGTGTTCACACAAATCGAACGCGCGAACTATAACTACTTCATCGCATCCTCCGGTCTGGGGGAGGGCCCGTACACATTCCGCGTCAAAGATATTTACGGCCACACGCTTGTCGATTCGCTCGTTGCCCATACTCCAGGCGGCGACGTTTTGGGTAAAGGACAATTTCCCGAGTGCGGCCAATAGGCCTGATATTTTGAAAAAACCTCCCCGTTTGAGAACTTGCACATTAATTGCCCGTTGGTTAGTTTAAAGTGGAATTGTGTGTGCATTCAGCACAGTGTCTTCCAACCAAATACAACTATTAGACCTGCAGAAGGATCGAGCGATCTACGGTGTTCACAGAGCCTGAAAAAAAATATCTCCTTGCAATCGCCCGCCGCGCTCTTGTGGATGAAATCTTCGGCGAAGAGGCGGACGACATGTCATTACCGGCAGTGGTGTCGCCTCAGGATTCATCCTCAGGAGCGCTCTGCCAGCACTGCGGCGCATTTGTGACGCTCTTCGCCAATGGCGAGCTGCGGGGATGTCTTGGTTTATTGAAATCGGATCTACCCCTCACAGAGACAATCGCCGAAATGGCCCGGCGTGCGGCCACAGAAGATCCGAGATTCGATCCCGTCTCAAAAGAGGAAGTCGAAGGTCTCACGATCGAGTTGTCGGTCCTTTCTCCATTCAAACAGATCGCGGGTCCCGAGGAGATCACAATCGGACGCGACGGCCTCATGATCGAGCATGGACGCCAGCGCGGTTTGCTTCTGCCGCAAGTAGCCGAGAAGTATGAATTTTCACCCATAGAGTTTCTTGAAGAAACCTGCGTCAAGGCGGGACTGCCGCGCACGGCCTGGATGCTCGAGGCGGCACACATCTATTCCTTCACTGCCGAAGTGATCGGGGAGGAGGAATCATGAGCGCATCGGGTGCAATGACGAACGCCATACGCCGCGCGGCTGTGGCCGGAATGTTTTATCAGGACACGAAATCTGAGCTGGCCGCGGAAGTCGACGCGTTGCTTGAACGCGCTTCGACTGAATCGGAGGCAAGTGCTCGGACCGCATCGGCAATCGATACGACACAGACGCTCTGCGGATTGATCGTGCCCCATGCGGGATATATGTACTCGGGAGAAACCGCCGCGCGCGCCTATCGCCTGATCGGCGAACACATCTTCGACACGTGCGTCGTCGTTGCGCCGAGCCATCACGATTATTTCACAGGCGTGAGCGTGTATCCCGGCGCGGCCTATGAAACGCCGCTGGGCATCTGCCCGATCGATGCGGAACTTCGCAGCGCGCTTGTCGAAGAACTGCCGCAGCTTTCCGTTTCAGTCGAAGGACATAGAAAAGAACATGCGATCGAGGTGCAGCTGCCGTTTCTCCAGCGCATGCTGCCTGAGGCGATGATCCTGCCGCTTGTGATGGGAGAGCAGGATGCCGCCTTGTGTGCCGAGCTGGGCGTGGCGCTTGCCCGCGTCTCTAAACAGAAACGCGTGCTGTGTGTGGCGAGTTCGGACCTGTCGCATTTTTACACATCCGAGATCGCGCGCGTCATGGACGCGCATGCCGCGAGTCTGATCGAGGCATTCAACATCCGCGGATTTCTGGATGAACTCGAATCCGAATCGATCGAGGCATGCGGGGGCGGACCCATCGCGGCGGTGATGACGAGCGCCCGGCAATCGGGCGCAGAGCGCGTAGAGATCGTTCATCTGTGCAACTCGGGCGACATCACAGGCGACACATCGCGCGTCGTCGGGTATTGTTCGGCCGCACTCTGGGGCAGGCAATGAATCCTTCTTCTGTGACAGTGATCGGCGCCGGCGCCGTGGGCTCGGCACTTGCCTTGGCGCTTCGAAAACAATCGTATCCGATCGATCGCATCATCAGCCGCAGCCGCGCTTCGGCATCGGCGCTTGCGCGAAGACTCAGGCTCAAGACGTGGGGAACGCTCGATTCGTTCACACTCCCGAAAGGCGGCGTGCTCATATTCGCGCTGCCCGACGATGCGCTTGCGGGTGTTGCCGCGCAGATCGCCGGCGCATCACAATCAAGCATCGCGTCGGCCGCCACGATCGTGCTGCATACATCGGGTGCGCTGCCGAGTGACGTGCTTTCACCCTTACGAGACGCGTGCGGCGCGCACATCGGATCGTTTCATCCGCTCATGTTATTTCCGAAGGGACGATCCTCCGGCCGTGAATTTACCGGCTGTCCCGTGGCGCTCGAAGGCGACGTAAAGGCCATAGCTGGGGCCAGGCGCCTGGCTCGTGCGCTCAAGGCGAGACCGTTTCTTGTGCCGGCGGAAAAAAAAGTGCTCTATCACATTGCCGCTGTTTTTGCAAGCAATTATTTCGTAACTTTGTTATCTGCAGTCGAGAAGACAGCCGGATTATCGATCGATGCGCCCCGCGAAGACCGCATGGCCCTCTTTGAGCCTCTCATCAGACAAACGCTCGAGGCGGTGCTGCGTAGCCGCACGTCAGGCGATGCCCTGACAGGACCCATCGCCCGCGACGACCGCGAGACCGTCCGCCGGCATCTCGAAGCGTTGAAGCGTCTGGATGACAACGATCTGCTCTCGCTCTATATTGAACTCGGCCTTGCAACGGCGCACCTGGCCAAGAAAGCCTTTGAATGAACTCTGACCTCCATACACATACATACCTCTGTAAACACGCAGACGGAACCGCTGAAGAATATATCAAGAAGGCTGTTGAATACGGATTCGACATCATCGGATGCACGGACCATGCGCCGATGCCCGACGACTACGACGCTCCGCACCGCATGACGCTCGAACAATTTTATACCGACTACAAACCTTCGGTCCTCGAACTGCGCGAACGATACCGCTCGGAGATCGATGTGAAGTTCGGCGTCGAAAGCGATTTCTTCCCCGGAACCGAAGACTGGGTGCGCGCCTTCAATGACAAGAACGATTTCGATTATGTGATCGGCTCGGTGCATTATCTCGGCGAATGGGGATTCGACAATCCGGTCTTCATCCACCGCTACGACGAACAAAACGTGGACGAGATTTATACGCGCTATTTCGAGCACATCAGGCGATCGGCCCAGTCGGGATTGTTCGACATTCTGGGACACTGCGACCTCGTGAAAAAATTCGGGCACCGACCCCAGGCGGATATGGAGGAGATTCTGCGCGAAACGCTTAGGGCCGTGAAGGCCGCCGACGTCGTTATCGAGATCAACACGTCGGGCCTGCGCAAGCCTGTGGCCGAGGTCTATCCGGGAGAGAATATCCTCGCGATCGCCCGGGAGCTTGAAATTCCGCTGACGCTCGGCAGCGATGCGCATACGCCCGGCGATGTGGGACGCGATTTTGAAACCGGACGCGCGTTGATCGAACGCTACGGCCGCGGCATGGTGTCGGTCTTCACAAAACGGCAGCGCAGTCAGAAAAGGATCGCCTGACGATGATGCGTGCGATCGACATCCGGATCCCCGTGATTGCAGTGCTTGTCATCGTTGCATCGACGCTCGGCTACTACAGGCACACGCACCGCGCGGATCGGGCGGGAGATCAGGACGCGGGCCAAACCGCCTCGTCGTTCTTTCCCGGCGCTCAAACGACTGAGGCCTCGGCAACGCCCGAACGCGTGCGTCCGATCGTCGATACGACGCTGCAGATTCTGGGCGCAAAGAAAAAATTTCTCGGCCACAGACTTGTTGCCGACTCGGGTCGCACGATCCCTGAAACGATGGCCGGCGTGCCGTCGTCATTCGACGATCTGCACCTGATCCGCGCGCTCACCGATTCGCTCCGCGCCTCGGGGTTGAGCGTGTCGGGCATCAAGAGTCTGAAAGAAAAAACAACGACGATCCGCATACGCGATCGCGAACATATTTGCATGTACCGATGTCTACTTTACAGAAAGGAGCTGTCCCATTAGCACGAACAATAATGCCTCCGCCGTGATGGATAAAATCGTTTCTCTGGCCAAGCGCCGGGGTTTTGTCTTTCAATCAAGTGAAATTTATGGCGGCCTGAACGGCTGCTGGGATTACGGTCCGTTGGGCGTGGAAATGCTCAACAATTTGAAACAAGCATGGTGGCGCGCGATGACATTCCGCGACGATGTCGAAGGTCTCGATGCGTCGATCCTGATGCATCCGCGCGTGTGGGAGGCTTCGGGACACGTGGCCAACTTCACCGATCCGATGGTCGACTGCAAGCAGTGCAAGAGCCGCTACAGGGTCGATGTGTTGCTCGAGGAAACCTCGCTGAAAAAGAAAAAGGAAATTCTGCGCGCGCTCGAACCCGAACGCTTCGCCGGCCAGTTGAACGATCAAACCGTGAACGACGAATTTGCCGCACGCTCGGCGAACGACGAAACGGCCGCGCATATCATTCAAAATTTGATGGTGTGTCCGAATTGCGGTACGAAGCAGTCGTTCACCGCAGCGCGCCAGTTCAATCTCATGTTCAAGACATTCGTCGGTCCCGTCGAAGATTCGAACAACGTCGTCTACCTGCGGCCCGAGACCGCACAGGGTATCTTCGTCAATTTCCTGAACGTGCAGTCGGCTTCGCGCCAGAAGCTGCCCTTCGGCATTGCGCAGATCGGGAAGGCGTTTCGCAACGAGATCAACACGAAGAACTTTCTCTTCCGCACGCGCGAGTTCGAGCAGATGGAGATGCAGTATTTCGTGAAACCGGGCGAGGAGGACAAATTTTTCGAGTACTGGCGCGAACAGCGCATGCAGTGGTTCATCTCGCTCGGCATGAAGCCCGAACAGCTGCAATGGCACAAACACGAGAAACTCGCCCACTACGCGAAGGCCGCGTTCGACATCGAATTCAAGTTCCCCTTCGGCTGGGGAGAAATTGAAGGCATCCACTCGCGAACGGATTTCGATCTCTCGCGCCACGAGGAATTTTCGGGCAAGGCGATGCGCTACTTCGACGATCAGACCAAGGAAAAATTCGTCCCCTTTGTGATCGAAACCTCCGCCGGCGCAAGCCGTTCGTTCATGGCATTCCTTGCGGCAAGCTACGACGAGGAACTGGCGCCCACCGGCTCGGGCGGCGAGGAAACGCGCGTCGTGCTCAGACTGCATCCGCAGCTGGCGCCGATGAAAGCCGCGATCCTGCCCTTAGTCAATCGCGACGGGATGGACGAGATCGGCCATAAGCTCGCACAGGATCTGCAAAAGTCGTTCCGCGTCTTCTACGACGACTCGGGCGCCGTGGGCCGGCGCTACAGACGCCAGGATGAGATCGGGACGCCCTATTGCTTCACTGTCGATTCGCAGACGCTCACCGATCAGACCGTGACCGTGCGCGAGCGCGACACGATGAAGCAGGAGCGTATTTCAATCGACGCGATAAAACTCTATCTGGCCGAACGCATTCTCTAACGATTCAAACACACAACGTATGACGATCAGATCGATTTTTCTGAATCCTGACGAGTCGCGCTTGAGAGCGGGATGGCGCATTGCACTGTTCATTCTTGTGTTCGCCCTCATCTCCTGGGGATTGGTGGCCGCGCTCTTTCAGATCTTCTCGAGGGATATCGGCATCCGTGTCCCGCTTGCAATCCCGATTGTCACGGCTGTGGGCGTGTTGGCCGCGCACTGGGTGATGACGCGCTTCGTCGACCGGCGGCCCCTGGCGTCGGTCGGACTCGGCTTTCATAACCGGACGCTGCTTGAGCTTGCGCAGGGAATCGTGCTCGGCACGGCGATGATGAGCGTGATCTTTGTTGTGCTCACCACCGCTGGCATGGCCGAATTCCAGTTCAAGACGCTCACAACGGGCGAGGCCGCTGGGATGATCGGGATTTGCGTTGTGGAATTCACGCTCGTCGCATGGAACGAGGAGCTGCTCTTTCGGGGATATCTTTTTCAGACGCTTGTCGAAGGCACAAATCGGCTGATCGCCGTGTGCGCCTTCGCGCTGTTTTTCGCATTCGTCCATATCTCGAATCCGAACGTCACGGTGTTCTCGCTCGTGAATATCGCGCTTGCCGGCGTCTGGCTCTCGATCGCCTATTTCAAGACGCGCGGATTATGGCTGCCGATCGGCCTGCATTTTTCATGGAATTTTTTTCAGAATAATGTTTTTTCGTTTCCGGTCAGCGGATTGCAGAAGTCCGAGACGCAGCTCGGTATCCTGCGCGATACGGGTCCGGCCTGGATCACCGGCGGCTCGTTCGGTCCGGAAGGCGGCGCGCTTGCCACGCTTGTGCTGCTTGCCGGGACGCTTGCAATCTGGTATCTGCCGATATTTAAAATCTCGGAGCATACCTGGACTGGCGAGAGTCACTCTCACATTTAGAAAGATGTCGTGTGTCGTTTATGATGAGTATGAATGCAAAGCACCCTTTGTTGATCCTGTGCGCCTGTCTGCTTGCGTTTGGTTCGCGAGCGCGCGGACAGTGGATTACCGATCCCGATTATGAATCGCATGCACAGCGCGGGATCTTTGAGGTCTATAATCTTGAATTCGAAAAGGCCGAATCGGATTTTCAATATCTGTGCGCGAAATATCCCGCACACCCCTCGGGCAAGTTCTTCCTGGCGATGGTTGATTGGGGACGCATCACACTCGACATCGACAACGAGTCGATGGACGAGCGCTTCATCCAAAAACTCGATGACGTGATCGAGATGTGCGACAAGATCCTGGATGATGACGACAACAACGTGGCCGCGTTGTTCTTTAAGGGGGGAGCGCTCGGATTCCGTGGCCGGCTCTATGCGCACAGAGGAAGCTGGATGAAAGCCGCAAACGACGGCCGACTCGCCCTGCCGATCGTGCAGCAGGCGTATCGCATCTCGCCCGGCAACTATGATATTTTGCTCGGCATCGGCATCTATAACTATTATGCCGAGGTCATTCCACAGCAGTACCCGGTGGTGAAACCGGTGATGATCTTTTTCCCCTCGGGCGACAAAAACAAGGGGATCCGACAGCTCATCCAGGCGGGCCAGCATGCGAAATATGCGTCGGCCGAAGCGAATTATTTTCTGCTTCAGCTCTATTACTCATTCGAGAAGCAGTACGACAAGGGAGTCGAGCTCGGACGTCAATTGCTTGAGCGCTATCCGAAGAACGTGCTCATGCACCGGTATCTCGGCCGGTGCTATGCGGGACTGACGCAGTGGAAAGAGACGCGCGAGACGTTCAAGGAGGTCATCGCCCGTTGCAATAACGGCTATACGGGCTACAGTCCGATTGCCCGGCGCGAAGCGCTGTACTATCTTGGCTTGAGCGAGATGAATCTCGGCCGGTACGATGCGGCCCTGGCCTCGTTTTACCAGTGCGACGAACTCTGCCGCAAACTCGAGACGCGCCTTGAATCCGGGTATATGCAGCTCTCCAATCTCAAGATCGGCATGATCTTCGATCTGCAATCGAAGCGGCAGCTCGCACTCGATCAGTACGCGAAGGTCAAGCGCCTGAAGAACTTCGATAATTCACACGATCTTGCCGATCGCTACATCCAATCGCCCTACATCAAGTAAGAGCGACATCGCCATACTCACACATTTACTCACACACACGTATTCTATGAATCAGACGCTGATCGTGATCCTGGCGGGACTCCTGGCTTCGGCCGCTGAAATCGTGGGCGGCAGCCTTGTCGTTTTTAAGAGCACACTCCCGAAGCGAGTTCAGGAATACCTCCTGGCCCTTGGCGCGGGATTCCTGCTGGCGCTGGTGCTTGTCGATCTGATCCCCGAGAGTATCGCCGGCATCGGATCATCCGCTCCGATCTGGATGCTGCTCGGCTTCAGCGTCATCCATCTTGTGGAGCACACGATCGTGGGGCATCTTCATTTCGGCGAGGAGACGCACCCCGAGATCATGCTTTCGAAGGTGGCAAGCTATTCGGCATTCGGCGGATTATTTATCCATGCGTTCTTTGACGGACTGGCAATTTCGGCGGGCATGTTTTATAACTTTGAACTGGGAACGATGATCTTCCTGGCCATCCTGCTTCATAAATTTCCCGAGGGCCTCACGATCGCTTCCATCATGCTGGCTGCGAAGCATCCCAAGAAAACGGCGCTCCTGGCCTCGGCCGGCATCGGCGGGAGCACGATGCTCGGCATCCTGATGATCTTTTTTCTGAAAAATGTCGATGCGCAAATCACCGGATTTGCCTTCGCCTTTTCGGCAGGCTCGGCGCTGTATGTGGGTGCAAGCGATTTGATTCCGGAGATCAATCACTCGCATCACCGCGTCATTCCGGTGTTCGTCTTTGTGGGGATGTTGTTATTCTATGTCAGCGCGATGCTCGTGAGGACAATGATCGGCGCGTGATCTCTTTCTCTCGTTCCCGCTTACAACAGGACGCCGAGTGTGATGCGGCTTAAGGCGCCGATATTGCCGAGCGAGGAATACGCATAATCGAACCGGAATTTTTCGAGCACGAGTCCGCCGCCGAATGAGAATCCGGCCAGTCCGGAGGATGTCCCGGTTTTCAACTCGCGCCGCCGCTCGTTCGCATATCCGGCGCGGAAGCGCACCGCCTTGCCAAGCTGCAATTCGCCTCCGACTGAAAACTGCTTGAAATGATCTCCGAACGACTCCTCTTTTTCAGTGAGCTTATGGAAGTTCAGACTCAACAGCAGGGGCAGATGCTGGGGTTTGACTGTGGCGCCGATTGCGACCTCGGTCGGAAGCGATTCTTTGGTGCCGTCATACGTCGACAACTGCGAGCCGAGATTGGTCACGCTTGCGCCCAATGTGATGGGGTTGTCGCCTGCAAGCACGTAGACCGCGCCAAGATCGGCCGCCAGGCCGGTTGACGAAAAATCGGCGATCGATGAGTAAATGAACTTGACTGTAGCGCCGCAATAGAGATTTTGTTCGAGCTCGCGCGCCGCAGAGACCGAGACTGAAAGATCCTGCGCGCTGAACGTGCCGAGCATCGTGCCGTTGATGTCCCGTTCATCCATCGTGCCGTAATTGTAATACTGCACGCCCGCATGCATCATTCCCACGCCCTCGACGCTTTGGTCGTAGGAGGCAAAGCCCGAATTGATATCGACTGGCTGGCGCCCGTAGCCAAACTGGGCCTGCGATTCCTTCACCGTGGCCAGTGCGCCGGGATTGTAAAACGTTGCTGACGGATCGCCGACGACTGATACGAAACTTCCGGCCATGGCCGCTGCGCGCGCGCTGACGTCATTGCGTAAGAATTCATAGATTGTCGTCTGCGCCGGCACAGACGCGGCAGCGCACACGATCATGACAACAAGAGAAATAAATATCCGACGAACTCGCATGTTTTATAAATTCCTTTCAAAGGCAAAAAGAGGCATTGCACGCACACCATAATATTGTGAGTGTCCGGAGCAAATAAAAGTTACCATATTCGGTGTCGAAAAACAAGATTGCTTTCATCTGTGTCAAATTATTTCTATTTTTTAAAAACTATATCTGTTTTTTTTCCTTCACGTCCGCAATGATGTCTGTGCGCGCGAACATCATTGCGTTTTCCTGTTGCGACACCTGAATCTTTTTTTTTCCAATCGTGAGATCACTGTGACCGACTTCATCAAGGACCGGCTTCCTGCCTTTTCGTGTGCGATCGTCTGTCTGCTGTTTCTGCTTGCCGGCTGTGCCGGCCAGCAGGCGCCCGAGGGCGGACCGGTCGACACCGTTCCGCCCGAGATCGCCTCTGTCTATCCGGCTCCGAACACGGTCAACTTTAAGGACAGCCGCATCGCAATTGAATTCAGCGAATACGTCGACCGGTCATCGGTTGAAAAAGCGGTCTTCATCTCGCCCTTTGTCAGCGACATCGAATACGCGTGGAGCGGAAGGGAAGTCGAGATCATCATTCACGGCGGACTGAAAGCCAATACGACATATGTGTTGACGCTCGGCACCGATGTGGTCGACTATAATAACCATAACCGCCTGGCCGCCGCCTTCACGCTTGCATTCTCGACAGGAAATGTGATCGATCGGGGCGCCATCGAGGGACACGTCTACGACGACAAACCCGAAGGCGTGATGATCTTCGCCTACAGGCTCAACGACATCCGGCCCGATACGCTCAACCCCGCGGTGACCAAACCCGATTACATCACGCAAACAGGCGCAAGCGGAACGTTCGCCTTGTCGCATCTGGCCTTCGGCACATACCGCGTGTTCGCCGTGCGCGACGAATACCGCGATCTTGTTTACACACCTGAAGTCGATGCCGTGGGCACGCTGACAAAAGACCTTGTCGTTTCCGAACGCGATACACTCTCGAGCGGTGCGGCATTCACACTCGCGCTTGAAGACACGTCTGCGCCGCGGCTGCTGTCGGCCGAAGCGCGCGATGTGCGCCACGTGATTCTGAAATTCAGCGAAGCAATCGACACATCGATGGCGCCCGGTCTGTCGCGTGCGATTTCAATCACCGATACGCTCTCCGGGCGCGCGCTCGACGTGACGGAGGCATTCATCGAAAATCCGCAGACGGCGCTCTCGATGACTGTCTGCACGAAGGAGCAGATCCGGGATGCCGGATACCGCGTGAGCGTGACTGCCGTGCGCGATCGGGCGCTCCATCCCATTGCGCCTTCGGCCTCGTCGCTTGTGTTTCGGGGATCGGACCGTCCCGATACGCTTGCGCCCGTACTGATCGCAGGCTCGATGCGCGATACGCTCTCGCACATTGAATTGGACGATCATTTCCGGTTCGATTTTTCGGATGCGCTCAAGCCGTCCGTTTTGCATGTATTCTCGATCCGCCTGGGCGATTCACTCGATGTGCCGGGCACGATCGCGCGTCCGACCATATCAGGCGTGGTCCTGACGCCCAATGCGCCGCTGCTGCCGAAATCACGATATTCGATCACGATCAGGTATGATTCTGTGCGCAGTCTCACATCCGGCTCCGCGCTCAAAGACAGTGTGCGCACTGTGCGCTATACGACGATCGATCCTGAAAATTTCAGCAGCCTTGAAGGCCGGATTGATTCGCCTGTGCTGTCTGATACAGCTGTGACAATCGTGGAAGCCTTCAACACGGCCGACAAAACGGCCGTTGTCCGGCGAAGTGTTGCAACAAAGGACAGGACATTCTCATTTCAACGGCTTGCCGAGGGGATGTATCGGTTGCGGGCATTCAGCGACATGAACAACAACGGCGTGCTTGATGCGGGACGTCCCTTTCCGTTCAGATACTCGGAACCGTTCGTGGTCGGACGCGATACGGTGAAGGTCCGCGCGCGCTGGCCGGTGGAGGGCGTTGTCATCAATTCCCGATGAGCGAAGAATCTGTGAGCGGCGCGGCCAACGGCATACGCGCCGGCAGATGCAGCACGACTTTATCGGGGACAAGCCATGCATTCGGAAATCCCTTCATCTGAATCTGCTCCAGCGCGCTTTTGGCTTCAAGCCGTGTGGCGAAATCTCCAATCCTCACTTTATACGTCGGCGAGTCGAAAATCACATAGACCCACCATGTGTCGATTGCCGCAAGCAGCGCGTTGCGCGTTGAGATGGACTCGTCGTAATTATTCGTATTCAAGACCTGGATGCGGAATCCCTGCACAGTTTCAGGCGCGGCGTAGAAGTCGCGCACTGTTCCGATGCGGCCGCCTGCGCTCGTGTCCCGATCGGCCGGCGTGAGCGCCGGAAGCGGAGCATCATACGTCGAAGGGCGGAACGATCGTTCATACAAGAGGAGGCGTTCTCGTTTCACCGATGTCGAGTCCGCCATCGGCCTCGTCTGGGCCCAGGCCGCTTGTGTTGATTCCTGCGCGGCGATCTGCGCTGCGTAATACAAACCGAGTGCGAGCGGCACAATAAGGAATGCCACCACAGCGTCTGTGATTCTGCCGCGGCGGCTTATTCTGTTTTGCGAACGACCCATGCCCGTTTATACTCCCGTGGAAATTTTTTCTTAAGCGACGCGACGAAACGCTCCGCTTCCTGCTGCGTCGCGAATCCTCCTGCCGTAACGCGGTAGAGCTTCAATGAGGCATCGAACACGCTCGATGCGGTTATGGCGGATCGTTTATATCGGCGCGAGAACGCGTCGCAGGCGCGCACCGCATTGGCTTCGGCTTTGAATGCGCCGATTTGTACGGTGTAGGCGGCGGCGGTCGATGGCGTGGCGCGAACCTGGACCGTGACCGGCTTATGTTCCGAGCGATGATTGCGCTTGGCCGATTCGACCTCGATCGTATCATCCTGCGTTGTGAAGCCCTGCTTGTTTGTCTGGGCCGGTGTCGCCGACACGGCGGGTATTGTCTGCTGCGGCGTCGCCGCTGTTGAATCAGGCTGGACCGATTGCTGCTCTTGAGAAACGGACTGCCCTGCGGAGTCTTCTTCGCCGAGCTCGCTTGATGCAGTGCAACTGCCGATGCAGGCGGCCGCAAAAAGCGCGCACAGACACAGGATAACCGATTGTGATTTCATGTGCAAAAAAAGAAAATGTGTGATGCAAAAAAAACATGAGTCCCCGAGCGGGATCAAGTTACCGCGTCTGGAATCCGTTCAGGATCGCAATGCCGGCGCTGGCTCCGATGCGCGATGCGCCCGCGCGCACCATCTTCAGCGCGTCGTCCGTCGTGCGTATCCCGCCCGACGCCTTCACGCCGACAACCGAGCCGACGACAGAGCGCATCAGAAGAATGTCGTCTGCTGTTGCGCCGCCGGTGGAGAAACCGGTCGACGTCTTGACGAAATCCGCTCCGGCGCGCTTGGCAAGCAGCGACGCCTTCATCTTTTCTTCGTCCGATAAAAGACAGGTTTCAAGGATCACTTTCAGTATCGCATCGCGCGAATGGGCCACGGCGGCAACGGCTGCGATATCGGCAAGCACGTACGCATACGAGCATGCTTTCAACAGTCCGATGTGGATCACCATATCGATCTCCCTCGCGCCGTCTCTCAAGGCCTGCTCCGCTTCACAGGCCTTCGATGCGGTCGAGGTGGCGCCCAACGGAAAACCGACCACCGTGCAGACATCGACGCCCGAGCCTTCGAGCAATTCCTTGCACAAGGACACAAACGATGCGTTGACGCAGACGCTTGCAAACTTGTACGTGCGCGCTTCGTTGCACAGATGCGTGATCTGTCCCGGCGTGGCATCGGCCTTGAGCAGCGTGTGATCGATCATGCGGGCGATGTCGACTGCCGTTTCGGGCAGACGGATTTCTTCAAGCGGGTTATCGGCGAGCGTCCCGCAGACGTCCGCAAATGCAGTGTCTGTAAAAAGAGCGGCATAGCGCTCCGTGAATTCCTGTCGTGTCATTGGTTCATCTTCCATTCTGCGCCGCACTTATCCCTGCAGCTGCTCCAGGCTCGCTGTGAGCTTGGCGATTGTCTGTGAAAAATTATTCAGCTTGTCGTTTTCCTTCTGAAGCACGTCTGCGGGCGCCTTCGCAACAAATGTCTCGTTTGAGAGTTTCGCCTGCACACCCCGGAGCTGACCCTGCAAACGGGCGATCTCTTTTTCAAGGCGGCTGCGCTCGACGTCGACATCGATCAATCCTTTGAGCGGCACGAAGACTTCCTGGCCCGAAACGACTGAGCTGGCCGAGTATCCGGGCTTTGCGAGATTGACGCCGGCCTCGACCGTCGCGGCGCGCGTCATCTTCTGTATCGCGGTCACATTCGATGTGAGCACAAGCGCCCTGGTGTCGTCCGTGCAGTTGACGACAACATCGATCGACTTCGACGGCGGAAGATTCATTTCATTGCGGATCGTGCGCACGGCGCTGATGACATTTTGCAGGAACTCCATGGAACGCTCCATCTCTGTATCGATGAGCGTTTCATCCGCCTGAGGCAGGGAAGCGACCATGATGCTTTCATCCGTGCCACGCTCCGAGAGTCCCTGCCAGATCTCCTCTGTGATGAAGGGCATGAAGGGATGCAATAATTTTAACGTCTCTTCGTAGATCGAAAGGGCGCGCGTGATGATCGCATATTTCTCGTTCACATCACTCGATGCCGCGATGCGGTTTTTCGCGAATTCGACATACCAGTCGCAGAAGTCATGCCAGAGGAAATCGTAAATCGTCTTCACCGCATCGTTAATGCGGAAGGCGTCCATCGAGAGCGATAATTCCTTCACCGTCGCGTTGAAGCGCGAGACGATCCAGCGGTCCGATAGCTCCACTGCGGCTTCCGGTGCGCTGGCGCCGGGCACGCTCAATCCGGCGGTTGTGAATTCGCCGAGGATCGAATCTTTGTTCATCAACAGGAAGCGGCCGGCGTTCCAGATCTTGTTTGCGAAGTTGCGCCCCATCTCGCATTTTTCATTCGAGTACATGACGTCCTGTCCCAGGGGCGCCAGATACAGCACCGTGAAGCGCAGCGCGTCTGCTCCATATGTCGCGATCACATCGAGCGGGTCGGGGGAGTTGCCGAGCGACTTCGACATTTTTCTTCCCTGCGCATCGCGGATGATGCTCGTGAAATACACATGCCTGAACGGAATTTCTCCCCGGAATTCAAGTCCCGCCATGATCATGCGCGCGACCCAGAAGAAGATGATGTCCGGTCCCGTGACGAGCGTATCGGTGGGATAGAAGTATTTCAAGTCCTCGTTTTCCTCGGGCCAGTTCAGGATTGAAAACGGCCACAGCCACGACGAGAACCATGTATCGAGCACATCCTCGTCCTGACGCAGATCGTTCGGTCCAATCGACGAATCGAGCACGCGCGCTTTTTCGAGCGCTTCCTCTTTTGTGAGCGCCACGACGATCGCTCCCGAAGGAAGATAATACGCCGGGATGCGGTGACCCCACCACAGCTGGCGCGAAATGCACCAGTCGCGGATGTTCGTCATCCAGTGCTCGTAGACTTTCGTCCAACGCTCGGGATAGAATTTGATCGCTCCGTCCTGCACAACTTTCAGCGCGGGCTCGGCCAATGGCTGCATCTTCACGAACCACTGATCGGACAAGTACGGCTCGATCACCGTGTCGCACCGGTAGCAGTGGCCGACGCTGTTCGCGTGATCCTCGGTTTTAAGAAGCAGCCCGGTCTGGTCGAGATCGCGCAGCAACTCGCGGCGGCATTCGTAGCGGTCCATGCCCTGATATTTTCTCGGAACATTCAGATTCATTTTGCCCGAGGTGTCCATCACGATCATCTGCTCGAGATTGTGACGGATGCCCATCTGGTAATCGTTCGGATCATGCGCCGGGGTGACCTTCACCGCTCCGGTGCCGAAAGCGGCATCGACGTAATCGTCCGCAATGACCGCAATCGCGCGCTCGGCCAACGGCACAACGACGCGCTTGCCCACAAGATGCGCGTAGCGCTCGTCCTTCGGATTGACGGCGATGGCCGTGTCGCCCAGCATCGTTTCGGGACGCGTGGTGGCCACGGTGATAAATTCGCTTGCGGAGCCTTCGACCGGGTAGTTGATATACCAGAGATGTCCGTTCGAGTCCACATAGTTCACTTCATCATCCGAAAGCGCCGTGTGATCTTTCGGACACCAGTTGACGATGTACTTGCCGCGATACACCAGACCCTTTTCGAAGAGTCGGATGAAGACTTCTTGCACCGCTTTCGAGAGTCCCTCGTCCATCGTGAAGCGTTCGCGCTCCCAGTCGCAGCTTGTGCCGAGCTTCCGCAATTGTTTGATGATCGTGCCGCCGTATTGTTCTTTCCAGGACCAGACGCGCTTCAGGAATTCCTCTCTGCCGATCTCGCGGCGTTCGATGCCGTCTTTGCGGAGCGATTTTTCCACCACATGCTGCGTCGCAATGCCCGCATGGTCTGTGCCCGGAATCCAGCAGGCTTCGAATCCCTGCATGCGTTTCCAGCGCACGAACGCATCCTGAAGCGAATTGTTCAGCACATGTCCCATGGTGAGAATGCCGGTGATGTTCGGCGGGGGAATGGCGATCGTGTAGGGTTGCTTCTCAGGATTGACGCGTGCATGAAAGAGATTGTGTGATTCCCAGAAGTGATAGATCTTGTCTTCGACCTCTTGCGGCGAGTATGTTTTGGAAAGTTCAGCCATATGTGTGTGTTGGTGATATCAAAAAATGGAGATAACAAAAAATATACGATTTTTGAGAAGGAATGACAACACGGAATAGTGATGCGCGCACGGCCGGCTTTCACATATCCGGATTGATACAACGCGCACGCACGGCCGGCTTTCACATATCCGGCTTAATGATTACCGCTCGAGCGCCAGCGAGAGCGCCGTTGTGAGCTTGACGACATCCTTCGTTGTCTTATCGAGCCTGACACTCACGATGCGGATGATGTTCTTCAGGATGACATATCCCAGGTCCTTGTCACTGTCTGCCAGGGCGAAGAATTCCTCCTTCGTGATCACGGCCACATCGACCGGCGTGAGCGCAACGACGCTTGCAGAGCGTTCGCCGTGCTCGTCAAAAAATCCCATCTCTCCAAAGAACGCATGGTCCGAGGCCGAGAGCCGCTGCAGCATCTTGTCGCGCGTGTCGAGGCCACGACCGGTGACTTTAAGCATGAGCGTCTTCGAGACTTCCACTTCGCCTTCAAGCAGGATGAACATCTCGGTGCCGTGCTCGTGCTCTCTGATGATCGAGGAGCCGGCGGGAAGCGAGCGCAGTATCATGATGCGCACAAGCGAGGCGTACTGCGCATCGGAGAGCCCGGCGAAGATCGGAATGTGTTTCAGAAATGCTGGATCAATTGTTTTCATAAGCAGTATTATTCTTCGTTTGTGCCAAGGACGACGGCTTCATCGCCCTGCTTGAGCACATAGGAAAAGGGCGGATTGACGGCGATGCGCACGCCCGAGCGTTCATCGACGTTGATGCCCGCCTCCCTGAACTTGCGCTCGATGAAGGCATCGATCGCCGAGGTGTCGTGCAACAGGATGTCGTTCAGACTCATGGTCTGCTCTTCGGTCACGATGCCCAGCACCGTAAAATTGCGCGTCTGCTTCATATGCACGAAATACTCGCCGAATGTCCGCGTGAAGAACGCCGGATCGATCGCGATGGTCTGAATGTCGTTGCCGTGATCGAAGTTCATCATCTCTGTGGCCACCTGGGGCGCGCCCGGATTCAGGATCTGGTTAGCCAGGAAAAATCCCACATGCTGGTCGCTCACGATGACCTCGTCGGCGCCGGCCCGCTTGATGTGCGGGAGATTCTCGCGGTTGACGATGTAGCAATACGTCTTCGTCGCGGCGCCGAGCGATTTCAATGTCAGCAGCGAGGGCAGCGTCTTTTCATCCGTGACCGCGCCGGTGACAGCCGACGTATCCGGAAGAATGATCGCGGCGGCGGCCTGCGATGCGTTGGCCCGGGTCAGGATCGCCTCGCGCGCATGATCGCCTCTGACGAAGCGGATATCGAGATGGGGAAATGAGCCGATCACCGACTCGATCCGGTCGGGCGGCGCGTCGTTGACGAGCACGATCTGCTCTGTGAGTTTTTTTCTTCCCAGACGGTCGAAGAGCGACAGGAGTTCTTCGATGTGCGAATTCCATCCGCAGATGAGCAGATGGCCGGTACCGGTGATGTCCTGCAAACCTTGGCTCTCCTTTATTTTTCGTGCGATGAACACCGA
>DATGXR010000079.1:0-5474 GCA_035298825.1 Bacteroidota bacterium
GGATGCCCAGGCGGTGCAGCGTCGGTGCGCGGTTGAGCAGCACCGGTGATACAGAAACAGTCCGATCCTCACATAGTCGAGCAGATACCATGTGACGAAGCGCGAGAACATCACCGCGCCCACGGCAAATGCCGCATACACAAGCAGCGTGAAGAGCTTCCTGACCGGAAGCATGCCCGACGATGAGGGAGACAGCTTCCGCCATATCGCGAGCTTGAACCACAATATGTCAATCAGCTGTTTCAGGGCGTTCACCCTTCCTCTTCGTCCTTCGTCAACTCAAGGAAGACTTTTTCAATCTTCCCGTCATACTTCGCCTTCTCTTCATGGAAGTCCGCCTTCGAACCCGCAAAGATCATCCGGCCCCGGTGTATGATACCGATGCGGCTGCAGAGCTCGTCCGCCATTTCAAGAATGTGCGTCGACATGAAGACGGACATTCCTTCGCGCGTGCGCCGCGTGAGCATATCCTTCACAATGCGCGCGCTTCGCGGATCGAGTCCCACCATCGGCTCGTCGATGATGATCGTCTTCGGTTCGTGCACGAACGCCGCCGCAAATGTGACGCGCTGACGCATTCCCTGCGAAAAGTCCTCTGTGCGCTTGTCGATCCATGCGCCGAGTTCGAGCTCGTCGATCACACGTTCGGCGTTTTGCTTCACGCGTGCCTTCGGCAGTTCATGCAACGCGCCCATGTAGAACAGGAATTCCCTGCCCGTCAGCTTGTCGTACAGATACGGATGATCGGGAATGTACCCGAACGCGCGCTTGGCCTCGATCGGCGAACGCACGATGTCGAATCCGTTGATCGTGATCGTTCCGCGCGTCGGCGCGAACAGTCCCGTCATCATCTTGATCGTCGTCGTCTTGCCGGCGCCGTTAGGACCGAGGAAGCCGAAAAATTCTCCCGGCGCTACCGTGAGCGACACATCGTCCACCGCCGCGAACGAACCGAATTGTTTCGTGATATGGTCAAGGACAATCACAATGATCCCGCAGTACGTTGCAATGCCGATCCGTCCTGTCGCGCCGATGTCAAGCGCCGCAGCGTCGCAGTGCGCGTGCGATCGGCGTGCGGATGCCTCATTCCCACTCGATGGTTGCAGGTGGTTTCGAACTGATGTCGTAGACCACGCGATTGACGCCGCGTACTTCGTTGATAATGCGGTTCGACACGTGGGCAAGGAATTCGTACGGCAACGGCGCCCAGTCGGCCGTCATGCCGTCGACGCTTGTGACAGCCCGCAGTGCGATCGTGTTCTCATATGTGCGCTCGTCGCCCATCACTCCCACAGACTGCACAGGCAACAGCACGGCAAAGGCCTGCCACACCGTGTGGTAAAGATTCTGTGCGTGCAGCTCGCCGATGAAGATATCGTCCGCCGCGCGCAGTACCTCGAGACGTTCCGCGGTGATGTCGCCGAGGATGCGGATAGCGAGTCCCGGACCGGGGAACGGATGGCGGTCGATCAGCACGTCCGGAAGTCCAAGGGCCCGGCCGACCTCGCGCACCTCATCCTTGAACAATTCACGGAATGGCTCGATGAGCTTCAGTTTCATGATGTCGGGCAGTCCGCCCACGTTATGGTGCGACTTGATCGTGGCCGAGGGTCCCTTGAACGAGGTCGATTCGATCACATCGGGATACAGCGTTCCCTGCGCCAGGAATGCGGCGCCGTCGACCTTTTTCGCTTCCGCTTCAAAGAGATCGATGAACGCCTTGCCAATGATCTTGCGTTTCTGTTCTGGATCGCTCACTCCTTTGAGCCGCCCAAGGAAAAGATGCGTCCCGTCGACGAAGTCGAGCTTGATCTTGTATTCGTCGCGGAACATCTTCACCACCTTCGCGCTTTCGTTGCGGCGCATCAGGCCGTTGTCGATGTGTATGCAGAAGAGCTGATCGCCGATGGCCTGATGGAGCAGCACCGCCGCGACCGACGAATCAACGCCGCCGCTCAACGCACAGAGCACTTTTCCATTGCCCACCTTCCGGCGTATGTCGGCAATGGCGCGCTCGATGAACGAAGCCGCATTCCATTCCCCTTTGCAACCGCATACGTCGTACAGAAAATTCTTCAGGATCGTTTTCCCGTGGACCGTGTGGACGACCTCGGGATGGAACTGAACTCCGTAAATCTTTCGACTCTCGTTGCGCACGGCGCAGATCGGCGCATTGTCGGAATGCGCAATGCCTTCAAATCCGTCGGGTAGCTTCGTGAGCGAGTCGCCATGACTCATCCAGACTGTTGTCGCCTGCGGCACATCCCGGAAGATGGCGGCAGGCACGTCGATCGACAACGCCGCCCTGCCGTATTCGCGATGCGCGGCCTTGTTGACCTCGCCGCCGTTCTGGAATGCGATCAATTGAAGTCCGAAACAGATGCCGAGCACCGGCACTCCAAGCTCGAACAGTTTCGGATCGGAGATCGGGGCATCGGCGGCATAAACGCTCGAGGGACCTCCTGAAAGAATGATGCCCTTGGGTGCGAATTGACGAACGGCATCGATGGCCATGTTAAAGGGATGGATCTCGCAATAAACATTTAATTCGCGGACACGACGGGCAATGAGTTGTGTGTATTGGGAACCGAAGTCGAGAATGAGTATGGAGTCGGGATGCGTCATAGTATCGGATCAAATGGAATGAATTGAACATGCAGACATCTGCTTCAGCCGGAAGGGGCCGACAGCGCCGCTATCTTGTCAAAGATACGGCATTGTTTCGTGTTATCCAAGACTGGAAAAAATGAAAATGATCCGTTGTTTATTTCGTAATTTCTGGCGTTATTTAAAGATATGAGATCAAACAGCACTGAGTCGGAACAAAAAACAGTCGTTTCGAATCGAAAAGCGCGGCACGATTACGAGGTCCTCGATTCGTACGAGACCGGAATTGTCCTGAAGGGATCCGAAGTGAAGTCGCTACGGCTTGCAAACGCGAACTTGCAGGATTCGTACGCCATGATACGCGGCGGAGAGGTCTGGCTCGAGGGGATGCATATCAACACGTACGAACAGGCAAATCAGTTCAATCATGAACCGGTCCGGGCGCGTCGGTTGCTGTTGCACAAGAAGGAAATTCGCAAGCTGTTTTCGAAGACGAACGAACGTGGATTGACGCTCGTTCCGCTCAAGGTCTATTTTTCGAACGGCAAGGCGAAAGTCGAGCTCGGCCTCTGCAAGGGCAAGAAGAGCTACGACAAGCGCGAAACGCTCGCCAAACGCGATCACGACATAGAAATGCAGCGCGAACGCCGTGCGCGCGGGTAATTTTTTTTTTAAAACCAGCCTTTATCCCTCCGGGGTCAGGATCCACATATCACGAAAAATATCACGATGGCGTTTCCCTCACTCAACGAACAAATGGATGTCATACGCCGCGGCGTCTCCGAAATCATTCCGGAAGAAGACCTCGCGCGCAAAATAGAAAAATCGATCGCAACATCGGTTCCCCTCAACATCAAACTCGGATGCGATCCGAGCCGGCCCGATCTTCATCTGGGACATTCAGTCGTGTTGCGAAAACTTCGCCAGTTCCAGGATCTCGGCCATCAGGCAATTCTCATCGTCGGCGACTTCACCGGAATGATCGGAGATCCGTCGGGCAAGAGCAAGACCCGGCCATCGCTCACACTCGAAGCCACGCGGCAGAACGGGCAGAGCTATTTCGAACAGGCGATCAAGATCCTCGATCCCGAACGCATACGCATGGTCTACAACTCGGAATGGCTCGGCGCCATGACGTTCACCGATGTGATCAAGCTTGCAAGCAAGTACACGGTGGCGCGCATGCTCGAGCGCGACGACTTCACGAACCGCTACAAGGCGGGCGAACCGATCTCGGTGCACGAGTTCCTGTATCCCCTTGCGCAGGCGATGGACTCTGTGGCGATCAATTCGGATGTCGAGTTGGGCGGCACGGACCAGAAATTCAATCTGCTCGTGGGCCGCGACATCCAGCGCGAGTTCGGCAAGGAGCCACAGGTAATTCTCACGATGCCGATTCTGATCGGAACGGACGGCGTCGAAAAAATGAGCAAGTCGCTCGACAACTACATCGGCATCAGCGACACAGCGAAGGACATGTACGGCAGGACGTTGTCGATCCCCGACAAACAGATCTACGAATATTTCCTGCTCACGACGTCGATTCCCGAACTTGAGCTTGCCGGGATCAAGCGGCAGCTGCAGGACCCGGCAGTCAATCCGCGCGACGTCAAGCGCCGGCTCGCGCGCGAAATCGTCGCCATGTATCACTCTCAAGAAATCGCGCAATCGGCCGAAAATGAATTTGATACCATCTTTGTCCGCAAAGACGTGCCTGACGACATTCCGGAGCGCTCGATGCCGAACTCGGACGGAACGAACATCGTCCAGTTGATCGTCGACGCGGAACTCGCACAGACGAAGAGCGAGGCGCGGCGCCTGGTGGAACAAGGCGGCGTGAGCATCAACGGCGACAAGGTGAGCGATCCGAAGGCGACTGTGTCGCTTCGTGAGCCGGTAATTTTAAAAGTGGGAAAACGAAAATTTTTGAAGATTATTCCGATTTAATTTTTTATCTTGTTACTTCGATTATCCATGCAACAGCTATCCACCGCAGAGGGAGAAGAAAACTCCGTTTCTGCATTGTTCGTCACCCTAAATTGGAGATGAGAGATTGTTCGTTCCAACAAAAATATTTTTCACCAAAGGAGTCGGCAGGCACAAAGACTATTTGCAGTCGTTCGAACTCGCGTTGCGCAGCGCGGGCATCGAAAAGTCTAACTTAGTCACCGTCTCGAGCATTTATCCCCCGAAATGCAAACGCATTTCGCAGACAGAGGGATTGAAGCTGCTCGAGCCGGGTCAGATCACATTCTGCGTCATGGCGCGCAACGCGACCAATGAGCCGAATCGTCTGATCGCCTCGTCCATCGGCTGTGCACAGGCCGCGGACGAATCGCAGTACGGCTATTTGTCCGAGCACCATCCTTTCGGCGAAACGGAAGAAAAAGCCGGCGATTATGCTGAAGATCTCGCGGCGACGATGCTTGCAACAACGCTCGGCATCGAATTCGATCCGACTGTTGCATGGGATGAGCGCGAACTGCATTTTAAGATGAGCGGAAAGATCTTGAAGACGTATAATGTGACGCAGTCGGCCGAGGGCGACAAGGACGGCAAATGGACGACGACAGTCGCTGTCGCCGTGCTCCTTCCCTGACGACTGCACTTTCATATTGAAATAAAAAAAGGACTCTATCCCCTGGATGAGTCCTTTTTTATTTCCATATCTGGAATGATTTGTAAATCGATAAAGCCGCATTGTGTCCTTGCATAAGAATCTCAATGGTTGACGATTTTTACTTGCTATTAGCTCGTGGTAGCAGTGAATTATTACGATAATTTCGAGTTATGAGCAAGTCAATCCTCCTCTTTCGATTTAAAATTTTATCGATAACGCCGCCATAGCGCCACGATCGATTGGGACG
>DATGXR010000080.1:0-3555 GCA_035298825.1 Bacteroidota bacterium
CTCGGCATCGAAGCGTGTCACGCTTCCGGCGCCAGAGACGCCCGCAAGCGCGTTGCGCCACGACTCTTCGATCGTCAGCCCAAGCGGTGAAATAAGTCCAATACCCGTTACGACAACATTTTTCATCGGCATCTGTCTGGATTTTTCTTGAAAAAATTGATTGGCACTCTTCCCCAGCAAGATAGGAGAAAATTTTCACTGAAACAAGACGAGGCGATATTCACTTAGAGCGCGTAATGAAATTGAAATCTACAGCTGATTGTATTGGCAGATGTGATATTTTTATTACGCGCCATTATGTGCATGCACGCGACGGTCACCATGTGCGTTGTTTCCCCCCGCATACTCTCGTGAACATGAAAGAGAGACCGATTGGTCTGTTCATTCCCGCCTAAAAAGCACTGCGCGGCTGAAGGCCACACGGGGTTCGGCAATGCTTGTGAATCCGACTGTCTTTGCGATATCGACGGTGCGTGCAAATTCAGATCGTGTCACATGGCCTTTTGGCTCGACAAGCAGGAACCGGCCTCCGCCGGGTTTCAACGCCGCGGCTATCTGTCCGAGCGTCGCGCGCGGATCGGGCACTTCATGGATCATCCAGAACGCGAGTGCGATATCGAATGTCTCTTTCAGATTCAATCCTGCCGGCTCGACTCTGTGAAGCGTGATCAGGTGACTGACGCCGTATTTTTCAGCCCGGCGTTTCACGCCTGCGAGCATTTCAGGCTGAAGATCTGCCGCGGTCACTGATCCCTCCGGACCGGCAATGCCGGCCATCGGCACAGAGAAATATCCATATCCGCATCCCAGATCAAGGCACCGATCTCCGGAATGCACGATCCCCCGAAGAATCACTTCCGGTTTGTGGAACAATCGGCGCACCGGGTTGTCGAACGTATGGATCATCCACCATCGGCACACGCGTGAATCGGATGACGCAATCGTCTCTGTGCTCATTTTATTTCCTTTTTTTATTTTATCGTATGTGAGACGGCAGACCGAAACAGGCGGAGGCTTCGCGCTGAGCGAGCAGCTTCGTCTCTCGCTGAGCGTTTATTCTGTACCTGTCATTCCCGCGTGGCATTTGTAAGAATGTTGACAATATGTCGGATATGACATATATTATGTACGTGATGAGCGCGAACGATAAACCTCTTGCATGGCTGCACGGTAGGATTTCCACTCCTCCAATGTCACGCACAGCCAGAATTGAAGCAGGCTATCTGCTCCGTAGACTGCAAAGCGGAGATCTATTAATACCGACACAAATAATCGATTCCTGCAAGAAGAGGATTCGACAATACGATTCAATAAAATAGACTGTGAGTATAATGGAAAAATCGAAACAAAAAAAACTTGAAGCTGCCGGATGGAAAGTGGGAAATGCCGCCGAGTTCCTCGAACTGAATGAACAGGAATCGGCCTACATTGAACTCAAGCTCACACTAAGCCGAAATCTTCAGAAAAAAAGGCGCTCTCTAAAGCTCACTCAACACGGTCTCGCGCGTTTGATAAAATCGAGCCAATCTCGTGTAGCAAAAATGGAAGCCGGCGATCCAACAGTGTCTCTTGACTTGCTTGTAAAATCACTTCTTGCGCTGAAAACGCCGGCACATCAACTAGCGCGCCTCCTCATTCGTTGATTCATTCCGCACTCTGTGTGAGCGTGCCGCTCATAGATTTCAGGAGTCTCAGCGTCAGGAGCACAACGCAGCACACCCGAAGGGCATGCTGCGTTGTGGGCGAAATGGCTTTTCGCCCTACTGGAGGCAGTCGGTTATTTGAAGATATTCTTTTTCAGATCCTCGAGTTTTTTCTTCGCCTCGCTCTCGACCTTCTTTTGGGCCGCGTTGATCTGCTTGTTCTTTTCCTCCTCGACCTTCGTTTCGAGTTCCTTCTTCTTGGCTTCGACCATCGCGAGTTTTTCGTCGATCTGCTTTTGATAGTCGGCGATGCGCGCGTCGACTTCCTTCTTCTTCTCATCGTAGATTTTTTCAAACTCTTTGCGCTTCTCGGCGATCTTCTCATCGACCTTCGCCCTGACCTCGCGCTCGAGCTTGGCAATCTCCTCGCCGATCACCTGCTTGGTCCGATTGGCGATCTGTGTGTCGAGATCCGTCGCAAGCGCCACATCGAGTCCCGATCCCGCGTTCCAGAACCGGACATCCAAATGGAACCCGTGGACCGCCTCGAGGATCGATCGCACGATGCGCTCCACATCATTGGCCGGAGCGCGGTCGAACACAAGCGAGAGATTTTTGAAATCGGCTCCCACGCGCGCATCGAATCCGCGTCCGGGCACATCGGCCGTGGCGGCAATATCGGTCGTCATGCCGCTGATCTTGCCCGGCAGGAAGTCCGCCTGCCCGATAACGAAGTCCCCGCTTTTCATCCCGGTGAGCGTCGCCTTATAATTATCGTGCGAGGCGTCTGGCTTTGTGCGGTCAAAGCGCGCATCGAACGTGATCGCCTGCGTCTCGCCTTTTGTGCCGGCAAGTGAAATCGTCAGCGGCACACCGGTGATCGTCTGGTTGTTCGTCACATTCTTGACTTCACCCTTGCCGTAAATATACTCGGGATCCTGTTTCCTGTCTTCGCCGCCCGAGATCGCAATTTTTTTAATCCAAAACTTCGGATACGCCCGATCCACCGGGAAATGGATGTCCTGTCCCTTGAAGCGCTTCGGATATTCGATCTCGGGCTTGGGCATGTATTTCGGGATCGTCGTCTTCGCGTAATCGACCCAGTAGAGATACTTGTCGGCCTCGGCGAAGATCTTCTTTCCAAGCAAGAGTCGGGTTAGTCCACTTGTGCTCAAATCGGGAATCTTCGCAAGCGCCATCACGCCCTGATAATCGGATTTCAGCACATCCGGCGCAAGCTTCGCCGACGCATAGACAGTCGAGACATTGTCTGTAATTGCGGTGCGCCGCTGGACGAACGTCGCATTTAGCGTCTGCACCGTCTTATAGGTCTGATCCACCTTGTCGATCAGCTTCAGCGCGTCGTCGATCTTCTGCACCTGATTGACGTTGATCGAGCGCACGGTGGCTTCGGCATCTTTCAATTGCTGCTTCGATTTCTCGATATCGGCCAGCGTCGCATCCCACTGCTTGCTCGCCTCCAGGACCTGGCTTTTAAGCGTGTCGAAATGCTGAACCGATTTCAGATTCTTGTAATTCAACAGGCTGTCGATCTTGAACTGCTTGCGAAGCAGCGACAGATCGAAAATCGGCGCGTCGCTCATCTTTTCTGTGACAAGCGCCTTGAGCTGATCCGACAAGGGGGGATCGTTCGGATCGCGTGGCGGCTCGGGCTTCTTCGGAATGAATCCGCTTGTCGAGCGCTTCGTGCCCAATACGACATCGTTGATCTCCATGGTTTCGATGATGTACTTGCCGCGAATCAATTGTCCGAAATTCAGCGAGAAGCGCACCTTCCCCGTTTCAAAAATATTTTTCCAGACGTCGTTCGGATTTGCCACCTGCAGCCGCTTGAATTCGATCGCGATCGGATTGAGCGTGAGCTTCAGATTATCGACCTCGACTTTCGCTC
>DATGXR010000081.1:0-5610 GCA_035298825.1 Bacteroidota bacterium
GCCTCGAGCGTGAATCCCTGCGGGAGGGCTCCCACTCGCGCCGAGTGGAATGAAACGACTGCGTCGTCAAACATCACTTCGAAATCGGCCTGCTTCACGCCTGCGGGATTCGACAGCGTCACATCGACAGTCACAGTATCGCCCGGAAATCCTGTGGCGTTACCGATCGTGCAGTCAGTCACCAATCCGAGCGTCATCGATTCGGGCATCGGATCCGGACCGCCATAGGCCCCGAGATCGTTGCGCGAGCCGTCCCTGTCGCGAAACTCTGGAGCCGGATTACCCGCATCGCGGCAAAGCGAAGCACCGCCAAGATGAAAGTCCTTCTTCCCCAGATTCGCAAACATCGGATCGGCTTTGATGTTTGACGGCGGGAGCGTATCGCGCTGAAAAGAGTTGAAATTCCACAGGCTGTTATATTCGATCGTCGTCATTTTCAGGTAGCCAAGTTGAACGCCTGTCATGTATGTGCCGGGAGCGGGATATCCGGCGAAGCAATTATTCATGACCGTTGTCGGCCACATGTCTGTCGAAAGTCCCAGGCGTCCGCTGCCGACGACAACAAATGTATTATTGATGTATGTTGCCGTGCCTACGGAATTCTGCCCACCGACAATGCATCCGTAGAAAATATTGTTGCGGACAATGCCAGGCACTTTCGGAACAGTGGGATAGTTGTTGACATTCATCCCGACCTGCAAGTTCAGGAAGATATTCTTGCAGACAACCACGCGATCGGAGGATTTCAGATAGATCCCCACCGCGGACACGCCGTCGGGCGGCATGAAGATATTTTCCGTCACTGTCAGATCGCTTCCTTCCACCGCGATGCCGCGCGCTGCAACGATCGTGAAACCCTTCACCAGATTCGAAGGAGCGGTCGTGATTCCGATGGCATTTGGCGACACGATCTTTGTGTTTGCGGCGCCGCTGCCGATCAATGCGATGCCTGTCTTGAGCTGTATCTCTTCCCTGTATTCGCCCGGCATCACAAGAATCGTATCTCCGCGCGTTGACAGGTTGATAGCCCGCCCGATCGTCCAACACGGGTGCAGCGATGTCCCTTCTTCAGGCATCGATCCTGATTGCGATACAAAAATACGCATCGTCTTCGGCGAAAGGGGACTCAGCTCGATGATCGGACTTTCGTTGAATGCGCTGTCGATTGCTGTGATGCCATACCGGTAGAGCGAATCATACGCCGCTGTGGAATCGAAGTACGCGGTCGCCTGCGCGGGCATGAGCGCAAAGGATTCGGGATCGAATGCGGAGGCTGCAAGAGCACGGTAAATGCGATAGGACCTGACATCGGCCGACGGACTTTTTCCCCACTCCACTGTGATGCGGCGGTGTTCTCCTGTAGCCCGAGCGTTTGTCACAGGCAGCGGAGGGAACGAATCAGCCGACGCATACGATACGCTGACACTCTTCAGGATTGGAGATTGGCCATTTGAATCAGCCTCGAAGAATGCCTGAAGCTGAATGAAGCGATTGCCATTGAGTAACGGATTGAGCGCTTCTCCCGACGCGAGCGTGTAGCGGTCCGATGCGGAGGCGGGTCCCAGCCACGGCGCCGCGGCAAGGGCATTGTACGATGAAGCGCCTCGCACCTGAAATGTCAGGCGTGTCGCCGCCGGAACGCCTGCCTCCCAAAAGATACGGCGATATGCCGTCTGCGCCAATCCGGCATCGAACACAGCGGAGGTGAACGTGCCTGCATTGACGGCGAGAATATTCCATGTGGAAGTCCAGGGGAGTTCCGGCTGGCCGTTGTTGAATCCCTGCCCGTATTCGAGCCGGAAATTTCCACGGACGTAATTCAGTCCGTACCAATACGAGTTGCCGGATTGAAAATGCGTCAGCGGCACATTCGGTCCCAAGCTCCTGCCGAGCGAATCGAAGGCGCGTCCATACAGAACCGACGGCGGTCCGGGGATATGCCCGGCCATCCACATCCAACTCACGAGAGCATTGCCCGCGCGATCGATCTTGACATCGGGCGAGCCTCCCTGTATCGATTCATTGACGCGGACAATCGGAGTAATCAGCGTGAGGTTCGTATCGGCGAAGGCGTAATAAATATCGTCCGGATGCGTGCCGTCATCCGTTTTCGTCCAGGCAAAGGCGAACCGGCCGTTCCGGTACGCGCCTGTCATCTGGAGTTCACGGATCGGCGTTTGCGTGGGAATGATTGGAATTGAATCGCTGAGCTTGCGTCCATCGGCACTGTAAAACATTCCGTATGTCTGATACCAGCTCGATTGGCGCTGCTCGAAGCTGAGCAGGAGAAACCGTTTTCGTCCGTTGTCTGCAACGGGGCGTGCCGCGCCGGCCGTGCCATTCGAGGGGCTGAACACACGGATCGGCCCGCCAACCTTCGAACATGCTTCGGTGAAGAACTGGCAGTAGCGCGGCGCATTATATGCGGAGCCCACGACGTCCCCGCTATTCGCCCAACATACAACGAACCGTCCGTCGTCGAGCAGCGCGGCCTTGACGTCATGGGCGTTCTCATCCGGATTCACACGTATCACATCACTCAGGGGACGGCGCTGGGCGTCGAACTTCTGGACGTAGACGATCCGTGATGTGATCCATGCGCGTACGGCGTTGCCCGATTCATCATAGACCATCCCCATTTGCAGCGACGGATCGAGCGTGTCTGCGCCTGCCTGGAGAATGGGATGAATCAATCGCACTTCGCCGCTTGTGCCGGAGGCGATGCCGACGTGTGTGAATGTGCCCTGCAAAAAATCTGCGTCCGAGGTCTGTTTCCAGATTTTCTCCTGCGCATGGAGCACAGCGCCCATAACGAGCAGCATTGATAGCACTGCTCTCCGTGTCTTGTGCATTGCAGTCCCCCTTGTCTGTGAGATACTTTTTATAAATCACCATCTTCCCCATCAGGACAGTATTCTCCACTTCGATTCCGTACAAGTACACGCCGCTGGGAAGCATGCGCGCATTGTCGTCCAAGCCATTCCAGTCGACTGTATTTGCAAACACGGATGCAGAAAGAAGTGAGGCAAGGATACAGTACAGGAATGTCTTTTTTATCGGTCATGCAATATTATCTTATAGTTAGTTACCTATCCGAAGTATTTATACAAAGGGGAAATGCTGTCTCAAAAGGTGGAGGTAGTGTAGAGAAATTTTCTTTCATAATCAAGTGAGCGGCGTCTGTGACTGCAATCAGCGCGCCGCAGACAAACAGCAGCCTGCGGGCGAGTACCAGATTCAGTTTGCTGCCTCTTCCCTGCCAAGCGAGGTATACATCTTTACAATCGAGGCCGGGCGATTTCGGGAGAGCAAGAAATTACTTAAGGTGAAATGACACTTGATTCCCTTGCATTTGAACGCGATATTGCGAGACAACATCCGAAATTCCACTCGGACTGAGAACGTAAATAATCGCTATGACGAATCGAATCACTTATCATTGAGGTCATCCATTGTCACTACGAGCTTGCAGCATGATCCTGATTGTGGGTGCGCTGATGTTGTTGAATCAGGCATCAGGTCAAACGAGGATCAGAATCCTCTTTACACATGACCTTCATACCGCGTTTGAACCTGAGACTCACCGAACCGATGAGGGGCAAACACGTTCGTCAGGCGGATTCGCAAGGCTCGCATCGGCGATTCGGACGAAACGGTTGGAGGTACCAGGTGGAACGCTGGTCGTCGACGCGGGCGACTATAGCAGTGGGACGATCTTCAGCACATTGTATACCAGTGATGGTCCGGAGTTGCAATTGATGGGCATGATGGGATATGATGCTGTTACTCCGGGGAATCATGAGTTTGACGATCGCCTTGATGGATTTGCACAATCCGTCACAGCAGCGTCTCGTTCCGGAAATCCACTTCCTCTCATGGTATCTTCGAATGTGACCCTACATGGCAGTAGTTCCAGTGAAGTGGAATTGATGAAGGCGTTTGGACTCTACGGGGTGCGGAAGTACACCGTCATTGAACGAAGCGGCATTCGCATTGGGATCTTCGGTGTGATTGGCAAGGATGCATCGGCAGACGTGCCGGGGGCAGGGCACAGTGTATTCGAAGATCCAATTGTAACTGCGAAAAACATGGCGCGGGTCCTGCGGGATTCTGCAAGAGTCGATCTTATCGTGTGTCTATCGCATAGTGGAACGAGATCCGATCCCGCGGCGTCCCCAGATGAGGCTCTGGCACGCGAGGTGCCGGAGATCGACGTCATCATTAGTGGTCACACTCATCGCACGCTTGTATCACCTCTGGTTGTCGGCCGGACGATTATTGGGAGCGCTGGCGCTCACGGTGCCGCATTAGGTATCATGGACCTTGTACTCACACCAAACGCCGGACCGAAGCTGAAAGACTATCGGTTGATGCAAATGACGGATTCCATCCAGCCCGATTCCGTGATTGCTCGACGGATCGCGGTCTTTACGGCAAAAGTGGACAGTGTTTACTTCAAGCCGCTGGGGATGAAATCCGATCAGATTCTGGCGGAGCTTCCTTTTGACCTTGAGCCGATGGAATACGTCGTTCGTTCCACCGGTGAACTTGCGCTTGGTGATCTCATCGCGGATGGATTTTCATATGCCGTTGGATGCGCTGAAGGGTCAAAGGGAAGACGGGTTGATTTCTCAATTGAACCTTTGGGTCTCATCAGAGGATCATTTCTGAAAGGACCGGTGACGGTTGCAGATGTTTTCCGTGCGCTTTCACTCGGTGTGGGGCGTGACAAGAAATCCGGTTATCCACTGGTTTCGGCTTACATGACTGGCTCTGATCTCCGAAAGGTCTTGGAGATTGATGCCACATTGTCTGCGTTGAAAACAGACCTGCGTTTTCAGGTTGCCGGCGTGACATACCATTTCAATCCACATCGAATGCCGTTCAATCGCATTACGGAGTCGGGTATAGTGGATGCCTCCGGAACAGTCCGCGAAATTGAAGACGAACGACTCTATCGAGGCTGCATTTCGTGGTATGCAGCGACAATGATTTCAAAGATTGATTCCATGAGTCACGGGATCATATCGTTGGTGCTGCGAGATAGCAGTGGCGCACCTCTGCACGATCTTGATGGGGCAATTGTAATGACGCACACGGGAGATCATCGTTCCGAAGAACTTAAGGATTGGCAGGCGCTTGCGATGTATCTGCAATCATTCCCCCGGGGGGGATCACTTCACGCACCAATCGTCCCGGCCAGGTACTTGCATCCTGATAACCGGATCATCAGCAATGCTTCGTGGAATCCGATTGCTCTCCTTGCCAGACCCAACCGGTACACGATTGTTCCGGCCGTTTTCGTGGTTACTGTGCTGGCTTTGCTGTCGTGGGCACTCTTTGCGGTACGCCGGTGGATCAGAGTCCGACGTTCGAAGCATTGATCCTTTTCATTTCGGTGTTCGTGGAAAAGTATCATTCGAACATTAAAGAATACTTTTTGAACACTCAATGACCAGTTCTTTTATACATGCATTCTTTGATAATTGCATAATAAAGCGAATGGCATTTAATAAATCTTCAGGCTGTATCATCTCTTCATCAAGAAAAGGTGTGTTCGCTTCTTTTGCCATCTGAGTATTTACCCATCCCGGACATAATGTCGTGACC
>DATGXR010000082.1:0-3379 GCA_035298825.1 Bacteroidota bacterium
GCGGGGGGATGATTCTGATGCACAGCCATGATGACGAGCGACGAGTTGATGAGCTCGAGATTCATCGCCCTGGCCTGATACAGCATCCAATTATCCCATCCCGGCCGGCCGATGGCGAACTGTGGCAGCTTCTCCCACATATTGCGAGGGAACACGAAATAATCCATAGCCCACATCAGCGCGAGCGCTCCATCGGTCATCGTCCGCATCCTGATGGCGTGGTCGGCCTCGGGCTGCGTGAAATCGATGCGCTCAACGACATCCAGGTTCCAGCGCTGGCCGACCATGAGAAATTTTTTTGAATGTTTCACACGGTCCACCGCTGCATTCAGATCCTCAAGCAGCATGATATCCGAATTCACGTAACACAGGATCTCGAAGCGAGCGATTTTATCCGCTTCTTCGAAGACCGCGTTCATCAGCGGTGTTCCGAGCTCGTTGCGTCTCACATCAGGGATGTGTTCCACGCCGTGTTCGCACGCCGCCTCGGCGATCCCCTCTTCGTTGCCGAAGAGGATGATCTGGTATCCGGGGTGGAATCTTTTCCAGCTCTCGATCGCATTATGCTGGATGACGGCAGTGTGCCCGACAAACGGCTTCGGGATAGCAAACAAAGTGACCATGATTCCCCTCCTCTGACGTTTCAGTCAACCCCCGCTAAGCGTGTGTTAGAGGATCAATACAGTTTCGCCCACTCGTATTTCTTGCGCGTCTTCCAATTCGCATTATGATACACATAGCTGAAGATCAACGGAACGACTGTCGTCGCTTCGGCATAGACCATCTGCTCGAACGTGGTGTCGACTTTTCCCCACGAGCTTGCTTCCTTCAGCGTCGAGCTGGAGCAGGCGCCGTCGCGAACGTCAGCCACGGTGATCTGGACTGCATATTTGTGCATCGGCACTTCCTTGCCGAGGCATTCCGCGCACACGACAGTGTCTTGCGCGAAGTTCTTCGGCACACCGCCGCCAACCATGAAAAGGCCCGACGTCTTTGCAGCCATCTTGATCTCAGTGAGCTCGAGAAAATCCTTTGCCGAATCGAGCGACATCGACGGCTTGCCCTTCTTGCGGCATTCATACTGATGCATCACGAGTCCGAAACCGGCGCTTGAATCGGAGAAAGCGGGACAGAAAATGGGCACGTTGTGCTCGTAGGCGAGCTGGACGAGCGAGTTTTTCTTCTTGCCATGCTTCGTGAGGTATTTTCCCATTTCGGCGATGAACTCACGCGACGAGTACGGACGCGGCTCGAGCGAATCGGCGATCTTCTTGATCGTCGCGTCGCAGTTCTGCAGTTCCTCTTCGTCGATGTACGTGTCGTAGATGCGATCAACATAGTTGTTGCGAAGCATCGCATCGTCAATGAACGGCGTTCCCTTGTAGTGCTTGAATCCGAGCGCTTCAAAGAAATCCATGTCGACGATCGATGCGCCTGTCGCGACGACCGCATCGATCATGTTGAAGCGGATCATATCGGCGTACACATTCATGCATCCGCCTGCCGACGTGCTTCCCGCTAGCGTGAGGATCGTCGTGCAGTTTTTTTCGTCGATCATCTTCTTGAAGATGTCGGCTGCACGGGCCGTATCACGCGACGAAAACGACATTTCGCGCATCGCATTGATGATCGGCGTCGAATTAAACTTTGTGGCGTCGACCTGTGTGACGACCTGCTTCAAGAGACCTTTTTTCTTCATCCTTCTTCCTTTGTTTTTAAGTAGTGTATAGTTGTGTCGTGTAATCTCGATTTATAGGTGCAGTTCCCCGGGATGGAGGTAATTCACCACATAGTCGTGTACGGAGTCTTCGAGCGCGCTGAATTGCTGCGTGAATCCTTTTGACGCCAGTTTTGTCATCTCGGCTTCGGTATGGTACTGATACGCGTTCCGAATCGACTCAGGCATGTCGATGTATTCGATCTGGGCGGGCCTGCCGAGCGCCGAAAAGATCGCATTCGCCAGATCGTTCCAGGAGCGGGCCTTGCCCGTGCCGAGATTGAAGATGCCGTTGACATCCTTGTGCTCGAGCAGCCACCAGAGCGTTTCCGTACAGTCCTTCACATAGATGAAATCGCGCACCTGTTCGCCGTCCCGATAATCGTCTCTGTGCGATTTGAACAGCCGCACTTTGCCCGTGTCCATGATCTGCCGGTACGCCTTGGCGATCAGACTTTTCATCTCTCCCTTGTGATATTCGTTCGGTCCGAACACGTTGAAAAATTTGATCCCTGCCGTCTGCGACGTTAATCCGTTGCGCATCGACCAGAGGTCGAAGATCTGCTTCGAATAGCCGTACGGATTCAGGGGTTTCAGGAGCGGCGTCACGGCGTCGTCGTCCGAGAATCCGTGCTCCCCGTTGCCGTACGTCGCCGCGCTGCTTGCATAAATGAAGCGGACATCGCTCCAGGTGGCGTAATCGGCAAGGCGTTTTGTGTAATAATAATTATTTTGCATTAAATAATCTACATTCCGCTCCGTTGTCGACGAACATGCGCCAAGGTGGATAATCGCGTCGAATTCGCCGTGCGGGAACGTGCCGCCGTCGAGCGCCTTCAGGAAGACGTCCTTATGCATATAATCGGCAAATTTTTTCCCGACTAAATTCTTCCATTTCTCAGTCGATGCGAGCGCATCCACCACCAGAATGTCTTCACGGCCTTTTTCATTCAGTTTCGCGATCATCGCGCTGCCGATAAATCCGGCTCCGCCTGTCACTACGATCATGATTGTTGTCCCGGTTGTTGTGTGTGTGTGAATTACTTGATGCCGCTGCCTGGCGGAACATCGTTCGTCACCGTGAGCAGTGCGAATTCACCGTTGACGCCGTTCGCTGCAAGCAGCATCCCCTGCGACTCGACTCCCATGAGCGAGGCCGGGGCGAGATTGGCGACAACGATAATGGACGTCCCGACAAGATCTTCCGGCTTTCGGTTCGCGGCGATGCCGGCAACGATCTGTCGTTCCTCCTCGCCCACGAGCACCTTCAGCCTGAGCAGCTTTTTCGATTTTGGCACGGCCTCGCAGGCGAGCACCTTCGCCACACGCAGATCGATCTTTTGAAAGTCTTCGAACTGCACCTGGGGCTTGATCGGGGCCATCGGCTTTTTTTCAGGCACGGGTGTCGGCGCCGATTCCTTCGCAAGCTTATCGAGTTCTGCATCGATCACGCTGTCTTCGATCTTCGTAAACAAAATCTCAGGCGTCCCGAGCACATGACCTTCTGTGAGGAGGAATTGGCCGGCCGAAGACCATCCGTCATCCGTAAATGAACCGGGCAGATTGAGCATCGAACGGATCTTCGCAGAAGCGAACGGCGTCACGGGCATGAAGAGCAATCCGAGGCTGCGCACGATCTGCAGACAGATGTTGATCGTCGTG
>DATGXR010000083.1:0-31937 GCA_035298825.1 Bacteroidota bacterium
CGCATTCTTCATGATGATCTTCTGCGAATACTGGATCGTGATCGCCTCCATGTACCCGACAATCGTCGTGGCCGAGTTCGCATCCATTCCGTCGACGAGCGCCTGCACGTCGACCACCGAACCGGAGAGCATCTTCTTTGAAAAGTCCGTGGGGATGACGATCGCCGCCTTGATCTTCGCGTCGTCGATGAGCGCGGTGGCCTCGGCGCTCGATGAGAGCATGAAGACAGTGTCGAAATACCCCGACGAGACGAACGCCTGGGCGAAGTCGCGGCTTTCCTTGCTCTTTTCCTGATCGATCACGGCCAGCCTGATATGCTGCACGTCGAAATTCATGGCGTAGCCGTTGATGAGCAGCAGGACGGCCGGCACGACAATGAGAATGCCAAGCACGCGCTTGTCGCGCTTGATCTGCCTGACCTCCTTCGTGATGATCGCTTTGATGCGTCCTTTCATTTCTTCGCCTCCTGATCGAGCAGATAAATGAAGACATCTTCGAGCGACGGCGTGATCCGATGAATCACCGGTTCCCCGATTTGCTGCGCCGCAAACAGCGCGCTGATTCCCTCGCGCGCCTGCTGTTCGTCCTTCACGTTCACATGCAGATGCGTTCCGAAGACCGATGTCTCGATCGCCCATGGCTGCGTGTCGATCATCGACATCGCATCGACGGCGCGCGAAGTCTGCACTTCGAGAATGGGCGTCGTCAGATAATTTTCTTTGAGCTCCTTCGGACTCCCGCCGGCGATGATCCTCCCCGCATTGATGAAGATGATGTCGTTGCAGTATTCGGCCTCTTCGAGAAAATGCGTCGTGACAAGCACCGTCACCCCTTCGCCCGAGAGATCGTTGATGAGCTCCCAGAACTTCCGGCGCATCAGGGGATCGACGCCGCTCGTAGGCTCGTCGAGAAACACGATCTTCGGCCTGTGCAGGACAGCGCACCCCAGCGCCAGACGCTGTTTCCATCCGCCCGAGAGCGTGCCGGTGATGCTTTTTTCGCGGCCCTTCAGACTCGCCATCTCGAGCACCCACTCACGTCGTTCGGCCAGCTCCTGTGTCGACAACCCGTACACGCGTCCGAAAAAGTTGATGTTCTCGTCGACGGTGATATCCTCGTAGAGTGAAAACTTTTGCGACATATAACCGATCGATGATTTTACTTTTTCGGCTTCCTTGTTGATGTCGAATCCGCCGACACGCGCCGTGCCTTCGGTCGACTGGAGCAGCGCGCAGAGCATGCGGATGGTGGTCGACTTGCCCGCGCCATTCGCTCCGAGGAATCCGAAGATCTCACCCTGCTTCACGTCGAACGAAATATGATCGACGGCGGTGAATTGGCCGAACTTGCGCGTGAGGCGTTCAACCTCGATTGCATTCTGAGACATCAGCGTCCTCCGCCAATTGACTTGTCGAGCCGCGCCTTCGCAACTTCGTAATCGACGAGCGCCTGCGTCATCTGAAGCTTCGACTGGAGATCGGCCACTTCGGCGTCAAGCAAATCCGAGCTCACCGCGTAGCCGTGCGCGAATCGTTCCTGGTTCATGCGAAGATTCTCGGCCGATTGATCGAGCTGCAGCTGCGCGAGTTGGATGCGCTTCTTCGCCTGTTCGAACGACAGCCAGCTCTGTGTCACTTCGAGCACCACGCCGTCCTTCAGGATTCCCTTGGCGTCCCGTGCCTGCTCAAGCTGCGCATGCGCCGCATCGGTCTGATACAGCGTCGTCAGGTTGTTCCAGAGATCGAACTGAAGCGAAACGCCCACGTCCCATGTGTCTTTGAATTTGTCGAGCGCCGGAAAGATGCGTTGATTCGGCCGCGCATACGTGTAGCTGCCGGTCAGCATAAGCTGCGGAAGCCATCCGCCCTTCGCCGCCCTAACCCCAGTCTCCGCGGCCTGGACCCGGTAGTCGGTGCTCTTCACGTCGGGCCGCTCGCGCATCGCATTGGCGATGAGCGTTGCAACGTCGGGATACGTCTGCGTCGCGGATGTCAGCTTCGACGACGCGTCGGTGTCGGTTTCAAGCGGCAGCCCGATCATCGAATTGAGCGAGATCTGCGCCAGGCGCACGTTGTTCTCGGCATCGCTCTGCACGAGCCGGGCGTTCGCCAGCTGCACGTTCACCTTAAGCACGTCGTTCGATACGGCGACGCCCTGCTTCATCATGTTGCGCACGTCGTCGCTGTGATGTTCGAATTGTTTGACGCTTTCGTCGCTCAGCCGCTTCACTTCGCGCGCGCGGTACAGATTCCAGTACGCCGACGTCACGGAATAGATCAGTTCCGAGCGGTCCTTCGCAAGATCCGTCTGCGCGGCCTGCGCGCTGTACGAGGCGATATCGGCCGCACTCTGCAGCTTCCATCCGGTGAACAACGGCTGCGTGAGCGTGGCCTTGGCAGAATAATTATTGAGGATCACGGGAAATGTCACCGCCATTCCGGGGATCGGGATCACAAGCTGCGGCACTTCGCTCAGCCGCGTGTATCCCGCCTGCACTTTCACGGCCGGATAGAGCGCCGCCGATGCCTCGCTCGCCTTGGCTCCGGCATAGTCGGAGCGCATGGCCGAGGAATGAAGCTGCCTGCTGTTCTCGAGTCCCATGCCGATTGTTTCTTCAAGCGTCAGAGGCCGTGTCTGCGCGCCGAGCGCACAAGGCAGAAACGCTGCGAACACGGCGATTGAAATGATTCGATCGCGTATCATTGAATGTCCTTTGTCTGTGTTGTATGGTCGGTCATCAGCGAAATAAAAACATTTTCAAGCGAAGGCGTCACCACGCGCCATTCTGTGATGTCGATACGCTGCTCGCGCAGCACGCGTTCGATCTCCGACATCTGTTGCGCAGCATTGGCAACGAGCACATTGAGCCGGTCACCGAATGCCTGCACTTCACGCACGAGCGGATGCGTTTTCAGGACCGCGAACGAGCGCCGGATATCGGTGCAGATGATCTCGACGATCTCTCCGTTCATCACTTTTTTCACATTCTGCGGCGTGTCGCAGAGCATGATCGCGCCCTGATTCATCAACGCCACGCGCGTGCAGCGCTCGGCCTCGTCAAGATACGGAGTGGTCATCACGATCGTGATGCCCGATTTCAGCAGGCTCGAAAGGATCTTCCAGAAATCGCGGCGCGACACCGGATCGACGCCGGTCGTGGGCTCATCGAGAAAGATGACCTCCGGCGTGTGGATGAGCGTGCAAGCGAGCGCCAGCTTTTGCTTCATGCCGCCCGAGAGTTTCTCGGCAAGCCGGTCCCTGAAGGGCGTGAGGCGCATGAGATCCAACAGCTCGGTACGCCGGTCGTGATAATTTTTCACGCCGTGGATCTCGGCGAAGAATTCGATGTTCTCGTCGATCGTGAGATCGCCGTAGAGGCTGAATTTCTGCGATAGATAGCCGATCCGTTTCCTCACCTCGCCGATCTTCGTGCGCACATCGAAGCCGAGCACGGACAGCTCGCCCGCATCGGGCACGGTGATGCCGCAAAGCATGCGTATGATCGTCGTCTTCCCCGCTCCATCGGGACCCACAAGCGCGAACATCTCGCCCTTCTCGATCGAGAGCGATACGTTGTCGACCGCCGCAATCGTGCCGAATCGTTTCGTCACATCATGTAATGATAACACGCTCATCATCATGCTCATTCTTGTGTGTGGACGTATGCATCGGCCGGCATGCCGGCCTTCAAGACTGTATTCGGATTTGCAACTTCGACTTTCACGCCGAAGACAAGCTTTGTCCTGTCTTCCTTCGTCTGCACATTCTTCGGAGTGAATTCCGCGATCGGCGAGATATACACGATCTTGCCCTGATGCGTCTCGTTCGGATTCGTGTCGATCACGACATCGGCCGTTCCTCCAAGCTTGATTTTTCCGAGTTCCGCTTCATTCACATAGATCATCAGATTGAGCTTCTCGAGTTGCGCGATCGACACGACTGTTGTCCCCGTTCCGAGCAGTTCGCCCACTTCAACGGGCTTCTGTGTCACAATGCCAGAGACGGGCGAGATCACATACGAATCGTTCATCTGCTTTTTCAACAGACCGGCGTTCGCCTGGGCCTGACTCAGGCGCGCCTTGGCCGCGGCGAGATCTTCGGGACGCGCAAAGCGCTTCAGCTTCTTAAGATTCTGCTGCGCTGAATTCAACTGAGCCTCAGCGATCGTGTACCGCGACTGGGCGTCGTCCATCTGCTTCTGTGACACCGTATGCGTCGCAAAGAGTTCCTTCATGCGCCCGAAGTCCGTGCGCGCATTCTCAAACGACGACTGCGACTGCGTGACTGCTTCTTCGGCCGACTGGAGATCTTCCGCGCGCGCGCCGTTGACAAGCAGCTTGTATTGCGCATCGGCGAGCTCGACGCCTGCCTCGGCCTGTTTCCATTGAAATTCGAGTGTCGAATGATCGAGTACGGCAAGCGTATCGCCCGCCTTCACCGAGCTGCCTTCCTGCACAAGCAGACGTTCGATCTGGCCCGGCACTTTCGTACTGATCCGCACTTCAGTCGCTTCAAGCGTGCCGCTTGCTTCAAGCGTTCCCTTATGATTGTTCGAACATCCGGCAAGCAACACGAGTGCGGAGCCGATCAGGAGTGATGACAATTTCCGATTCATACGACCCTTCCTTTGATGAGTAGATGTGTGTGTGCGATAAAAAAAATTCATTGGTGATGACGGTGTCCGGCATCGGACCGAGCGAACGTCTGCATGCGCGCTTCATCCGTGAGCGCCCCGTCGAAGAGGATGTGAAAAATGGCCTGCATGATGTCCTGCATGGGAAGCGACAGTTCCTCCTGTGCGGCGGGATTCGCAACGGCATCGACCGAGGCGAGCATCATGCGCACAAGCACGCGCTCGTCGACGTCCGGCCTGAACACGCGCTCCTCGCGCGCCTGTCTGATCATGATCTCGAGCTTCTTCAGGATCCGTTCGCGCCTCATCCGTTCGATCTCCGCCCAGAGCTGCGGCGCGTGGCGGCGCATATCCTGGATCGCAACTGTCGACACCCTGCCGATCCGCGCACGGATCAACTGCATCATGCCGTTGATCTTCTCCGAGAACGGCAGAGCGGAGTCGGCGATGTTGTTGAACGCGGATTCGATCTCCCTCACATTGAAACGGACGGCTTCAAGGGCGAGTTCTTCCTTCCCCGAAAAATATTTATAGAGCGTCTTCTTGCTGATGCCGAGTTCTTCGGCCAGCTCGTCGAGCGTGACTTTGCTGTATCCCGCCTGCATCATCCGGTCGCGCGTGAGCGTCAGGATGCGAAGTTTCATTTCATCATCAACGGCCATGATCGTCCCCTCGAACTAACATTTTGTACACTGATTTAGTTTTTTGAGTTTCCACTTGATGCAGAAAAAAGCGAAAGAATGTCTTTCGCTCTAAATTTTACTTTGGAAACTGATAAAGTGTATTCAGTTTCCATCCGTAATTAATATCGTTAACTCGTCACTCTTTGTCAAGAAAAAAATTTTTTTCTGACACGAAATCTTTCATTCCACTGCGCAAGGCCGGGTATCCTGATGCACCCCATTTCCATTCTCGTCGCCTATGCCACGGAATCTCGGCTCCTGACTGATTGTATTCCAGAAGCACAGGCGATCAATATCCTTCAGACTCTGAGGGAAATGTGTTGTCCTTCACATCACCGATATACGCCTGGAACGCCTCGCGCATTGTCTTTGCAAGGTTTGCATATGACCGTACGAAACGGGGATGGAATTGCTCGTTCATGCCGAGCATATCATTAGTGACAAGCACCTGCCCGTCGCAGCCCGGACCCGCACCGATGCCGATCGTGGCGCAGCGCACTGCTTTTGTCACATCCGCAGCCAGGTCGCTCGGAATTTTTTCAAGCACTGTCGCAAAAACGCCGGCTGATTCGAGAATCTTCGCGTCCTCCTTCAACTGGGCCGCTTCCCCCTCGTCTTTCGCCCTCACCTCGTACGTCCCGAATTTATAGATGGACTGTGGCGTCAGTCCCAAATGTCCCATGACCGGAATGCCGATCTCCGTGAGCTGCCGCACGAGTCCTTCGATCCGCCGTCCGCCTTCCATCTTCACGGCTTCGGCCCCCGACTCTTTGAGCACGCGGCCGCAGTTGCGCAAGGCTTCTTCCGTATTCACCTGATACGACATGAACGGCATGTCGGCCACGAGCATTGCGCGCTTCACCGCGCGGCGCACCACTTTGGTATGATAGATGATCTCGTCGAGCGTCACAGGGATCGTCGTTTCAAGTCCCTGAAACACATTGGCCACCGAATCGCCCACAAGGATGATGTCGACACCGGCTTCATCGAGCAGCTTCGCCGTAAGAAAATCGTACGCGGTGAGCATCGCGATCTTCTCTCCCGATTGCTTCATCGACAGGATCGTTTTCGTTGTGACGCGTTTATGATCTGCTGTATGGACGCTCATCGCATCATCTCCTTGAGACCTGTTGAACCGCGTGGACTCGTGTGTGCCGTTCGGTGTATTGATTCCTGTTCAATCGCATGGATATGTGTGTGCCGTTCGGTGTGTGGATTGCTGTTGAATCGCATGGATTTATATGCGCCGTTCAGCAGATGCGCTCGTCATCCCGACATTGCGAACGACGATTGCTGCGCATCGATGAAGTGAATTCCCCAGCACTGCTCGAATCCGGTCTTCAATGCGCATGCAGCCTCGTCGAATCCGACACGACGCCCGAGGATCGATTCAAGTGTCGTCGTTTTTTCGATCATGCCTTTTCGCATCCGTTCGCGCAGAGACTCGTCGCGCAACGCAAGCAGGTCGATCAGCTGTTGATGCTCCTCTCCGAGCAGGATCGATCCATGCTGCATCACCGTTTCGGGAAAGTCCTGCGAGGCGTAGCGCCGCTGCGCGCTGCCGACGAGTTTTTTCCCCTCGAACTGAATCTCATGCCGCGCCGAGCTGGCGAAACACGGAATGGCGGAGGGCTGCTTGTAGAGCACTGAAAACTCGGGCTGCACGGCCGCAAATTCGACGCGCGCGCCGAGCGTGCGCAATCCGCATGCCAGGGCCTCGCTGATCGACGCATAGACGTCGCTGATCGTGCGTCCGGCCGCATGCATCGCAATGCTGTATGTCAGCTCGTGCGCATGGAGAATCGCCCGGCCACCCGTGGCGCGCCGCACAATATCGATGCCGCGATCGCGGCATGCCTTCTCGTCGATGTCCGTTATTGCCTGATGATGCCCGAGCGAAATTGCGTGCGGTTTCCATCCATACACCCTCACCGTGGGAGGCTCGGCGCCCGACTGGACGCTGCGCGCCATGCGCTCGTCGAATTCCATGTTGAATGCGCCGCTGTTGAATCCCGTATTGGTGAATCGCCAGGGTTCTGCCTGTGCCCGCATCAATGAGACCTGCCCGAAAGAATCCCGCGCTTGCTGCATTTGATAAACTCAAGGATTTGCGCGATCTCCGGCGTGAGCGCCAGTTCTTTCTCGATGTGCGCCACCGCCTGGCTCACATTGAAATTCATTCCGTAGATGATATGGTAGGCCTCGGAAATTGCTGCAATCGTTTCGGCCGAGAAGCCTCGCCGGCGCAGTCCAACCGAATTGATTCCCTCGAATACCATCGGCTCCCTGCCCGCGCGCACAAACGGCGGCACATCCTTCGCCACGCCCTTTTGTCCCTGAATCATCGCATGCGCCCCGATCATCGAGAACTGATGCACGGCAGTCAATCCGCCGACAATGGCCCAGTCGTGTATCGTCACATGTCCGCCCATCTGCACCGCGTTGGCGATGATGACATTGTTGCCGATTGTGCAGTCGTGCGCCACATGCGCATAGGCCATAAGCAGGCAGTTGCTGCCGATCACCGATTTCCAGTGCTCTGTCGTGCCTCGATTGAGCGTGCAGAATTCGCGTACCGTCGTGTTGTCGCCGATCTCGCACGTCGTCGCTTCATTCTTGTATTTCAGATCCTGCGGCGGCGTCGCGACAACCGCCCCCTTGTGTATCTTGCAGTTCCTGCCGATCCGCGCCCCGTTGGCGCACAGCACGGATGATCCGACAGTTGTTCCTTCGCCGATCACGACGTCGTCCTCGATGATCGTAAAAGGTCCTATTTCAACATTGTCCGCGATCTGCGCCTTGGCGCTGACGATTGCCGAAGGATGTATTGAAATGCCCATGCAATGCCAATATATTTTTTGAAAAAAAGACTAAGAACGTGTGAAATAATTAACGAGCCGGCCAATAAAATTTGGACAGCAGCGTATTTTTATTGCGCGTAATAAGACTGATGCCGGCGGATTATTTCGCTGCCGTCGCCGTATCGGGTCTGTCAACGATCGAGGCCATCATTTCGGCCTCGGCCACAAGCTGCCCGTCCACAAACGCCTTGCCGATCACCTGGCAGACTTTGCTTTTTCGATAGCCCATCGTGATCTCGAACACGAGCTGATCGCCCGGCACGACCGGTTTCCTGAATTTCACGTTGTTGATCGTCATGAAATAAACGAGCTTCCCGTCCGTGTTATCGCTTCCGTCCAACAGCAGCACGCCGCCGGTCTGCGCCATGCCCTCGACAATCATCACGCCCGGATACACAGGCGCGCCGGGGAAATGTCCCTGGAAGACCTGCTCGTTGATCGTCACATTCTTCACGCCGACGATTTTTTCATTGATCTGGAAGTCGATGATCTTGTCGACAAGCAGGAACGGATAGCGGTGCGGCAATATGCGCGTGAGCGCGTTGACGTCGAAGACAACGCCTTCCTTCTTGTCGTACTGGTATTTCTTGATGATCTTCTTCTGCTGATACAGCTTGCGCACCTTCTTTGCAAACTCGACGTTGCTCGCATGTCCCGGCCTGGCTGCAAGGATCTGCGCCTTGATGGGCGCGCCGATCAGCGCAAGATCGCCGATCATATCGAGCAGCTTGTGCCGCGCCGGCTCGTTCTTGAAGTGGAGCGATTTGTTTCCGACCTGTCCGGTCGTGCCGAGCATGACAGAATCTGTCACGCCGAGCTTCTCGGCAAGCTTGTTCACTTCGCCGTCGTTCAAATCTCGATCCACAATGACGATCGCATTATCGAGATTGCCGCCGCGAATCAGTCCCGCATCGTGCAGCTGCTCGACTTCGTGAAGGAAACAGAATGTGCGGCACATCGAGAACTCGCTTACGAATTCCTTTTCAAGATCGAACAATCCCGTGTGCTGGCTTCCAAGCACCGGATTGTTGTAATCGACAAGCACCGTGATGCGATAGTCGTCTGTCGGCAGCGCCACAATGTCGACGCCCTTGGCCTCGTTCTTGTAATGGATGGCCTGATCGATCACCAGATAATCCTTCGGCGCATTCTGCACGTCGAATTCAGCCTTCATCAGCGCTTCAACGAACACGCGCGCGCTTCCGTCGCCGACCGGAGGTTCGTTGTTGTCGAGATCGATCATGATATTGTCGATCTGCAGTCCCGCCACCGCCGCAAGCACATGTTCGATCGTATGCACGCGCACATCGCCGATCCCGATCGTCGTCCCGCGCGAGATGTCGACCACATAGTCGACCAGTGCGGGTATTTCAGGCTCTCCTCCGAGATCCACGCGCCGAAACCGGATGCCGTAATCGACCGGAGCAGGCTTGAACGTCATCGTGCAGATATTGCCCGTATGCAGGCCGATGCCCGAGACAGTGACCGGTGATTTTATTGTGCGCTGATGAACTAACATTCTTCCTCCAGATTGTAAAAAAATCCATTCTCTCTCATAGCTTTTACACACATTCACGCTTGCGCGTGAATCATTTCCCCCCTTCGGGGGTGAACAACTCTCCTATTTCTTTTCGAGATCGGCGATCTTTTTTTCCAACGCCTCGACGCGCGCCAGCAGCTCGGGCAGATTGCGTTGGACCGCCTCGATTCTTTTTGTGCGCATCGGCTCTTTGGCCGGAGCGCCCATCAGGACCGTGTTTTCCTTTGTGACCGATTTCGCCAGGGCCGACCATCCTGCGATCTTCGTTTTGTCGGCGATCGAAATGTGTCCGGCAAGCGCAACATGCCCGCCGATCATGACGCGGCTGCCGATCTTCGTGCTTCCGGCAACGGCGGTCATGCCTGCAATCACCGTGTCTTCTCCCACCGCGACATTATGCGCGATCTGCACGAGATTGTCGATCTTGGTTCCCCGCCTGATCACGGTCTCGCCCATCACGGCCCTGTCGACGCAGGCGTTCGCCTGAATTTCGACATCGTCCTCGAGAATGACAATACCGAGCTGCGGAATCTTCTGATACGAGCCGTCACGAAGCGGAGCGAAACCGAATCCGTCAGAGCCGATGACGGCGCCCGGCTGCAGAATCACGCGGTGGCCTATCACGCATTGCTCGCGGATCGAGCAATGCTGATACATCTTCACATCATCGCCGATTTTCACAAAATTCCCGATGACCACGTGCGGGAAGATCTGCGCGTTGCGTCCGATCACGCATCCTTCCCCAATCACGACATACGGACCGATCGACGCGCCTTCGCCGATCGTCGACGACGGATGGATCACGGCTGTCGGATGGATGCCGGAATCAATTTGTTTTACGGCGGGCTGAAATTTCGAGATCAGCACGACGAATGACGAATACGGATCGGCGACAGTAATGAGCGCCGGAGGCAGCACCGGATATTTCGACAAGTCGAGCGTGCGGCTCACGAGCACAACGCTCGCGCCCGTTTCGCCGAGAAATTTTTCGTACTTCGGATTAGAGAGAAAGGCCAGGTCTCCGGCTTTCGCTTCTTCAATCTTGCCGACGCCGGTGATCCCGAGATCGGGATTGCCGACGACGTCTCCGTCGAGCATCGCCGCTATTTCACGTACGGTTGGCATGGAGAATTATTTTTGCGTCAGCTTCGCGATGACCTTGCTGGTCAGATCGTGTTTCGTATTGGCATACATGAGCAGCGTCGTGCTTGTCTTGTCGAAGACATAATCATAGCCTTCTTCGTCGGCCACGTCCTTCACCGCCTTGAAAATCTTGTCCTGAACCGGCTTCATGAGCTCCGTCTGCTTCGTATAGAGTTCGCCTGTCGTGCCGAATTTCTGCGTGCGATAATCGACCATCTTCTTTTCCATGTCCTGCAGGTCCTTCTCGATCTCGGCGCGGCGCTTGTCCGACATGATGAGCTTCTTTTTGTCGTAGTCTTCAAACTTCTTTTGAAGATCGGACTGCATCTTCGTCAAATCGGTCTGCCAGGTCGTCGTGAGCGCGTCGAGTTGCTTCTGCGCGTCCTGCGCTTCGGGCAGCGCCGCAAGAATCGTTTCGCTGTTAATGAAGGCCACTTTCGACTGGGCGCGCAATCCCGCTGCGGCTGTGATCAGCACCATGGCGATGATGATCGTTCGAAGCATTGCTGCTTTCATGATTGGTCCTTTCATAAAAAATCCACGAAGACCACCGCGCAACGGATTCTGTATCAGCGATCATGCGGCGAGGCGTTCTTCGTGGATCAAGGTAATAAATTATTTAGAGCCCCGTTTTAAATTATCGATCACCTTATATGTATAATCAAACTGCGGATCGGCATAGAGCACCGGCACGTCTGTCGCTTTATCGAGCACGAAGGCAAGTTTCTGTTCCTTCGCCACTCGTTCGATTGCCATGAACACTTTTTCCTGGATCGGCTTCATCATCTTCTCGCGCTGAACTGCAAGCTCGCCCTGATTTCCGAACTTTTCCTGCTTGTACTGGTTGATCTTCTGCTCTTCTTCGACCAATTCCTTCTGCTTTGTCTGCTTGGTCTGATCGTTCATCATGCTCTGCTGCTTCTGGTAGTCCTCGTATTTTGCCTGCAGGGCCTTCGACATTTTATCGAGCTCGTCCTGCCAGCCCTTTACGACGCCTTCCAATTTCGACTGTGCGGTCTTGGCTTCGGGAAGCTCGTTGAGAACCTTTTCTGAATTGACATACCCGATCTTCTGCTGGGCCGACGCCTGCTGAGAGAATGAACAGAATGTGACCGCAATCGCGACTGCTGCGGCAAATGAGACAACCGAAAATTTGTGCACTGGGACCTCGTTGTTAGATGTTGTTAGATGTTATTCTATTAAGAACCGTTAGAAACCTTTTCCGAATTGAAAATGGAATTTCCACCCGTCGGGTTTTCCTTTGACTGCAACGTCGTCGAACCCGTAGCCGTAATCGAATCCGAGCATACCGATCGGATTCACGAGGATGCGCGCGCCGAACCCGGCCGACCGCTTGAGATCCATGAAATCAGCGCTCCGCATGTTCGTCCAGGAGTTGCCGGCTTCCGCGAATGTGAGGAAGTAGATCGGGATCGGATTCATCGACAGATTATACCGGAGTTCAACCGTATGTTTCAGCATCACCGTGCCCAGCAGCGATGCCGGTCCGACCGACCGATCCTCGTAGCCTCTGAGCTGCGTGTTGTTCACAAGACCCAGTCCGGTGCCGCCCATCGTGAAGAACTCGATCGGAGGAATGTTCTCGAGGCTGTCGTATCCGAAGATGCCGCCGAAGTTCGATCCCAGGTACAGCGCGAATTTCGGATTGTTGAACACCGGCACATACCACTCTGCCGTGAGCAGATGCTTGTTGTATTTTGCCGTGCCGGGAAGGAACGGAGGCCCCGAAATTTCAGATGAGAGCGCAAAGTTCGATCCGTCAGACGGGAAGATCGGATTGTTGATCGAGTTGCGCCCGATGACCTGCGAAATCGAAAACTGCGTGGTCAGGCCGCTTCTGTAATAACTCGAATAGGCCGAATAATTCTGCGCGTCGATGCGCTGAACGCGGAATGTCCAGTTGCCGCTGAAATAATCGTCGGGGAACTTGAATCGGCGGCCCAGGCTGATGGTGCCGCCCGTCTGCCGGATGTTATACAAATAGCGAAGTTCCGAGTCGTAGAGACTGAAGCCGAACGACGTCGGCGTGTCGTAGAGCCACGGTTCGCGGAAACTGATCGACAGCGTCCGGTTTGAATAGTCGTTGGTGCCGCCGAACTGCCAGTCGAATCCGAGCATCTGTCCGCCGCCGCCCGAAAACGGTTCACGCAGCGAAAAATTGTTGAACGTGAGGCCGATGGCGCCAGTGAATCCGAGCACGCCCGAATAGCCCACGGACATGTTGAACGTGTCACTCGATTTCTCCTCGACCTCGTAGACCACGTCGACGTTCTTGTCGTCCACGAATTTCGTATCGGGCTTGATCTTCTCGGGATTGAAATAGTTCAGCACGGAGAGCTGCCTGATCGAGCGGATGATCTTCGAGCGGCTGAAATAGTCGCCGGGACGCGTGTAGAGCTCGCGGCGAATAACGCGCTCTTGCGTCTTCGTGTTGCCTTTGATGTCGACCTTCGCAATGCGGAACTGGTTGCGTTCGCGCACATGAAGGATGATGTCAAGACTGTCCGGCGCGACCTTGATGTACTCATCTTCGATCGAGGCGGTAAGGTACCCGTTGTCGAGATAGAGCGACATGACATCGCTCTGATCCTCATTCGAGCGCAGGTTCCTGTCGAATTTTTCAGCATTATAGACTTCGCCATGCACAATTCCGAGACGCTCGCTAAGCGCCTCTTTCCTGAACACGGTGTTGCCCTCCCAGACGATGTTGCGCACTTTGTACTGCGGTCCCTCGTACACATAGAGGCGGAGTGTGAGCTTGTTCGTGTTCTTGTCGTAGCTCATCGAATCGGACATCAGCTCCGCGTCGCGATAACCGTTCTTCTTGTAGAACTGAACGATCTTCTTCTTGTCTTCGGCGTATTTTTTCCTGTCGAGTTTGGAGCCACGCCAGAATTTCCACCAGACTTTTTCGTGCGTGTCGTCCATCGCGCCCTTCAGATCGCTTGCATCGAACGCCTTGTTGCCGAAGAACACGATCGATCCGATGTGCGCATCCGGCCCCTCGTCCACATTGATGTGCAGGATGACTTTTCCATGCGCCGATGTGTCGGGACTGACTTCGATCTCGTGTTTGATGTCCGTCTGAAGATAGCCTTCCTCCTCGTATGCCTTCTTGATCGTCCTCTCAATCTTGTTGATTTCCTGAGGAGAGACGATCTGACCGCGGACGATCGATAATTTTTTTTGGAGATCGGATTCGCTCACCGCGTCGAGACCCGTGTATTCGATTCGCTCGAGGCGCGGATTCTCCTCCACCCTGATCAGGATGTAGGCGCCGTCTCCGACGATGTTCTCGGCTTCGATCTCGATGTTCGAGAAGATGCGCAATCCCCACAGTCGCGTGATGGCCGTGCGCGTCTGTTCGCCAGGCACGGAGATCTCGTCGCCGACTTTCAGTCCGGAATTGGCAATGATGGCTGCGCTTTCGGCAGATTTATTTCCCGCGACGCTGATGCCCAGAATTTTATACGTAAGGGGTTTAGCCGCTTGCGCAGAAACAGGCGCGGGCAGAACGACCGCGGCGGCAAGGACGACTAAGAAAAAAGAACGGATGCTGTTAGAAACCTGAAACACTTTTAAAGAACCTTTCCACATAATTAGTGGCGCTGCGTTTCGCCGGCGATGGGAGCTGTTCGCTGACCATGCCGAATCGGCGTTCACGTGACTGGTACGCAGCGATCGCAGAGTAAAGCGCCATGTGCCGGAAGTCAGGCCAGTTCAAATCGGTGATATATATTTCGGTATATGCGAGTTCCCACAGTAAAAAATTGCTCAGGCGCAATTCACCGCTTGTCCGGACCAGAAGATCGGGATCGGGAATATCGTGCGTCGAGAGATAGCGCGAGATCGTTGCTTCGTTCACCGCATCGGCCTCGAGTGTTCCTTCCTTCACGTCCGTTGCGATGCGTTTCACTGCCTGCGTAATGTCCCAACGGCCGCTGTAACTCAGCGCCAGCACAAGCGTCAATCCGGTGTTCTGCTTCATCAACTCCATGGCGTCGTTGAGCTCGTCCTGGACGCTCGATGGCAGCGAATCGATGTCGCCAATCACGCGCAGCCGCACGTTGTTCTTGTTCAACCGGTCGCGTTCGTCCTTCAGCGACGTGAGCAGGAGGCGCATGAGCATCGACACTTCGTCTTTCGGTCGCCTCCAGTTTTCAGTCGAGAACGTGTAGAGTGTCAGATACTTCACGCCTAATTGGGCGGAGGTCTCAACGATGTCCCTCACGGCATTCACGCCCTCATTGTGTCCGGCCACGCGGGGAAGATTACGCTTTTTCGCCCAACGCCCGTTCCCATCCATGATGATCGCGATATGTGCGGGAATCGTTCCGCTTTTTTTCAATTGATCCTGGTGTTTCTTGTCCATGCTGACCGCAAGGACTGAACCTTTACCCAAGGCGTCAGCTCCTCTCTCGAATAGAACGATGACAGTCTTATACTAAACATCTAATGTAACTGTTTATGGACAAAAAATCAATGATTGCAAAAAAGCGGGAAATTGCCCTTATTTATGGACGATAATATGGGACTTTTGTTCCCTTCCTAACGCATTTTTTTTCCTGAGGATCGTCCTCCATCGTATCTTTATCAAAAATACCCATCATCGTCATCGGCGGTGGCGCAGCCGGAATGATTGCCGCCTGGCGGGCCGGATCGCTCGGCGCACCGGTCATTCTGCTCGAAAAAAATTCCCGTCTTGGCATTAAGATTCTCGTTTCAGGAGGCGGCAAGTGCAATGTGACGCACGGCGGAACGATGGAAGAAATGCGCCGGCAGTTTCGGACTGCCGAGGCGCGATTCCTGCGTCATTCTTTTCATTGCTTCTCGAATACGGATGTGCGCGCGCTGCTCGATGAAAAAGGCGTGGCCACGTACGAGCGGCCGAATGGCAAGATCTTTCCCGTCGATGAGAAAGCAGGCGATATCGTCCATGCATTCAGGCGTAAGATGGAAGAATCAGGAGTCGAGATCCGTTGCTCCTCCCCCGTAAGCGGCATCCGCCGCGATGAGCATGGCGTGCTGGGCGTTACGGTGCGTTCCGAATTTATCCCTTCGCAACGCGTCATTCTCGCCACAGGCGGCGCGTCGTACAAAAAAACCGGCACGACCGGCGACGGCTACATCTGGGCGCAGGAGCTTGGACATTCGATCGTGCCTCTCCGTGCCGCGCTCGCGCCGATCGAGACCTCACCTGTTCCGCCACACGAGTGGCAGGGCATCGCCGTTCGCGGCGGCTCGCTGCTCGCGCTCGATCGGAATCGAAAAATCATTGCCCGGTACTCCGCCGACATTCTCTTTACACACTTCGGCGTCTCCGGTCCCGCTGTGCTCGAACTCTCGAGCGAGATCGTCCGTGCCGGCGAATCGACCGATCGCATCACACTGGCAGTCGATTTCATTCCCGACCAAACGCCTGAACAAATCGATCGGAGCATCGTCGACGACATCCGCACGAACGGCGCACAGGAAATAAAAACCTGGCTTGACTATCGCATACCGCAACGGCTTGTTCCATACTTCTGCTCGTCCATCGGTATCGACGGCTCGACAAAATGCAGACAGTTAAAAAAAGAAGACCGGCGCGCGATCGTTCGCACGCTGAAGCAGTGGACATTCGGCGACGTCCAACGGATCGACATCGACCGCGGCGAAGTGACTTCGGGCGGCATCGCGTTGAATGAAGTCGATCCGAAGTCGATGCGCTCCAGGTGCGTGCCCGGACTCTATTGCTGCGGCGAGGTACTCGATATCGCGGGACCGGTGGGCGGGTACAATCTTCAGGCCGCATTTTCTACCGGCTATGTGGCAGGCGAGTCGGCAGCCCGCGACACCGCATCGGCATCTGCATGAACTCTCACGGCATTCGCGGCACAGCAGCACTGACATATCCCTTGTCACGCAACGAATTGGTACATCACTGGTGTCTATACGGACGCACCGCCGTGCAAATCATTCATGCTTGCGACCCTAAAAAAATCTCTCCTTGATAATCCGTCCTTTTCGGAGTAAATTATACTTTATTCCAATTTTTCAGAGATCCATTGCATGGGGTGACGTTGACGTGACGACATCCCTCGACATTCTGAATTCTCTCTTAATCAGACTAATCGGCTCAGGCTTTGCATAAACATCTCACTATCGGCATTCTCGGCGGCGGACAGCTCGCGCGCATGTCGGCTCTTGCAGCATCACGCCTCGGCATTGCCACGGCTATTCTTGAACGCGAAAAATGTTCTCCCGCCGGGCAGTTGACACATCTTGAATACGTGGGCTGGGTCGACGACGAATCACTCGTTCGCCAGTTTGTCCGCTCGTGCGATGTCGTGACGCTCGAGAACGAGTTCATCGACTATCGCCGGCTCGAGTTCATCGAGTCGCTCGGCAAACGCGTGCTTCCCTCGTCGGGCGTCATTGCGCTCATACAGGACAAGTTCATACAGAAAGAAACGCTCGCACAGCATGGAATTCCTGTTCCGCTCTTCCGGAAAGTCACGCACGATACGACATTGAAACAGCTCTCGTCGCAGCTCGGATCGACCGTGGTCATGAAATCGCGAAAGATGGGATACGACGGTTACGGCAACGCGCTCGTGCGCTCGGCGCGATCGTTCGCCGAGGCAACGGCGAAACTTTCAACGCGCCACACTCAGCTCATGGCCGAGGAATTCATCAACTTCCGCATGGAACTCGCGGTGATGGTCGTGCGGACGAAAAAAGAAACGCGCGCCTATCCCGTCGTTCAGACGATACAGAAAAATCATATCTGCAGCACGGTGATCGCTCCCGCGCCGATCGACAGGAAAATGGCGGCGCGCGCCGCGCAGATCGCAATCGCCGCCGTCGAAGCAGTCGGCGGATATGGACTCTTCGGCGTCGAATTGTTCATCACCGATCGCGACGAAATTCTCGTCAACGAGATGGCGCCCCGGCCGCACAATTCGGGTCATTATACGATCGAAGGATGCGTGACTTCTCAGTTTGAAAATCACGTGCGCGCAGTGCTCGGATTGCCGCTCGGACCGACAACGATGACCGCACCGTATGCCGTGATGGTGAATCTTCTTGGATCAAAAAAACCGCGTGCAGGAACTGCAAATCTCACTCTGGCGTTACAGAACGAGCGTGCACATTTTCACCTCTATGGCAAGGCGGCATCACGCCCGGGGCGAAAGATGGGGCATGTGACGTTCCTCGGCCGCTCGCTGCCCGAATTGTTGGCCGAAGCGGAACGCCTTCAAAAAGGAATACGACTGTGACCAAATCGAACACCCCGCTCATCGGTATCATCATGGGAAGCGATTCGGATCTCCCGACAATGAAAGAAGCCGCAACAGTCCTCGATGACTTCGGCGTACGCTATGAAATTAAAATCGTCTCCGCGCATCGGACACCGGAGATGATGGCGCGATACGGAAAGACAGCCCACACGCGGGGCATTCGCATCATCATCGCCGGCGCCGGCGGAGCGGCCCATCTTCCGGGCATGACGGCATCGTATACGCCCCTGCCGGTGATCGGCGTGCCCATCAAGACAAAGGCGATGGACGGACTCGATTCGCTCCTTTCGATCGCGCAGATGCCGGCCGGTGTGCCGGTGGCGACTGTCGCGGTGGGCAATGCGAAAAACGCCGGACTGCTCGCCGTCCAGATGCTCGGCATGACCGATGCGCGACTGCAAAAGAAGATCATCGAGTACAAGAAACGCATGGCGAAAGAATCAGCCGCAAAGAATTCAAAGATCCAGTCTTCACACACATAAAGGAACACAATGATCGGTTCAGTGCTTATCTATCTTGCGATGGCAGCGACTATTGCATCAATCATCTCCTATTTCATGGCTGAGAAAGACGGCGCGCAGTCATTCATCTCTCCTGCGCGCATCGGCGTCCTGATCGCCGGCGCTTCGATCGTCGCCGCAAGCGCGCTGTTGATGACGGCGATCCTGTCGCACGATTTTTCGTACGCGTACGTGTTCGGTTACAGCTCGCGCGGCCTTGCGCTTCATTTTCTGATCTCGAGCTTTTACGCGGGCCAGGAAGGAAGCTTCCTGTTCTGGACGCTCTGTTCCGTTCTGTTGAGTTTCGTGCTGCTCGCTTCGCTGAAAAAGAAATCTCACGAAGGCGCCGTGATGATCGTCTTCCTCGCCACACAGCTCTTCCTTCTTGTGTTGTTGTCGGCAAAGTCGCCCTTCCAATCCATCTGGGACGCGTTTCCGGGCCAGCTGTCGGCTGGCCAGCTGCCGCAGGACGGCAAGGGACTCAATCCGCTGCTGCAGAATTTCTGGATGGTGATCCATCCCCCTGTGCTCTTCATTGGCTTTGCGCTGACGGCAGTGCCGTTCAGCTTTGCGATCGCCGCATTGTGGAAGAAAAATTATACGCAGTGGATCGTCAATGCGCTGCCATGGTCGATCGCCGCGGCCGTACTGCTCGGACTCGGCATCATGCTCGGCGCCTATTGGGCATACGGCATTCTCGGCTGGGGCGGATATTGGGGCTGGGACCCGGTTGAAAACTCCTCGCTCATCCCGTGGCTGCTGTTGATGGCGCTTGTCCACACGATGCTCGTCCAACTGCGGACGCAAAAACTTCCGCGCACAAACTTCAGCCTCGCCGTCGCGTCGTTCGTGCTCGTCGTCTATTCCACATTCCTCACGCGTTCAGGCGTGCTGGGCGAATCGAGTGTGCATTCGTTCACCGATCCGGGCCGGCTGATCTATGCGCTGCTCCTTGCGTTCGTCATCGCATTCGCGCTGCTTGGCGTCGGATTCATCCTCTATCGCAACAAGGAACTGAGCACCGCAGGCGAGCCGATGAAATTCCTTTCGCGCGAGTTCGTGCTGTTCGCCGGATCGTTTCTTTTATTGATCGTCGCGGCCGTCGTGTTCTTCGGCACAAACGTTCCGCTGCTTTCTTCAGTGCGCGTCGAGCCCACGTTCTACGACACGACATCGCTCCCCTTCGCCGCAGTGATGACATTGTTCATCGGACTGAGCCTGATGATCCGATGGAAGGAGGACGAGTATAAGATCGTCGCCGAAAAATCAGTGAAGTCGTTCGCGGCGGCCGTCGTGCTTACAGCCGTTATTGCATATAGCGCCGCGATGACAAGCATTCCCGTCATCCTGCTGGTTTTCGCTTCGTGCTTTACAATCGCCGTGAATCTCGAGATCACCATCATGACTGTGCAGGGAAACTGGCGCATGCTCGGCGGCAAGATCGCGCACATCGGTGTGGGACTCTTCTTCCTGGGTGTCATTCTGAACGGCGTTCTCAAAGAGAAGGACACATTCTCCCTTCCCATGAACACTCCGGTGCAGATTTTCGGCCACACGGCAACGTTCACCGGACACAGGCAGATCGAAGGACAGAAAACTGCGTTCGATGTTCAGGTCTCGCATGAAGGCAGGGAGTTCACGCTCTCGCCCGTGATGTTCCAGACTGAAATGAGCGGCTTGATGCGCACACCGGATCTGTATTCGTATTTCACGCGCGACTTCTACATCTCGCCCGTTTCGATTGAAGAAAGCCAGAGCGGTCCCACCTCGACAATCGGCGAAACCGTCACACTGGCAAAGGGAAAAACGGGGCCGCTGGCGGGAGCGGCGGTTCACTTCACGGGATTTGAGATGGACAGCCACGCCATGGGATCGCCCACCGGCGCATCCGTGGGCACGGCGCTCGAGATCACGAAGGGAAAAGAAACGGAACGGATCGTTCCCGCCATTTCATACGACCAGACGGGCGTGCCGAAATACAAGACGGCATTCTCGAAGCTGCTCGGATCGAACGTCCAGCTTCTTGAAATGCATATCGGTCAGGGCGGTGACGAATCGCAGATCGTTGTGGGACTCGTTCAGCCGGGCGGCGCCGCACAACCGGAAATGACACCCGTGCTGATCGTTGAAGCCAGCGTGCATCCGTATATTCTTCTTCTCTGGATCGGCACGGTGCTGCTGTTCGTCGGAATGATCATCGCGTATGCGCGCCGCAAGAATGAAGAAACGATTCTGAACGTATAATAGTTCTATACTATTATACGACAGCGAGACATGGTATCTGCACCTCTGAACCTGATGCGGGCGAGTTGCGGACAGGCGTCATTACAGTTGTTTCGGTTCAGTTCAGCCAAGATAGAACTATTTCGACAGACCGACGTAAAAAAAATTTCATCAAGAAGGGCACCATCATGAGTGAACATGATCAGTCGGAACCGTTGCGATTCAACGAGCCGGGTCGCTTCCACACAACAATTCAGTGTGACGGATGCGGCCAGTGCATCCATGTTGCGGGCGACATGATAACATTCGATGAGTCCGAAGTATTCTGTTACCTCTACCGCCAGCCCGAGACAACCGAAGAAGAAGAACGCATGAAGAATCTGCTCGTCGATTGTCCGATGCGCGCGCTTCGCGATAAGGCCGACGAACTCTTATGACCATACTGTTCCATCATACTATCTCATCACCGGCGTGGACTGTGTGCGGCGCCCGCATCGGGGTTTGGGGTAACAGCACCGTGCGGTCTCAACCCGCAATTGCTTTCATAATCGACAAGAGCGATGTGAATGTGTAGGGCTTGTGGAGAAATCCGCATGCTTTCGTCATATCCACTTTCGTGTTCGTGTCGTATTCGGTATACCCTGATGAGATAATGATCTTCACGTTGGGATTGATCGCCAGGAGCGCCTCCATAACCTCCTTCCCCGACATTTCAGGCATCGTCAGATCCAACAATACAATGCCGATTTCCGATTGGTGCTGCTTATAAAGCTTGATGGCAGAAATAGGATTCAATTCGGTCATCACGCGGTAGTGTTCCGATTCCAGAATTTCCCGGGCCATCTCGGCGATGCTTTCTTCGTCGTCGATCACGAGTACCATCGTGGCAACCGACGCATGCTCATGACGAACATTTTCCACCGGCCGCCCTTCCTTTGATGCAGGAGAGGTGGCAAGGGGAAGTACCACACTGAACGTTGTTCCCACCCCTTCCGTACTTTCGACTCAGATCCCGCCTTTATGCCTGCGAATGATGCCCAGAACGGCGGCAAGCCCCAATCCGCGGCCGATGAATTTCGTCGAATAAAAGGGATCGAAGATTCTGTGCATACCATCCTGGCTTATGCCGATACCGTTGTCGTGCACATCGAGCCTCGCATATCTGCCCTCGTTCAATGCCGTATTCGTGAATTTGGCGTACGTCGCGAGTTCCTCGCTTCCCAATGTCACCGCGGCAAGTGTGACACTGACCTCGCCCGGCTTGGGGCCGATGGCTTCTCCTCCATTCATGACCAGGTTCATAATGATCTGTTTGATCTGCCCGGGATCGGCAGTCACGTACACGGGATCGGAAGCAAGCCTTGTGGCCAACCTGACATTTTTCGGCATTGAAATCCTGAAGAGACTCATATGCTCCTCGATCTCCTCCCGGAGATCGATCGTACGGTTGTCATATTTCCCCTTCCCCGAATAGGCAAGAATCTGCTGTACCAATTCCGCTGCGGTTTCCATCGCCACGATCGCATGTCCCAAAAATTTTTGCACCGGATGAGTATCGGGCAGCTGCATCTGAGCAAGCGACACATTTCCCATCATTGCGGCGAGAAGGTTATTAAAATCGTGTGCGATGCCGCTGCTCATGACACCGATCGCCTCACGGCGCTGCACATCCCGAAGAAGCTCATCGATTGCCTTGCGCTCGGTAATATCGTTCACCGTTCCGTCATAAAAGAGCGTTCTGTCAGCAGCATCACGCACAGTTCGCGCGCTTTCGCTGACATATACGATCGATCCGTCATTGCGAGTCCATGCCGATTCGAAATCCTTCACTTCGCCGTTGGCATCGAGACGTTCGATGAATGTTTTCCTTTCGGTTGGCGACACGATTCCCATCTTCACAAAATTTCCGCCGGTCAGTTCGTCCGACGATGCATAGCCGAGCATCTTCATAAGCGCCGTGTTCACCAATACCAATTCTCCATCGGTGGTGATTCTGTAGAGGCCGATCGTCGAATTTTCGTAAAGCGAACGAAATCGTTCTTCGCTTTCACGCAGACGTTGTTCCGCCGTTTTTAAACGCAGGAAACCGTTGATGGTTGCGACAAGAACTTTGGCATCGATCGGATGTGTCAGATATCCATCAGCGCCCTGCTCGATTGCCGATGCGAGATCATCATTCCCCACGTAGGCAGCCGAGAGATGCACAACCGGAATCGAGGCGGTTCGCTCGTTGGCCCTGATTCTGCGACAGACTTCCAGACCACTGATATCGGGAAGTTTTACATCAAGAAGAATGAGATCCGGTCCTTCGTCGGCCAGACGCAGGGCTTCCCGGCCATTCGCCGCTTCGAGCACCTGAAACCCGGCATGCTGAAGGATGCGTGTCACAGAATATCGCCCCGCATCATTGTCGTCAACGTTCAAAATCCTTGGATATCGGTATTCGTTCATAATGTGCCTTCTATCATCCATATGTCGAGCCAAACGCAGTCAGGATTTCCAGCTGCCGCGGTCCGCGCCCGACACCCGGTGAAGAAATTTTATATCGTCTTCGTCGAGCAGCTTCGACGTGCAGATGATGATCGGGATACTTTGTGTGGAAGGATGGGACTTCAGCTGCTCCAACACCTCGAATCCATCCATGCCCGGCATGATCAAATCGAGGACGATCACGCCAGGTCGGGCATCATGCGCCAGGTTCAGGCCCGTCGCGCCGTCGGCCGCTTCAATCAATGTGTAATCGGTATCGATCAGATGATTTCTGAAAACATGACGCATCGTGGAATCATCGTCGATGATCAGGACTTTTTCGATCGGCGCGCGCCGGTCGATATCGCGCAGCGCGCCAAGCAGCCATTCGCGGTCGATGGGTTTCATACAGTACTGAACCTGAAACGGTAACATCGCCTTCTGTGCAGTGTCAGGCGCAGGGGTGGACTCGGAGCCATATCTGACAGGCAGATGTACGCTGAATGTGGATCCTTTTCCCGGGGTACTCACGACGCTGATGCGTCCGCCTAAAAGTTCTGCCAGTTTTCGCGAGATGGGCAAACCCAATCCCGTGCCTTTGGGCCTCCCCTGCTGGGCTGTCTCCACCTGTGCATATTCATCGAAGATGCGTTCCAGATCTTTAGCCGCAATGCCGATCCCTGTGTCTTCCACGGCAAAACTCACAATCGATTGGTTTTCGTCTGTTCGCGCAAGCACGCGAATCGATCCCGACACTGTGAACTTCAATGCGTTCGAAAGAAAGTTGCGCAATATTTGCGATACCTTTCCGTCATCCATAAACAGTTCGGGAATATTTTTTTGCTGTTCAAAGATCAGCTCCACATCCTTATTGGTCACCATCGGTTTGACCATGCCGCGCAGGCTGCTGAATATTTCCTCAACCGAACACGCGCGCGGAGTCACGTTCATTTTCCCTGATTCAATTTTCGCAAGATCCAACAGACCGCTCACAAGCGTATGGAGATCGCTTGCCGCCTCCAGAATGAACGTCACCTGTTTTTCCTGTTCCGGCGTGAGATCGCCATCGGCTCGATCGAGCAACAGCCGAGTGAGTGCAAGAATTGAATTGAGCGGGGTGCGAAATTCATGGCTCATATGCGAAAGAAAGCGTGACTTCAGCTGATCGACCCCCTGAAGCTCGATGACCTTTTCGTCCAATTCAGCATAGAGCGCCAGCACTCCGCGATTCGTGTCCTCAAGTTCCTTGCGTTGGCGTGAAAGTTCATCAAGCGTGCGCAAGAGTTCCTGATTCTGAATACGTATCTCATCGAGAGGCGATTCAGTACGCTGTGCGGCAAGCGTATCCGCGATACGATTCAACACAACTGGAGTAATCTCAGTTGTGGTGAGAGGAAGATTCTTCTTCATGAAGACAGCGGTCCCAGACTCGGGCGCCGTTTCGATGCGGAAATCATCCATTAATCGCCGGGCGCCCATCATGCCGATGCCCATTCCAGTATGCGATGTGTAGTGTCCTTCCATGATCGCGTCGAGATTCTTTATTCCGGCTCCATGGTCGCGGACCGTAATAGTAAAGGAGTGGGGTTTCGGCGTCCCCTCAAGTGCAAATTCAACTTCGCCGCCTCCGCCATATTGGTATGCATTGCGCGCAATCTCCGACACGGCGGTACCGATACGTGTCTGATCGTTTAAGTCATATCCCAATACATCGGCAAGAAGGCGTGCACGCTGCCTCGCATAGACGACATCCTGTTCGAATCCGATCTTAATACGGGTTATTGCAGTGCTCACGGCGAACTCCTCGTCTCCCTCATCACCAACACAGTTCTGTCATCCCGATCACGGCCGAAATCGCGGAATAACACCCCTGCCACAAGAGCCGCATTCCGTCCCAGCAATCCCGGATAGTCTTCGAGGTTCCAATGCGAGGCGACTCCGTCGGTATTCAGAATCAACAATCCATCTTCAGGCCAGGAATACAAAAATTCATCGACCTTGCGGATCTCGATTCCGGCTGTTCCATTGTGCGACACCATGTTGTGCATCCCGTCCGCAGAAAAGATCCGGCTTGAAATGTTGCCGACTCCCGCGAACCGAATTCGGCGCCTTTCCCTCGAGATCTCGGCAACCGCCACGGCGGCACCCCGTGTGCTTCGAAGGGCTGCATGCATGCGCTCTATGATTTCCTTCGGACCGCATTCGGGATGATTCCTGAAGATCGCGATTGCCGCACCGGAAGCTTCGGCGGCAAACTCACCATGGCCGAGTCCGTCAACGACAGTAAGGAGTATACGATCCGGCATCTCAATCACATCCCAGGCATCGCCGCACAATTCCTCTGATGCGACAGAAACGCTGACCGCCCCGATTTCCACCGCGGGCGTCGATTGACGAATCGCCGGCTGCCGTTTTCGTATGATACTCAACACAGCCGTGCCCATTCCGGATTTGGAATAAATATCGAACAATGATGACAATCGCTGAATCGCGCCCAGGCCGGTTCCCCGACTTTTCGCCGTCGAATATCCGTCGCCCATACTCTCTCTGATATTCGCGATCCCGGGTCCCCGATCGAGCGACAATAATTCAATGCCTGCTGGCATAGGAGCGCCAAGTTCGCACACCAACATCTCTCCACCGCCGGCGTGTTTCACAAGATTCGATGCGAGTTCTGTTGCAACGATTGAGAGATGCTCCACTTCGATGTTGTCGAATCCGATTCCACGTCCCATCGATGCGGCCATCCGACGCACCTCTCCCACATGGCTCCGATCCTCCACACGCAAACGTTGCGTCGCTCTCATATCCATCTCGCGATTGTCACACGTGTGCCCTCGCCGGGTACGGACCGGATGTCGAATTCATTCACTAACCGCTTTGCCCCTCCGAGTCCCAACCCAAGTCCTTTGCCCGACGTATACCCGTCTTTCAGCGCCAGATCAATATCGGGAATGCCGGGTCCGTGATCTTCAAATACAAGACGGAGTCCTCGCATGGTGCCGTTTTCCAACTCTTCAAGGCGCGCGATCCCCCCGCGGCCGTATTCGATTGTGTTGCGTGCAAGCTCACTTGCTGCAGTCACCATTTTTGTTTGATCAACAAGACTGAATTTCATCCCTTCCATCCATGAACGAACCGCCTGTCGCGTGCGCACGATATCCTCCGAAGTGTTTAATGTGATGGTTTCACTTCGGACGGCGATCATGATGATCGGTCTCCACGACATTTGTCACCAAGGATGTGAGCAGCGCCATTCCTTTATCCACATTAAGCGCGGTGCGCACACCTTCAAGTGACAGGCCCAGTTCCACGATCGTCATCGCCACCGCCGGACGCATGCCCACGATCACTGTTTCGGCGCCCAGTGTATGTGTCATGGCCGCGATATTGCCAAGCATCCGGCCCATGAAGGAATCCACGACTTCGAGAAATGAGATGTCGATGAGCACTCCTTTTGCCCGCTCCGTCACGACACGGTTCGTGAGATCATCTTGCAGCGCCATGGCCAGACTGTCATGCATATCCACTTGTATCGTAATCAGCAGAAACTGGCCCAGCTTCAGAATCGGGATCTTCTCCATCTGCCATTCCCCCTTCAGGCATGCGCCTGTGTTTGCATCACCATAAGACCAAGGAGTTGGAATGCGTACGACAATGCATCGGCCAGGGACGCCTTGCTGACCACATCACCGAATGCGACCCCCAAATGAACCATCGTCTGTGCGATCTGCGGCCTGATGCCGCTGATAATACACTGAGCCCCCATGAGCCGCGCCGCAGACACCGTAAGCAACAGATGCTGCGCCACAAGCGTATCGACTGCAGGCACTCCGGTGATGTCGATGATGGCGATGCTGCTGCCGGTATCCACGATTGCCTTCAGCAGACTCTCCATCACCACCTGCGTGCGCGAGCTGTCAAGCGTACCGATCAGAGGCAGCGCCAGAATCCCGTCCCAGAGTTTCACAACAGGTGTCGAGAGCTCAAGCATTTCCGCCTGTTGACGCTTGATGATATTCTCTCGGCTGAGCAGGAACGCTTCGAATGTGAACATGCCCAGTTTATCGAGCAAGGTCGTCACCCTCATCAACTCTCGCGCCAGAGCGCCGGGGTCTGAGCCGGTTGCCTGTTGCATACGCTTAAAGAGCGGAGGCTTTAGTGAGAAGATGAATGTGGCGGTTTCGTTCGGTGTGAAGTTCTGCGTGGAGCGTGAGCGGGAAATTCCACGAAGAAAGTCGCGCATTGTCGTCCACTCGGAAGTTGAAATATCGGCGACGTCATTGTGCGCGCTCGAGGATACGGCCGAAGTAAGGAGGGAGAGGAATTCGCCCGATTCACGGCGCAGATCGCTGATTGAGATCAGGTCCTTGCGTTGTGAAAAGGACTCTTGCTGTTCCTTCACCCACTCTTCCACGATCTCGTTCCCATCCTTAACCAGAATCTCCCTGAGCACATTGGCAGAGAATGCAGTCATCGGATTTCTCCCTTTTACTGCTATAACACATCCGATCGATCAATAAGTTGCATCGCTAATTGTGCGGCAGATGAACGTTCCCCACTTCAAAAGAGAGCTTACAAGTGACACACCTTCAGACTCTTGATCCTTCGCTTCAGTCGCGCGGCGATGACCGACCTCCGGCGTAGATGGCTATGCCGAACAAATATGGTAATCTCCATATGATGGCATCGTATAGAATTATTGATTTTTATACGATTGTATCGTATAATATTGTATCCATCTATACGTTGACATCGTATATTATTTGACAATAATCTGGCCCTTGTATGAATGAACTTCTCTATCGGTACAACCCCTGGTGGGAAGAATTACCCTCTGCCGCGAATTTTCATGAACGTGCCGGAATTTACCAACAGGTACTGGCAAACATGCGTTCGCGGGACATCCTCATCCTCACAGGATTGCGCCGTGTCGGCAAGACCACGATCATGAAGATGCTTATACACCGGCTTCTCATGACGGAACATATCCGCCCCCAGCATCTTCTTTATGTGAGCCTCGACGACTACCGGCTATCAAAGATCAGCTTGCAAGCGATCATCGATTCTGTAAGAAAGCTGCATAGGCTTCGGTTTGATGAAAAACTCTTTGTGTTCTTCGACGAGATCACCCATCTGGAAAATTTCGAGATCCAGTTGAAGAATCTATACGACTCTGAAAATGTAAAACTTATCGTGACTTCATCCAGTGCGTCGATGATGAAAAGCAAGAAGGGATACCTGACGGGGAGAAATCGGCTTTATGAGATCCAGCCGCTGGATTTCTCTGAATACATCACATTCAAGGGGTTGACAGTTAAAAAGAGAGACCGACATCTCACAGAATCGTACTTTGAAGATTTCATGAGAACAGGTGGAATACCGGAATTCGTGATGAGGGGAGAGATAGAGTACTTAAAGGAACTTGTCGACGACATCATCCTGAAAGATATTGCCGCGTTCCATAGCATTAAACACCCACAGGTGCTTAAAGATCTTTTCCTGCTTCTGATGGAACGATCTGGTAAGCAGGTCAGCATTAACAAGGTGGCACATATCCTGGGCATTTCACCCGATTCCGCAAAACGTTACATCGAGATGTTTAACGATTCATATCTCATTCATCTGGTATCGCGCCATGGCAAAGTCAATGAACGCCTGCTCTCCCCTAAAAAACTCTATGCCGCAGATGTAGGTATACGTACGCTATTTACAGGTTTCCGGGATGTCGGAAGCCTTTTCGAGAATTATTGCTATCTGAAGCTGCGTTCGCAGAATCCGACTTATTTCTTCAAAGATGGAATAGAGATCGATTTCTTGACCGAGAATGGTATACTGATCGAAGCCAAGTATAACAGCCAGATGACCGATAAACAAACGGCTCTCTTCGAAATGATACGCGCCAAAAAGAAACTGTTGATCAACAATATTGAGGCATTGTCCCAATTAGATTTCGTATAGACGACGATGCATGGCAATGTCTTTTGGTTTTGTCTATGTCAATGAATATTGGGAGAGTCCCATGTATGATCCCTGGTGCAGGCAATCTGTAGATGTTGTTTGCCCACACTCATGGTGAAGTCTCCCTTTTCAAGCACCCATTTGCCGTCGCTCCCGACAAAGGCGAGATCGGAACCCTTCATCGTGAAATTCACAGTCTTCATCTCACCGGGCTGCAACTCAATCTTTTCGAAGCCACGCAAACGCCGATTGTCGGGAATAAGCGATGCGAACACATCGGAGGAAAACAGTAAAACGGCTTCCTTCCCCGTACGATCACCGACGTTCTTTACATTAACGGTGAACGTCAGTTCATCATCAGCGGTAAAGTTGTGTTTATTTACTTTGAAGTCGCTGTACGTGAATTTCGTATAGCTCAATCCGTCGCCAAACCACCATTGTACGTTTGTGTGAGCCTCGTAATTGTACGTCCCGGACATTGTGCCGCGGCTTTCACACACTTTGAAATCGTATGTCGTCATCGAATTCGGATAGGACTGATATGTAAATGGCAATCGACCGCTGAAATTTGCATCACCCGCGATCAGATCGGCCAATGCATCTCCCCCATCATTACCCGGCAGCATGATATCAATTATTGATTTTGCGCCCTGAACAAGCTCGTTGATCAGGCGGGGACGACCTTCATTGAGCACCATAATCACCGGCTTGCCTGTCGCTTCCATCGCCAGTACCAGCTCTTTCTGGTTCTTCGACAAATTCAGGTCGTTGATATTCCCGGTGGTTTCCGCATACGAGTTCTCTCCGACACACACGATGATGTACTCTGCATTTGCGGCCGCATGCAACGCTTTGCCGATCTCGGGCGTGTTCTCCTTTTGCCAATCGCCTGTTTCATCGTACGTCACGCCGGGCTCATAGACGATTGACTCGTTTCCGAATTTGTTTTGCAGGGCTTTTAAAATTGTGTTATATGAAGTCGTAAACGTTTCGACCTTATTGCCCTGCCATGAGTAGCTCCACCCGCCATTGAGGCATCGCATCGAGTTTGCATTCGGTCCGCACACGAGAATTTTACTCCCTTGTTTCAACGGCAGCGTATTATTTTCGTTCTTCAACAGCACCTCCGATTCCAGAGCCATTTGCTTCGACACGACTCGATGTTCCTTGCTTCCGAATAGCGGATACTCTTTTGACTCGGAGTATGGGTTTTCAAACAATCCCAAACGATGTTTCAGACGAAGAACACGCTTTACAGCATCATTAATGCGACCGATCGAGACCTCATTATCGTTCACCAATTTTTTCAGTAAAGCCCCATAGCCGTATTCGGACGGCACCATGATCATATCGACACCCGCGTTGACCGCCATCTTGATGGCATCTTCTTTGGATGCAGCGATATGATCGCGAACGCGCAAATTTTCAATGTCCCCCCAGTCGGTAATAATCATGCCATCCCAATTCAAATCACGTTTCAACCAGTTCGTGAGAAATTCATGATTGGCCACGCCATTCAACCCATTGACCAAGGAGGAGTTTGTCATCACGGATAAGGCGCCATTGCGGAACGCATTCATAAATGGGGCGAAATACTTTTCGCGCAAATCCTGTTCGGTGACATTCGCCGGAGTACGGTCGATGCCATTGTCCGGAACACCGTAGGCAAAATAATGCTTCAGACATGTCCCGACATGATATTGATCCACGTGATTCGGATCGTTGCCTTGCAAACCGTGCAAATACGCAGCACCCATCATCCCGCCCAGATACGAGTCTTCACCGATTCCTTCATACTGACGAGACCAGGAAGCTTTCCTTCCAAGATCCAGGTTCGGGCCGAAGATCCATGGTACACCGCAAGCCCGGGTTTCGTAAGCGCAAATTTCACCCATTCGTTTGGCAAGATCCCGGTTGAACGTTGCAACCATGCCGATATGGTGTGGAAATAACGTTCCGCCTTTTGTGTACGTGGTCCCATGAACCTGATCCAATCCATAGAGACATGGGACGCCCAATATTTTTATCGATTGGCGCTGTATTTGATTAATGGCCGTATTCCACAGTTGCGTATCCGCCGCTATACTGCCGAACGCATTGAGGAAGGACCCGACACGATACTTCGCAAATGCCGTATCCAGCTTAGGCACATCGAGTCTGTAGCCTTGTTTGTTCGCGATCGCTTTCGACAACAAATAAAATTGATAGTCCGCCTGAGTGTTTCCAGCCATCGCATGACTATCATAGGCATTCTCCAGCCCGAATTGCTTAATTGTTGCAGCAAGATCGTGTTCTCGCAATTTCATTAATGTCTGGACGGAATAATTCGGATCTGCGAATAACACCATGTCGATCTCGAGTTGAATCATCTGGCCGATTTTATCGTCCAATGACATTTTTGAGATTAGTTGTTCAACTTTTTTTTCGATTTCCCTGTCTTTCGGGATAGAAAGTTTTGATTTGTTTTGAGCCATACCAGTAACAATGGCACAACATAAACATACTGCCGTCGTAATTTTTTTGAAATTCATGTTCATCGTATTATTCGTGCATTGCCTGGGGTTGATTGTTCTCATTATCTCACAAATCTCAATGTCCTTACTCTTTTGATCCGCTTGT
>DATGXR010000084.1:0-12560 GCA_035298825.1 Bacteroidota bacterium
GAAGATCCTCAGGCGGAAAATGGAGCACATCCGATCGGCGCAGGTTGAATATGTGGTGACCGGCAATCCCGGATGTCTCGCGCAGATGGAATATGGATGCGGACTGTATGGCGTCGACGTGAAGATCGTTCACTTTGCCTCACTGCTCCGCGCTGCGTATCGACTCTAAGAATGCGTGAACTATTTGACGAGTGAGCCAATAAAATTCGCAGCCGCATTCGAATTTTGTCACGCACTCAAAACCAGGCTCACATTCACGTTATCACATGGAACCAATGAAACTCATCATCACACTCTCGCTGATCGTCTCGTTTGTCGCGATCGCTCAACGCAAACCCGCCGATACCGACCTCACACAATGGGTCAATCCGCTTGTCGGATCCGATTCCGAATATCAATTGTCAACGGGAAACACGTATCCGGCGATCGCTGTTCCATGGGGAATGAATTTCTGGACGCCGTATACAGGGAAAATGGGGGACGGTTGGCAGTACTCGTACGATGCGTTCAAGATACGCGGATTCAAGCAGACGCATCAGCCTTCGCCGTGGATCAACGATTATGGCGCATTCGCGCTCATGCCAGTCGCAGGCGAGTTGAAGATCGGCCAGGACGAGCGCGCCTCGTGGTTCTCGCATAAACGGGAGATCTCAAAGCCGCATTACTATCAGGTCTACCTGGCCGATTACGACACGCGCGTGGAAATCACACCCACCGAACGCGCCGCGATGTTCCGCATCACATATCCCGCGGGCCGGACGTCATCGCTCGTGCTCGATGCGTTTGATAAAGGCTCCGGCGTGAAAATCGATCCCGTGGCAAGAACGATCACAGGATACTGCAGAAACAATCATGGCGGTGTTCCTGCGAACTTCCATAATTATTTCGTGCTCACGTTCGATACTGAATTCGACGACGCATCCACATGGGACAGTGCAGGCGTCCATACCGGATCGCTCGAGCGGGAAGGCAAACATGTGGGCGCCGCCGTACGGTTCAAGGGTCTTGAGAAAAAAGTAATTACGATCCGCGTAGCCTCCTCGTTTATCAGTCCCGAGCAGGCTCGACTGAACCTCGAACGCGAAGTGGGCACGGCGTCGTTCGACGAGATCAGAATGAAGGCGCAGCGCGTATGGAACAAGGAACTTCAACGAACGCGCGTCGAGGGCGGCACACAGGTGCAGCGGACGAATTTTTATACCGCGCTTTACAGACTGCTTCTGTTCCCCCGACGTTTTTTTGAATACGATGCGCAGCAGAAGATCGTTCACTACAGTCCCTACAACGGCAACATCCTTCCCGGCTATCTCTTCACCGATAACGGTTTCTGGGACACATTCCGCGCAGTCTTCCCGTACTTCACGCTGATGTATCCGGATATGAACAGCCAAATGATTGAGGGACTCGCCAATGCGTACAAAGAAAGCGGATGGCTTCCCGAATGGGCGAGTCCCGGACATCGCAATTGCATGATCGGATCGAACTCGGCCTCGCTCATCGCCGATTCATATCTGAAGGGGATCAGGGGATACGATATCGGCACGCTCTACGAGGCGCTCATGAAGAACTCGGCGGCCGAGGGCCCGTTGACATCCGTGGGTCGCTTCGGCGTGCAATATTACAACGCGCTCGGATACATCCCGTATGATGTGAGCGTGAACGAGAATGTTGCGCGCACACTCGAGTACAGCTACGACGACTTCACGATCATGAAGCTCGCCCGTGCGCTTGGACGGCCGAAGGCCGAGATCGATACATTCGCGCATCGCGCGTACAACTATCGGAACGTCTTCGACCGTTCGACAAATTTCGTGCGCGGCAGAAATCGCGACGGCAGTTTCCAGATTCCTTTCAGACCGGACAAATGGGGCGACGCGTTCACAGAAGGCTGTGCGTGGCATTGGACGTGGTGCGTGTTCCACGATCCTCAGGGACTCATCGATCTGATGGGAGGGAAGGAACAGTTCACGGCGAAGCTCGATTCGGTATTCACGGCGCCGCCCACATTCGATTATTCGTACTACGGTGTGCAAATTCATGAGATCACCGAAATGCTGATCGCCGGACAGGGACAATACGCGCATGGCAATCAGCCCGTGCAGCATGCAATCTATCTGTATAATTATTCCGGCGCGCCATGGAAAGCTCAGCAGCGTGTCCGCGAAACAATGGATCTCATGTATACACCGACTCCGGACGGACTCTGCGGCGACGAGGACAACGGACAGACTTCGGCCTGGTATGTTTTTTCTGCATTGGGATTTTATCCCGTTTGTCCCGGGTCGAATCAATATGTCATCGGCTCGCCGATATTCGACAAGGTTGTGCTGACACTGCAGAACGGGAAAAAATTTTCGATCGAAACACGCAACAATTCAGATCGCAATGTGTACATCCAAACAGCCGCACTGAACAACAAACCGTATACGCGGAACTTTCTGAGGCATGAAGATATTGTACGAGGTGGGGTGTTGCGGTTCAGGATGGGCGATGCGCCGAACAGAAAACGCGGAATCGGAGATGACGACAGTCCCTACTCGTATTCGAACGAGCACGTCAACATCATCAATGTCCCGACAAGACACGAAACCGGCATGAAACCAACATCAGGTCGAAAGTGACGAGACACTGGTAAGGTGGGACAATTCTTACGCGGCAGATGACGGCATGCCTGCCGGAGATCCATCTCCGCTCGAGCATAACGATATGCTGCCGGAACATGTACCACTAGAACGGCGAAAGTGACGGCCAGTCATGATGGCGTCGATCATACACACAATAAAACGGATCAGGAGAATGATCGTTCTCGTGGTCGGCTACACAGTGCTCTTCGTCGGCATCGCTCTGCTTGTGCTGCCCGGTCCCGCATTTGTTGTCATTCCTATCGGATTGACAATCCTCGCAACCGAGGTGCAGTGGGCAAAAAAAATACTGGATAAATTGAAAGGTATATTCAAGAGAAAAAATGAAGCAGAAAAAAAAAGAAAATTGAAAAATTGAATCCTTTTAAGAGCATAATGGTTATTATTGGCCACACTTAAATCCTTCCTTTAGCACAGTTGGTTCGATGTGCCCAAAATCTCCTCAATTTCGCCGCAAATTTTTTCCATTCAAGCACCAATCTCAGGCACGGTTATTGTAGTAGTTTGAACGCGCTGTAGTTTTCCTTTTTCCATCATCATATGAACAGCCACGACTGCCACCACACAGTCGCGTCCATATCAATGAACCCGCAAGGGCCAAGGGAATTGCATGACAGCTTTAAAGAAAAATCTTCTGCTTATCGATCATGATACGGAGACAGCATCTTCATTGTGCCGGCTTTTTCATGCTGAAGGATACCACGTCACACACGTTCAGGACAGCCGCGAAGTCGCGCGCAGTCTTGCGTCCGCTACGACCGATATCGATCTTGTACTGATGGACATCGACGCGAGCATGGGGATCGAAACGGCTCGCGAGATTGTCGACGATCACGCTCTTCCCTTATTGATCCTCACATCCCGCACAGACAGAAAATTCCTTCAGGAGGCGGATGAAATTTCCTCCTACGGATTTGTTCCAAAGAATTCAACCGACGTCGTACTGCTGGCATCGGTGAAGACCGCGCTCAGGCTTCATAACGCAGGGAAGCGGAGCAGGTCGATGGACGACGAGCTGAGAGAAACTGAAGTCAAATTCAGAACGGCATTCGAGAATACGGCGATCGGCATGTCGATGACCGATCTCAACGGACGCCTTGTGAAGGTGAACAAAGCGTTCGCGGAAATGGTCGGGCGCACGCTTGAAGAAATGCACACAATCGATTTTTCGGCGCTGACACATCCGGATGATCAGGCGCGCAGCATTGCATGCGTCAGGAGTCTCGTTAACAGTGAAACAAAAGTCGGCCGGTTCGTGAAACGCTACGTCCACACCGACGGCCATCTTGTGTGGGCAGACCTCAGCGTCGTCCTGATACGCAACGGGCGCGGAGAACCGTACTTGTTCATTACTCAGATACAGGATATTACCGAGCGATTCCATGCCGAATCTGCATTGAAAGAAAGCGAAGCGCGATTCAAGGAGATCTTCGATAAGGCTCCGCTCGGATATCATGAACTCGATGAACACGGTCGTATCGTTCGCGTGAACAGCACTGAAGCCGCAATGCTTGGATATCGCAACGATGAAATGATCGGTCGATTCGGCTGGGAATTCATTGCGGATGAGGAGCATTCACGTGAAGGAACGCTTCAGAAACTGCGCGGCGAACAACAACCGGGACAGGGATTCGAACGCGATTTCATTAAAAAAGACGGAACCGTCATTCGCGTGCTGCTCGATGACGCGCTCCTTCGCAATGCCGAAGGCAGGATCGTCGGCATCCGCACCGCGCTACAGGATATCACCGACCGTAAGCGACTGGAGCAGCAGCTGCTTCAATCGCAGAAGCTCGAAGGAGTCGGAACGCTGGCAGGAGGTATCGCGCACGATTTCAACAATCTGCTTGCAATGATTCTTGGATCGGCTGAAATGCTCTGCATGCACATGCCCGAGACGCCGACACTGAAAAAATATGTCGACAATATCATCACCGCCTCAGAGCGCGGTCGATCGATCTCTCGCCAGCTTCTCATTTTCTCTCGTCCCGATCATGCCGAGTTGAAACCCATTTCGCTTTCGCATACGATCACCGAATTGCATGAGCTCCTCGGACACTTCCTGCCGAAATCGATCGCCATCGTGAAGAAGATCGATGTCGAGAACGGATTGATCATGGGAGATGCGGGTCAGATCCATCAGGCCATCCTGAATCTTGCGCTCAACGCCGGCGATGCGATGACGAATCACGGCATCCTGACAATCAAGGAATTTTCTGTGCCCGCGTCGTACGTGAAAAAGAAATTCGGAACGAATGATTCCGCGTCGTATGTGGGAGTGAGCGTCTCCGACACGGGCATTGGCATGGATGCGCGCACGCTGGCGAAAATATTCGATCCATTCTTCACGACGAAAGAAAGAGGGAAGGGGACGGGACTCGGTCTTTCGATCGTGCATGGAATCATCAAGAATCATAACGGATTCATCGACGTCGAAAGCACGGTCGGGAAAGGCACGACATTTACAATGTTCTTCCCCGCACTGCCTGCCCAGGAGGCACGGACAACCATACCGCACGATCTCCCCGCTGAAAAGCACAATGAACAGATCCTTGTTGTTGATGACGAAGACCTGATCCGTGACACGCTTTCAGAATTTCTGTCCTTTGCGGGATATACAGTCTACACAGCGTCGAACGGAAAGGATGCATTGAAATTATTCGGTGAGCATCACTCCGACATCAACCTCGTCGTCACCGATCTTGGTATGCCGGAAATGAGCGGAGAAGAATTGTTCCGCAAGCTTCGCGACATCGATCGCAACGCAAAAGTTGTCGTCTCATCGGGATATCTTGACGGCACGACAAAAAGCGATCTCCTGAGCATGGGGATCAAAGATGTGCTCACAAAACCATTCAAAATGCAGGATATCCGCAACGCCATTGAAAAAGCGCTGAATTAGCCCCTCAGTATAGACGCTCAATAGAAATGTCAGGGAATAGCCCCTCAGCGCGTCATGCTTGCTTTTTCACTTCCTCCTTGGTACTTTGCTATATGCATTGCCTCACATTCCTTTGATGAGAGCGACGAACCGATTGTGTCCGCCGCTCGCAAAAACACGCAACGCTAAGGATGGAAGAGGCATTTTTAATACTCCACGCGTCATGCGGGATTCACCTTTTTACCGGGCTGGTATGAAATTCAAACAACGTTGTGCCGTCTTTGTACTGATGATGATGATCAGTTCCACACTGATAGGATCGCAGCATCCATTGGGTCTGAAAAAATCCGCTTCGCGCACACCCGCCATACAACCAGGCGTTGTCATCGTCAAATTAAAACAATCAGGTTCGCCGGGTGCATCACACTCAACGCAGTCTCTTTTGAAATCGGCGGCGCTGACTTCGGTCGTCCAAACCGCGGGGGCAACGCAGGTTCGCAATCCGATGATTCCGGCATCTCAGTCTGTTGCACCGGAGCTCGAAGAATTTTCACGCATCTTTGAACTTACAGTTCCCCCTTCCACACGCATCGATGATCTGTTGAATGAGTTGAGGAAGAATCCATCGGTCGAATATGCCGAACCGAAATACATCCATCACCTCGATTATGTTCCGCAGGATTCTGTGAGTTATGCGCAACTGTGGCATCTTGCGAAGATCAAAGCCTCAGAGGCATGGGAAATTTCGAAGGGAGATGCGAGTATCGTTATCGGCATCGTCGACAGCGGAACCGATATCGACCATCCCGATCTTGCAGCAAACATCTGGACAAATCCCGGCGAAACGGGGATCGATTCGCTCGGCCGTGATAAACGCACAAACGGCGTCGATGACGATCACAACGGATTCGTTGACGACTGGCACGGATGGGATTTCGTCGGCAAAAGCGCCGATACTTTTGTCCCTGATGGCGATGTGAAGCCGTACGCGGGAAATCCGCACGGCACGCATACAGCGGGCATTGCTTCGGCGGTGACTGATAACAACATCGGAATCGCAAGCATCGGCTTCAAAACGAAACTGATGATCACGAAGCATGGCATCGATGGACCGGGTGACAACAGTATTTACAACGGCGATGACGGCATTTTGTATTGCATCAACAATGGTGCGAACATTGTAAGCTGCAGCTGGGGCGGAGACGGCGGATCGCAATACGAACAGGACATCATCCGCTATGCGCTGAAGAAAAACGTACTGATCGTCGCATCGGCGGGCAACGGCGGACTCGACCAGTTGGGCGACGATGTCGCCGTGGAACCGGAGTTCCCCGGCGCGTTTCCCGGCGTTCTCTCCGTCGGGGCGACCGATCGTCAGGATAAGATCGCCTATTTCTCCAACTACGGCGAACCGAATAAATTTAAAGTGTTCGCGCCCGGTGTTCAGATCATGAGCACTGTTCCAAATAACAAGTATGACGGCAACTGGTCGGGAACATCGATGGCGGCGCCGATGGCGGCGGGACTTGCAGCGATCGTCAAGGCGAAGCATCCAACATGGAGCGCGGCGCAGCTCATGTTCCAACTCTGCGGAACGGCGGACAATATCGATATTCAGAATACGAATCTCATCGGCAAGCTCGGATACGGCCGCATCAACGCGTTGCGCGCGCTGACTGAAACGGTCGCAACTCCCGCTCCCGATCTCGCCCTCGTGTCAGTGTCGATCGACGACAGCCAGGGAGGAAACGGTAACAACATTCTTGAGCCGGGCGAACAGGCGAGCATCATCGTGAAGCTCGAGAATCAATGGGGCGATGCCTCGTCTGTCGACGCGACGATTTCGACACCAAGCTGGGCTGTGACAGTGACGAAGGCGTCGTCGTCGTACGGATTCATGCCGGGCATTGCGAATATCGACAGTTCGCAGAAATCGAACACCTCGGATCCGTTCAGGATCACGATCAGTCCCGATGCGATCCCGACAACCGTCCCCCTCACAATCCATGTGACGTCCGCCGGCGGGAAGGCGCGCGAGTTCAACGTCACGGTGCCGATTCTTCCGTCCGTGTTGCTTGTCGATGATGACGACGGCTCGAATAACGTCGAAAGCTATTACGAGCAGGCGCTGTCAACACTCGGCATCGTTTTCGAGAGATGGGACCATAGCGCCAAGGGCACGCCTCCGCTTAATATGATGATGCGCTACAAAACTGTAATCTGGTTTACTGAATGGACTATTCCGACGCTTGATTCTGCAGACCGGGCTGTTATCGCGTCCTATCTTGACAGCGGGGGAAAGAAGTTCTTCCTTTCGGGCGAGGAAAACGCATGGGATCTTGCCGATCCGAGCGGAAAGGGCACTGAATATGAATTTTCGAAAGGCGCATCGGGGCAGTTCTACGAGAAGTATCTGAAAGGAAAATTTGTGGCCGATGATGCGGGGACATTTTCTATCGCCGGCGTGCAAGGAGACGAGATCGGTGACGGACTTTCATTCCAACGCGATCAGCCCGGCAGGGGATCGGGTCAGAATCCCGATGTGATTGAAGCGGTGAACGACGGACTGCCCATCTTTACGTATTCAGGCGGACCATATTCCAGCAAAACGGCGGGCGTGAAATACAAAGGCAATTACTCGCTCGTAAGTTTCTCGTTCGGCGGATTCGAGTCGATCGTTGATTCGACCACACGCATCACAGTGATGGATCGTGTATTCAGATACCTGCTTGGATATTCTGTCGCCGTCAATCAGGTCGCCGATTATCCCACCGGCCCCATCACAATCACATCGACAGTGACGACGCAGGATCCCGCTCCGATTGTGGAGCTGCTGTGGACGGTGAACGGCGAAGTTCCGTATCGACGCATGCCAATGCAGAAAAGCGGATCGACGTATACGGCAACCGTGACACCGACAGGGGGACAGACTGTCGGCAGGGACATCGAATATTTCGTGCTTGTCAAGACCGCTGACGGATTTCTGCCCTACATGATCCGGCGCTTCAACGTGAATATTCCAACGACCGTCGAACGCACATCCGAAAAAATCCCGAGAGTGTTTTCGTTGTCGCAAAATTATCCGAATCCGTTCAATCCCTCGACGCAGATTCGTTTTTCAGTCGCTGAAACGCGGCAGGTGACGCTCACCGTGTTCGATGTGTTGGGGCGAACCGTTGCCACGCCTGTAAATGAAGTGAAGCAGCCCGGCGAATATACCGTGAACTGGAATGCGGAAGGACGGGCGAGCGGCGTCTATTTCTACAGGCTCGAGGCTGGAGCATTTCGCTCACTCAAATCGATGACACTGATCCGATAACGACTGAGAACGAATGAGTAAAGCCGAAGAGATCCCCGACATCGGACTGGTCCACTTTCGCAGGATGAAACGAGCGAAACGCATTTCCATACACGTGAAACCGTTTCATGGCGTCTTTGTGACGCTGCCCTACAGGGTTTCGCTCGACGACGCGCGGCATGTCGTTGCGAAACATAAGACATGGATCATGAAGAAGAAAGCCGAAACGCGCGCGGCCGAATCGGCCGTGTCGCTCGATCTTTCCGAAGGCAAGGTCATTGTCACACGCCGGCATGTCATGCGCGCAGTCGCCTGCGACGCGGAGGCGGCATCGTGGACGCTCAAAGACGGCGCGCTCACGATCTTCTATCCCCGGGAGACGAGTCTCTCCGATTCGGTCGCGCAGGCCGCCGTGAGAACCGGACTCGTCGCCGCGTACAGAACTGAGGCAAAACTGCTGCTGCCGCCGCGCGTCAACTATTGGGCGGAGCGATTCGGATTGACAGTGTCTGGCGTTGTCATAAAAAACATGCGGTCACGATGGGGAAGTTGTTCTGCGCGCAATGTGATCAATTTGAATCTTCACCTCATGCGGCTGAACGATTCTCTGATCGATTATGTTATTCTTCATGAACTTGCCCACACGCGCGTGAAGAATCATGGCGCCGGATACTGGCGATTTCTTCAGTCGCTCGTCGTCAACTCTCGTGAGCTTGACGAGCAGCTCAGAAAGCAATCGATCGCATTTTTCTAACATCCTTCAACTCTCCGATTCCTCATGTCGAAACAAAAAATATCGCTTGCCGATCTGCGAACGGAATATATGTTTGCGGGACTCCACGAACGCGACGCCGCAAAAGACCCGATCGACCAATTCGAACGATGGTTTCATGAGGCGCACAATGCCGATCTCCCCGAAGTCAACGCGATGACGCTTGCAACGGCCTCGAAGGACGGCATTCCCAACGCGCGCATTGTGTTGCTGAAGGGAGTCGACACGGACGGGGGATTTCTCTTCTTCACCAACTACGACAGCACGAAGGGCCGCGAGCTCGTTGAAAATCCGAATGCGGCGCTCGTCTTTTTCTGGCCGCAGTTCGAGCGCCAGGTGCGCATCGCGGGAGCGGTGCAAAAAGTGACGCGCCGGGATTCGGAAGAATATTTCCACACGCGACCCGTGAGCTCGCAGGTCGGCGCCTGGGCGTCGCAGCAGAGCCGCGTCGTTTCCGACCGCGAGATGATCGAGAATGAATACCGGCGTCTCGCGCACGACTTCAAGGGACAGCTTGTGCCGCTGCCGCCGTACTGGGGCGGGTTCAGACTCATGCCGAAGACAATCGAGTTCTGGCAGGGAAGGCCGAAGCGCCTTCACGACCGCCTCCGCTATGTCAGGCTGCCCAATAACGCATGGCGCATCGAACGGCTTGCTCCCTGACGCCGCGTCACATCTTGCTGTCGGCTCGAACGTCAGCCATATACATCCTTGACAAAATAGAAAAAATTAAAGAGATGGTGACAATCGAAAAAGTTATCGACAATAAGAAACAGTTCCTTGACCTTTTATTGATGGCAGACGAGCAGGAAAATATGATTGACAAGTATTTGCCGGGCGGAGACTTGTTTGCTCTATATGAGGATGATTTAAAAAGTGTTTGTGTGGTCGTACCGATCAATACCGAAACCTGCGAATTGAAAAACATCGCGACATACGAGAAATATCAATGCAAAGGGTACGGGAGGGCATTGATCAATTTCATTTTTGACTTCTACAAGAACGACTTCAAAACAATGCTTGTCGGGACGGGCGAAACGCCGACGATTTTGTCGTTTTATGAAAATTGTGGATTTGAAAAGTCACATCGGGTGAAGAACTTTTTTACGGACAATTACGACCACCCTATTTTCGAGGGCGAGATACAACTAGTAGATATGATTTATCTTAAAAAAGATTTATCGGAAAAGCAGATACCCTGATGCTTCAGGTCATTCACGATCTGTCTACACGCTCACTGGGTATTTTAAAATAAAAAAACCCGTCGCCTGGTGGGATGGTGGCAACGGGTTTAAATTTATAAAGGAAGTGTACCAAAATAGCAGGAATATATCTTGGCTTTCCTGTTTGCCCTTGGGCCAAACAGCGCCGGGAAGGGCAGAGCGGGAGACGGGACTTGAACCCGCGACATCAACCTTGGCAAGGTTGCGCTCTACCAACTGAGCTACTCCCGCTTGAGCTTAACGATGTATAAATATACAAAATAGGTGTTTCGATGTCAAGCAAAAATATAACCCGGCGCGAATTTTATCTCGAAATTTCAAGCACTTCGTACGTGAGAATGCCTGCAGGCACATTAATCTTCAACACATCGCCGACTTTTTTCCCCATGAGCGCCTTGCCGATCGGAGAGGTGACAGAAATTTTATTTTGATCGAAGTCCGCTTCCTCCGGAGAAACGAGCGTGTACTGGAACAACTTTTTCGTCTTCGCATCTTTCAATTTGACGCTGGAAAGGATGTAAATCTTGTCGTTTGGGAGATCCTTGCTGTCGATAATGCGCGCCCGCGAAAGCGTGGCCTCAAGCTTTGCAATTTTATACTCCAGGTGCTGCTGAGCTTCCTTTGCTGCGTCGTACTCCGCATTTTCACTCAAATCCCCATGGCCGCGCGCCTCCGCGATTTTAGCGGCGATTTCGCTTCGTCCGTTCACTTTCAAATCACGGAGTTCACTTTCGAGTTCGCGAAATTTGTCGCGCGTCAGATATACTATTGCCGGGCTTGCATCGTTCATAAAGACCTTCCACAAAAAAAATTCTTTGTTCGGTTTATCAAAAACAAAAGCCATCGTTCTTGCGAACAATGGCCGTTTACAGTAAAAGCAATTTAGAAGATTTTCAGAGGAGAAGCAAGAAAAATATTCCCGCGTCTTAGTTTTTTTGCCCGGGTCCTACTGGTCGAGAAGGATGAAGTGACCGAGCTTGTCGCGTTTGGTTTTCAGGTACCGCTCGTTCGAGGCATTGGCGGTGATTTCGATCGGGACGCGCTCGACGATTTCAAGACCATACCCGTTCAGACCGATGATTTTCTTTGGATTGTTCGTCAGCAGCCTGAGTTTCGTCACACCGAGGTCACGCAGGATCTGCGCGCCGATGCCATAGTCGCGGAGATCGGCGCGGAATCCGAGCGCCTCATTCGCCTCGACAGTGTCCTTGCCTTCGTCCTGAAGCTTATAGGCCTTCAGCTTGTTTGCGAGTCCGATGCCGCGGCCCTCCTGGCGCATGTAGAGCACGACGCCATAGTGATGTTCCTCGATGATCTGCAGCGAGCGGATGAGCTGATCGTTGCAGTCGCAGCGAAGCGAGCCGAAGACGTCTCCTGTGAGGCATTCGGAATGAACGCGCACGAGCGGCACCTTGTCGGGTGTGATCTTGCCTTTCACGAGCGCGATATGTTCCTTTTGATCCGTCAGCGAGCGATACGCATGCACGTCGAACGCGCCGTAGCGGGTGGGAAGATGCGTCGTGACGATCTTCTCGATGAGCTTTTCGGTCTGCATGCGGTACGCGATCACATCCTTCACCGAGATGAGTTTCAGACCGAACTGACGCGCCAGCACTTCAAGCTGTGGAAGCCGCGCCATTGTGCCGTCGTCGTTCAATATCTCGACGAGTACGCCCACAGGCTGGAGATCGGCCGCCGTACAGAGATCCACGACTGCCTCCGTGTGTCCCGTGCGCCTGAGCAC
>DATGXR010000085.1:0-1772 GCA_035298825.1 Bacteroidota bacterium
GCCTGTGAAGATCGGGATGTTTTCACAATCGCTGCAGAACGGCACCGAAGGAAGAACGCTTTACACAGATCCAAATTACGGTATGGGCGTCAACCTTCCATCTGAAACAAAGACCGCGTATGGTGTCATGGCGGCCATGCAGATGAGCCTGGCACACGCGACAAATGTTTCGGAACTCTGGTTCCATATCGGCGCTCAAGGCGGTGTGATCAAACCCGAAGGGCAATTCATTTTTAATGTTCCGAGTGGTGTCAGAACGCCAGCCCGACTTGTCGATGTCGGAACATCACTCACCGGGTCGATCAATGCGGGACTGCTTAAGAAATTCTATGTGAAACGCTTCGGTCTTGTGCTTCAGGTCGATGCGAAATATGCGCTGCTTCGTTTGAGCGGCGATAATCCTGTAACAGATGGTCCGACGTATTCGATGACCAATTCGAGATTAGGCGGCGATCTGCGCGCCGGTCTCGAAACGTACATTTCGCCCAAGGTCATGTTTGGCGTCGCGGCCGAATACAATCTCTTCGGCGCAGGTGACGAATGGACAGTGAAGGTGACGGACAAGGACGATAAGGAACTGCTGAAGAAGGAAGACGTCAAGGGACCCGAAGTCAACTTCGGCGGCCTCGGCATCTACGCCTGGATCAACATCGCGATTCCGTCATTCAATTGAAACGACACACTGTAATCAGCGTCATCCTGAGGATGCTCGAGTCCATGTCATTCTGAGGGTGCCAAAGGCGACCGAAGAATGTCAAACCCGAGCGGTAGGAAGCCTCGAGTGTGAGATCCTTTGCCAGCGCTCACGATGACAGATGCTCTGTCCAGGAAAATAAATACTCAGATCAGGATGACGATGATTCGAAACCAATCCGATTATATAAATCGTTCAGGGAACAATCCTATGAAAAATATTTTTACTCTCATCGTTATCATTGCCTGCGTGGTCCTCACACAGACGCCTATGTTCGCTCAGAGCGCCCCGCCCGTTTCGCGTGAGGCGACGTTCATCGAAGCAAACGGCGAGGCTGAAGTGCTCATCCGCGCCAAAGGCATCGGAGCGGCGAGCGGATTTTTCGGATTCGACGAGGAAGGGTCCGTCAAGAATGCGGAGAATGACGCGCGCAAAGCAGCCATCTACTTCGTGCTCAACGGGGGAGCGGGATTGGACGGCATCCTGAAATCGCCCGATGAAAAACGCAAGTTCACGACGATCGAAGGCGACTTCTGGGATGATGCGAACTGCGCGAAGTTCATTTCCTGGGAGGCGACGCATTTCGAGAACCGTGTGAAAATGGCGGGCGGCGAGAAGATCAGGCTCGAAAAGCAATTCCGCGTCAATCGCCGCGCCCTGATCGAATTGCTCGTGGAGCGTCATATCCTCGCCTCGGTCGCCGAAATGACCGAGGAGGCCGGTTTACCGACGATTATGGCCCTTCCAGAGACCAAACCGGGACAAAGTCCGCTTGAGGTGCTCCGATCCGATAATGTGGCGCGCCAGGCCGCGTCGGCAATCGAATCCTATCTGACAGTTAAAAAATACGATGTCATCGCTCCCGAACAGGCGGAGAAGATCGTTCAGCAGCAGCAAAGCCAGCTCAGTCTGAAGGGCAAGGAAGAGGATCTGTCGTACGCGATCGCGCTTGCCGTGGGATCGGATATTTATTTCACATATACGGTGACGATCGATACGAGGGCGCTCGGCAGCTCGGAGGTCAGGAAGGCTTCCGTCGCGGTGCACGCGTACGAGACCACAACAGCACGTCTGCTTG
>DATGXR010000086.1:0-3324 GCA_035298825.1 Bacteroidota bacterium
AAAGAATAAAAAGAAGATCGTCCTCACGACAATGGAATTGAACATCCTCAAGTACTTCGCCCAGCGTGAAGGCCAGGTCGTCACGCGCGAAATGCTGCTCGACGACGTCTGGGGATTCGAAAATTTCCCCACTACTCGCACGGTGGATAATTATATCCTGTCGCTGCGAAAAAAGATCGAAGAAACTCCAGCCCGGCCGAAACACCTCATCACGCTGCACAAAGCAGGATATAAATTCGTGAAATAATTCCGGTGCAGGCCGGAATCCGTGCGCTTAACTGTGGAAGGTCGTAAAATTTGGCAGACATCTTTCGTCATTTGAGATTCAGCTGTTCGAGATGATGCTGCACGTGACGCGCATAGTCGCTGATAATTGATTCAAGTGAGAGCGACTTCTCCTCCCACACATTCGAAGCGCAGCGCTGATCGATGTGTTCGATGACGATCACAAGCTGCCTGTTGTATTGCGTCCAGAGCGCAACAAGATTCACCCACGTGTTCCTGCCATAGTCGCCCGCCGCCACCCACTGCTCCTGCTCATACCCGGGAAATCCGGCCAGGTTGCCGTGTTGCAGCCTGACAAATCGCTGATGATTGTTTGCCGCCGAATCAATCATATGCCCCATTACTTGTTTCCGCGTCCACTGTGATCCGACAACCTCTTCCGCGTCAGTTTCGGATATATGTGAGAGACGTTCCTCGTATTTTTCAACAAGCTCATGCAAAGCGTTCGCATTCATCATTGTCCCTTTCGAAGAAGATGCTGTGTGTGGCGGTCCATGCTCCTGATTGATCGTCGTCATTGCACACCGATGATGTGTTCTCACAAGGATGTGCTCTGTTAGAATACCACAAACCTGTCGTATAAGCAAGGCAGGAATTGGCTCATATTGCCTTCTCCTTTCTTCGGTGCGCGTGACCAGCATGTGATCGATGTCATTTAAAAACACTCAGCCTCCATTCATAAACAAAGTAAGGAGGCCGAGGGTTACCGCTGAAATGGTTCTATTCGATCACCGGATTAGGACGAGTTTTTTCGTTTCAACAAATTTTTCCGTCTGCAATCGGTAAAAGTAGACGCCGCTCGGAAAACCTGTCGCGTTGAAGACCGCATCATGCGTTCCAGCCGACTGTTCTCCATTCCGGAGCACAGACACTTGCTGGCCGAGTGAATTGAAGACTGTCAACAGCACATGTGCAGCAGCCGGAAGATCGTACACGATCGTCGTCGTCGGATTGAATGGATTGGGATAATTCTGTCTGAGTCGGTACTGCTCGGGCAATGATCCCGCATACGATTCCACAGACGTGCTCTGTTGTGAAAACGTCTGTTTCCAAATACCGGCAGACGTTCCGACAAAAAACGTATTTCCCTGCACGGTAAAACAACGCACTACAGTTTTGCTCCAGCCGGCGAAATCAGGCGTCCACGTCGCACCGCCGTCATTTGAAATGAGGACCCCGCTGAGTGTTCCGGCAAGAATGTTCGCGTCCGAAACGGCAAGAGCCCGCACATCGACGTTCGAGAGTCCGATGAAGACGGGTGTCCATGTCGCGCCATTATCAGTCGACACGGAAATGCCGTTCGATGTGGCTGCTAAAATCTTCGACCCCGATACGGCAAATGCATACACCGCGATCGACTTCAAATCCGATGCGCTCCAGCTGGTGCCGTTATTCGACGACAGGAATACGCCGCCCGGGGTTGCCGCAAGCAGATTCGGACCCGATCCGAGCAGAGCACGCACATCCGGATTTGTCAAACCTGTTTTGACCGGGGACCAGCCGACGCCCTTATCAGGACTAATATACACACCGCTCGGGGTGCCTGCAAAGAGGTTACCATCTCGATAAATGAGCGTCTTGGCGTCCGCGATCGTCAGATTTGTTGCCGGATTTTTCCACGCAGGCGATGTCACACTTGAGCTCAATATGCCTCCCTGTGTACCGGCGTAAAGATCCTGTCCGTCGATGGCGAGTGAATACACGAGCGTGTTCGTCAGTCCCTTGTTGAACTCGCTCCATGTGGCGCCGGTGTTGTTCGAACTGAAGATGCCTCCTCCGTTCGTTGCCGCAAACAGCGATGTGCCGGATGCGGCGAGCGAGTTAACCGTGCCATTCAGCAGACCGGTATTCGCAAGCGCCCACGTCGGACTCTTCGCTGTGTCCGGATTTGTGCCGATTGTAAAACTGAACGTTGCAGACCAGACACCCGTGCCTTCTGTATTGACTCCACGCAAGTGCCAATAGTAAATCACTCCGGGAGTAGCACCATAGAGATACGCCTTGGTCGTATTAGTTATGCTTTGATCGACAATTTTAACGGCAAAATCACTCGTCTTGGAAAACTGTATCCCATATGATTGGGCTCCGATAGAAGGAGTCCACGAAAGAAAAACCGGATTGGGAGCATACATCTCGGCATCCTTCGGGGTCAACAGCACTGGAACAGTTGGCACGGATTCGATTCCCATACCAGGCACGCGGTTTCTTTGGGGACTGCCTGTCACGATTGTGAGCTCCTGTGCGAAGGCAAGTGTCGCACAACTCGTGAGAAAGAATAGCGTGATGTAAAATCGGTAGAATGTGTTCATCAATGTCCTCCTGTCATGAATGTGAGATGATTTCCAGGAAAATTCAATCAGCATAGGAGCAGTCTGTGATTCCCCATGCACGCTTAACGACTTGTTCATTGCGCGTTACGAAATGTATTATTTACCGCGATATTAATGGCCGGCGGATTAATGATCTCACGCGCACTTAATAAAATACCCGGGTAACATAATGATTCATTCGCAATGTATCAAGCAACAGCCGCGGTTAACTTTCTGTCCGTTTTTTCTGAGAATGGTCAGCCGCATGGGCAATACGCGGGCCCTTGACACATCGCCTCCGGACGGGTCAACCGCACCATCGTCTCCGTCGTCGCGGCTCACAACCGAAGGCGCATGCCGGCCATGGCGCTGAGACCGTACTCATCCATCGCGACCGGAAACGATCGGTACGTATTGATCGTCACGTCATCCTCGGAGTTAAGATTGTACACATTCATATAGAGCTGAAGTCCCATCCATGGAAGTTCCTGCTTGACCGAGACGTCCCAGCGGCCATACCGACCCGACATCGTCCGCAGCTGCGGCCAGAAATCGGGCTTGCGGAAGATATTATCCTGATAGAGAAACGAGATGCGCGCAGAGAATCCGGCATAGTCGTACCCCAGCATGAGATTCAGCACTTCCTTCGGTTGATAAAGAAGCCGCGCCGTGTAGAACGTATCGACCCCCGCGTACCTCGCGACGTAGTCCGTCATATCCTGCAATCGGA
>DATGXR010000087.1:0-1642 GCA_035298825.1 Bacteroidota bacterium
GAACATAACGCCGAGCGTTGCATTGGACGAGGCCGAGTTCCACAGCGTGAGGCTGTTCGCGGCCGGGTCGATCGTCGAGAGCACGATCGTCGGAAACATGCCGATCGCAAACAGCGCAAGCAGCGCGGCAATGCTCGCGCACGACGAAAGAAATGCGAAGAATTCCCGCTTATGATGGATCTCGCGCGGAATATTCGCAATCGCAAGCATGCTCATCAGCGCCACGCCGAAGAGTGCAGGATGCGATTTCAGATGCGCGGTCATATGCGGCATATAGATCAGTGTCGCCATCGTCGTCGTTACATGACAAATCACAAAAAAGATGATCGTGTTATTGATCCACGAACGGATCTTCGCCTGCATCTCACCTTCCGTCTTCATCGCGGCGTAAATCGCGCCGTGCATCATAAACAACGCGACTGTCGTGACGCCCACCATCAGCGCATACGGATTCAGCAACGACAAAAACGATCCGACAAATTCCTTGTCCGCGGAGACGGGAATGCCCGCGATGATGTTGCCGAGCGCAACGCCCATCAGCAGCGCGATGAGGATGCTCGAGATGCTGAATGCGACATCCCACATCGTGCGCCACCAACTCCACGGCTCCTTGCTTCGAAATTCAATCGCCACAGCCCGGAAGATGAGCATCGCCAGCAACAGCATGAGCGCCGTGTAGAATCCCGAGAACACCGTCGCGTAGACATCGGGAAACGCAGCGAAGAGCGCGCCGCCTCCTGTCACAAGCCACACCTCGTTTCCGTCCCAGACCGGGCCGATCGAGTTGAGCATCATCCGGCGCTCTTCATCCGTCTTCGTGAAGAGATGGAGCGCACCGACGCCGAGATCGAATCCGTCCAGGATCGCATATCCGGTCAGCAGCACGCCCACAAGGACAAACCACACAATATTTAAATTCAGGAATCCGTAATCCATAGCGCCTTATGTCTTGACGTATCAACCGATGTCAATGTTCCGTGAAGAGTTGTTTTTGATGCTCATATTCAGTCGGCATATCGTCGCCCGGACCGTGCTTGATCTTGCGATCGAGGAGAAAGATGAACAGCACGAACAACAGCACGTAGATCAGCGCAAAGAGCACAAGCGAAAACACAACCTGCGATGACGTGACCGATTTCGAAAACGCGTCGGCGGTCCGCAAAAGTCCGTATACGATCCATGGCTGCCGCCCCACCTCGGCCGAAATCCATCCCAATTGGTTGGCCAGTTGCGGCAGCAGTACCGATGCCACGAGAATTTGCAGCATGAGCCGATTTTCAACCAAACGGCCGCGCATCCACAAAAAAACAGATACGAGCGCAAGCGCGATGAGCGTCATGCCGATCGCGACCATCAGATGATACGACTGGAAGACGATCTGCACCGGAGGGCGATCCGCTTTTGCGAAGGCGTTCAAGCCCGTGACCGGCGTTGTCGTATTATTATACACAAGAAACGAAAGAAATTTCGGTATCGCAATCCCAAAATTCACTTCCTGCTTGTCCTCATTCACCCAGCCGAAGAGATGCAGCGGCGCGACTGCAGACGAATCGAAGTGCGCCTCGAACGCCGCAAGCTTGGCCGGTTGATTGTAGGCGACGCCCACGGCGCTCTGATGTCCCGTGAGGAGCTGAAAGAGCGA
>DATGXR010000088.1:0-3276 GCA_035298825.1 Bacteroidota bacterium
AAAGAAAAAGAGAATCGAACAGCTCAGATCGAGCTGGGGAAAACAGATCGATAAATATCGCAATCTTGATCTGATCGCTTCGTATCACAGAATGGCGACTCCGGCAGGAAGCGAACTGTTTGTCGATCCAAAGACCTGGAGGGATCTGGATTTCGACGCGATTTTTATCCGCATGGACCGGAACATTTCCGGCATTGGTCAGCAGTATCTCTATCATCTCCTCCATCAATATGAGCAAGACGAAGCAGTGCTGAAACAGCGATCCGATCTCACTGCCGCACTAAAAACCGATCGGCATCTGCGTGAAAGCATACAGCTGAATTTATTCGGGTTGTCGGGCGTCTCGTCATATTTCATCGCCAATCTGATGCTGAGCGGGAATCTGCCGCATACGAAATTCTATCGGCTCTTTTATCTCTGTCCCATCTTGTCCATTGCGTCGCTTGTGATGATTTCATTCAACGGTGCATTTCTCATCGCGGCGATCGTCCTGGCAATAACGAATATCATCCTGAACAAGATCTTCTCGCACAGGATCTATGAATATTTTGCCGGCTTTTCAGGATTGAACGCCCTCATCGTTGCAGCGCTCGCGTTGGGCGAGATCGCATCGGCACAGGCTGTTCCGGAAATCGATGCGCTGAAACGTTATCGCACTCAGCTCCGATCGCTCAAGAAAAAAATGGGGTATTTCGTGATCGATAAGACTTCGCTTCCGGAGATGGCCGCGCTCGCGATCGAATATCTCAATATGTTTTTTCTGTTCGACATCGTCGCGTATTACCGGTCCGCCGACACGCTGCTCAAGCACAGGGAGGAAATGCATGAGGTTTTTAAGCTCGTCGCAAATCTCGATGCCGCCGCAGCCGTTGCATCGTATTGTGAAGAAATACCGTATTATGCAACGCCCGTGTTTCATGACAAGGGGATCGGATTTCTCGATCTCTATCATCCGCTGATTCCCGACGCCGTGCCGAACTCCGTGGACAGTCTGTCGGAGTCGATGCTGATCACAGGCTCGAACATGTCCGGCAAGACAAGCTTCATCAAGACAATCGGCATCAATGTGATCCTCGCGCAAACACTGCATTTCGCTCTTGCCAGAAGCCTGACACTGCCGCAGCTTCGCGTGAAATCTTCAATCACGCGCGCGGAAAACCTTGAGGAAGGAAAAAGTTATTTCTTCGCCGAGATTGAAGCGATCAACACACTTCTGGAACTATCAAAAACAGCGGGCCGATATCTTTTCCTTATCGATGAAATATTCAGGGGGACGAATACAATCGAACGGCTTGCGTCCTCGGCTGCGGTGTTGAATCATCTTGACGCTGAAAATCTGGTGCTTGTCACTACGCACGACATTGAATTGCAGGATCTGCTGGAACATACATTCCGGATGGTGCACTTCAGCGAGCAGGTGGAAGACGGCCGTTTCTTCTTCAATTATAAGATTCAGCAGGGTCCATGTTCGTCCGGCAACGCGGTGAGATTATTGGAAATCATGAACTATCCTTCTTCTGTGGTTTCGGAAGCGCGAACCGTCGTCGCTGATTTGTTGCAACATGCATCACCCGTGCGGAATTCAAAAAACCACCGGCTGCTTTAAAACAACAGAAGCGCCAATCCGAAGATTGACGCTTCTTATTGTTCTAATTAAAAAACACTATGCGATGCGATCGTGTCACTGCTTTCACAATCGCATAGGAATCATTCGTGTTTCACTCTGAAGTCCTCGGGAACCACACGTTCATCATACCGACACCCCTGTTCGACCACAGATAATAGGGGATCAGCCGAACGGCAGTTGAGTCGTTGCCTGCCTGTGTGCCCGCCGGAACTGCCGCTCCGGTCTTCACAGTGCCGGTGATGACATTGACGTCGTTCGATAACAGCTGCTGTCTTGCAACGTTCAGCTTGGCATCGTCAGGGATGCAAATTTTTGATACAAGGGAGTCGTTGTCAATTTCTTCGGCACAATACACGATCGGCCCGTATTCCACTGCTGTGCGGTTTCGATCGTCCTGCACTCGCGCGTCGGCTGTGACATGCCGGACTTTCATCGGAATCGTCAATTCGATCTTATCCCCCTTCGTCCACAACCGCGAGAGCGCGACATATCCTTCGTCGACCTTCAGCGGTTGAGTCGCGCCGTTGATTGCGATGCTGATCGGTTCGGTGTTGGTTTCAGTGTATTCATACAAAGCGCCCGGCGTTGGTTTATTTCGCGCCCATCCGGGAATGCGAAGCTTGACTGTCATCGGCGTCGGCTTCTCGGGATTCAGCGCGATTGTGATTCGGCCATCCAACGGATACTCGGTGTGCTGTTCCACATCGACTCCTGTTCCATTGACCGTCAACCGTGCAGTGTTGGACATGTAGAGATTGATGTAGACACTGTCCTGATGCGTTGCATAGACAAGTCCGGGAATGGATGGAATAAACCGGATGAGATTTGTTGGACAGCAAGAACAATCGAACCATCCCTGGCGCGTGAGAGATCCCATGTTGAATTTATACTTCCGATCGGATGCCAGCGGATTCGGATAGAAAAATTTGTTTCCGTCAACCGAGATTCCGGAGATGAGGCCGTTATACAATGTCCTTTCGATCACGTCGTAATATTTCGAATCGCCGGTCAGCAAAAAGAGCCGCTGATTCCAATAAACGCTCCCGATCGACGCGCAGGTTTCATTATACGAGGTCAGATTGGGCAGCTCGTAGTTATTACCAAACGCTTCACCCTCATGCCGGGCGCCCACGCCGCCGGTAATGTAAAGTTTCTTGTCGACAATATTTTCCCAGATGGCGTTCACGGCGTTCATATACGAGGAATCGCGATAGAGCACCGCGATATCCGTCATCCCGGCATACATGTACTCCGCCCTGACCGCATGACCGACCGCTTCGTCCTGACGCGTGACCGGCAGATGATCCTGATTGTAGTCGCCATAGAGCGGATGCGAAACGGAATCGCCTCGAAGGTCGAGAAAATATTTCGCAAGCTCGAGATATTTTTTATTGTTCGTGATCTGATACAGCTTGACCAGTCCTGTCTCGACGATTTGATGGCCCGGCGGACGATGTAATTTGCCGGGACCGAAATTGGCTGCCAGAAGATCGGCATTCTTCAGCGCGATATCGAGAAAGTTTCGCTTGCCTGTGGCAAAATAATGGGCCGATGCGGCTTCGAACAAATGCCCGCTGTTGTATAATTCGTGGCTGCTGATTTCATTCTGCCATCGCGACGTCGACGGCTCAACCCACGATGCCGGCGGA
>DATGXR010000089.1:0-1937 GCA_035298825.1 Bacteroidota bacterium
GGCGTGGGAACGGCGATCAGGATCGCATCGCACTGGGCGGCATGGCGGAAATCATCCGTTGCAAGAAACAATCCGCTTTTCACCGCCTGACTGATGCGCTCGGCCGGAATATGCTTGATGTACGATTCGCCCCGCATGAGGGTTTTCGTCTTGACCGAATCGATATCCAGGCCGACTGTCCTGAACCCTTTTTCAGCGAAACACAAGATGAGGGGCAAGCCGACATATCCGAGGCCTACCACGCCGACCGAAAGTGTTTTTTCCTCGACACTGTCCACGAACTCTTCATGCATTCCCATATATTCATTCCTCCCCAATGTGAAATGGATAACGATAGAGTGCATTACAGAGGGCGTTGTGAGACTCCGCCCTGTCACACATCAACGCTCCGCAGCGCTGAAATACTGATGCATCGCGAACGATTCGACGTATTTAAAATTATTCTGGAAACATCCAGGAGGAAAAGAGAAAATCCGGAGACGGGAATGAAACCTGCGATTGTATTACTGACCCAGGCCCTGCATACTGCTCTTCAAGTACAGCGTAGACAATAAGATACGATGTCATGTAACCATACGACATATATAATAGAAATGCAATCAATGTCAAGCGAAGCAACACGATGGCGCAACATGATCCACCGGCGGGAATACATTCATCTGTGCGCGTCCGGATTCGCTTGATTGTTAATTTCAACGCGCTCTCCGAAAGAAACGTTCCCGCATCACTCACAGTATGCCACGAAGACAGGCACAAAGATACTGTGTACACATAAACTGCCGTCAACACTGGCTCAAAAACACCGCGTCCCTCACAGTATGCCATCGATACAGGCTCTGTACGTATGAGGGACGCGGGAAATGAAGGATGATTGCATCGGCGTCGCACAAAGCGTGCGGCGCCGCATTCAGAAAGAGATCGATTATTTTTGCAGCAGCAGCTTCTTCACGCTCGAGAACGATCCGGCATCGATGCGATAGAAATACACGCCGCTCGGAACCGCAGACGCATTCCATTGGACCGAATACGAACCCGCCTCCTGATGACCGTTGACAAGTGTCGCAACTACGCGCCCTGTCACATCATACACCGTGAGGTGCACCAGTTCGGGCGTTGCGATCGAGTAGCTGATCTTCGTCGAAGGATTGAAGGGATTGGGGAAATTCTGTCCCAGGTCGAACTTTTTCGGCGCAAGCGCTGCGTTTTCAACGCCGGTGACGCTGTTCGTGATCTCCGCACTGTAGATGAACTGTCCGTCGCGGTCGATCTGTTTCAACCGGTATGTATAGATGCCCGAAACAGGATCGGTGAACGTATAGGTATGCGCGACAGACGACGTCCCGTTGCCCGCCACAAATCCGATCTTCACAAATGTCCCCGCATCGCCCTGCTTGCGCTCGATGTCGAATCCGTAATTATTTGTTTCCGTGGCTGTCTTCCAGTTCAGAATGATCGAATTGTTTGAAGACGCGAGCGTAAACGACACGAGCTCGACCGGAAGCGGCTGCGAATTATGCACCGAATTGACGATGCGGCATTTCGGATCGCCCACCACAACATCCATCCACGACATATACGGAGAGGCGCTGTAGAACGACTCTGCAAGCGTATACCCTTCGGTATACATCGGAAAGAGCGTGTTCACATCCGTCATCGACGATGCGTAGGGCTCGTAGACATAACCTTTCACGCCGGTGATGCCTTCCGCGATCATATCGGCCACAGCCGACTGTCCGTATGTCAACCCGGTGGAGAATGAGCGTCCGCTTGTCGACACGTACGTTTCGCCGATTGCACCGGCCGTATACGAGTTATACTGCTTTGCCTGATCGGTCACAGCCGACCAGTTCTGGGCATTCGATCCCCAGCTTGCATATCCAAGCACGCCGGTCTGGCGAACAAGATACGTCGAGGTCGTATCGAGCATCACGTTCATT
>DATGXR010000090.1:0-1744 GCA_035298825.1 Bacteroidota bacterium
TTTTTTTGTGTGTGAGTGGACGGATCAGACGCTTCGCTGCATCTGCTCATCATCCTTGTGCTGACGCATCGAGCGCCGCAATCGACATCACAACGGCTCCGTACGCCGGAACCGACAAGGGTTCAGTCACCTGCACATGAGGCAGGGCGAGTTCCATTTGTGCAAGGAGCATCCGGCGCAGCAGCGTATCGTTGGCGATCAATCCACCGATCAGCGATACGGGAATTTTCTCCCTGACCTTCCTGCGCGAAGGCGGAGTGATTTTCATTCCGAGCGCGCGCACATGATTGGTCAGATCCGTCGATGCCTGCTCGACGATGAGGCGGCTCACCTGATCGTTCTTCATCGCCGCCTCGAGCACAAGCGGAGCAATGGAGGCGACATCGAATGCACTCTGATATACCGCCGTGATAATTTCAGTCTGATCGGAGAGACAGAATTTTTCGGCGACGAGTTTTGTGAGCGAAGTTTTTTCGCCTCTCCCGTCGATGTACCGTGTCACGGCAGTGAGTCCCGCCCGCCCGATAAAAAATCCGCTTCCTTCATCTCCCAAAATGCGCCCCCAACCGCCCACACGATGGATCACGCCGTGCCTGTCTTTCCCGAATGCGATCGAGCCGGTTCCCGCAATGACAATGATGCCGGGACCGCCCTTGAACGCGCCTTCAAGCGCGATGCGGGCATCAGAATCGACAATCACTTCCTTCAGGCGCGTGCCCTGCGAAACGGCGTACGCCCTGAGTCCGTCTGCCATCCGCTTCTGGTCGCCAGTGCGCCCGGCGCCCGCAAGACCGAGTGTCACCGCCGAAATTTCGCGCACCGTGCAACCCGCCGAATTGCAGCAGTCACAGATCAGCGAATAAATGGTCTGTGCAGCTTTTTCGACGCCGATGAATTGAAAATTCGTGGGACCTGCGACGTGCTCGGCGATAATCGTGCCGTCCAATGCGGCAATAATGGCCACGGTTTTCGTTCCGCCTCCATCCATGCCGATGACATAACGGGTAGATTTCATTCGGTATTCAGTTCGAAACAAGGGATGGGATGCCTATGGATCAGTCCAGATTTCAAATTACGAAGATACGCCAAGAGAAGCAAGAATGCGGAAGGATGATCCGCGCGGTATGACATTTCTATTGAGCCTCTAGAAGAGAATCCGCAGGGGGTAATCCGGAGCAATGATCAGGACGGATTGGCCGGATGGAACCCGGGGAGACGGAATGTGTCCCCGGTTATTTTCAATATGAAAGCATTCGCGGCCGCAGGAGCGCCGCAAATACCGCAGCCGCACCGACGGCGGTAAAGACGGACTGGATGAGAAGCTGGATTGTCGGAGGAAGAAATTGCGCGATGCCCCAGACGATCACACACGGCAGAAGCACCGCAGCGCCCGGCGCCAGATCTTTCATCCATGAAGATGCATCGATTGAAGGCGCTGCTTCCGGCTCCGTAATTGGGATAGCTGTAAACGGCGCGATGGGCTCAGGTTTCGGTTCGGTTATTGCGATGGCCGATAACGACGCCATCAGCTCTGGTGTCGGCTCGGGAAGCATCATCGAACGCAGTTCGGCATCGAGCATCATGCCCGATGCGGCGTATGATGCGCATGCGGCGCATGTGCTGAGATGCTCGCGGAGTTCAGGTGTCTTCTCTTCCAACCGGCGTTCATCGATGAGCTGGTCGATCGTTTCACAGCAGTCCTGGCATGTCATCATTCAATCCTCTTCCCGATTTCCAATCAGCG
>DATGXR010000091.1:0-36663 GCA_035298825.1 Bacteroidota bacterium
ATATCGAGAAAGTTTCGCTTGCCTGTGGCAAAATAATGGGCCGATGCGGCTTCGAACAAATGCCCGCTGTTGTATAATTCGTGGCTGCTGATTTCATTCTGCCATCGCGACGTCGACGGCTCAACCCACGATGCCGGCGGATGCTGTCTGTCGATCGTAAACCATGTCGTGATATATCCGTCGGGCTCCTGTCCGATCTTGATGATGGCGATGATCGAATCAAGATATGCATCGAGCGCCGGATTGGGACTGCTCACAAGCGAATACGATGCGCCCTCGATGATCTTGTAAAGATCCGTATCGTCGAACGGCATCTTCCCCCGCACCTTTCCTTTTTTCTTGCCGCCTGCGATCAGAAAATTTTCCATTCGCCCCTCCTGGGCGCATTTGTCGAAGGCATAACGAATCGTGGTGCCCTGAATCGTACGGATCTTGGACAGCCAGAAATTATCCGTCAGGACGACACGCTTGATGTTCGCCGCCGTGATCGGATAGTTGTGATACTGTGATTGTGCAAAAAGACAATCGGCGGTGACAAGGAAAAAGATAACGACGAATATGTGCTTCATAGGACGGAAGGAATGTGTTTGTTTGAATACTGATTGTGATAGTGGATATAATATGAAGATTGCGGTTGTAATACAAGAGCTGCTTCCTCCCACAGTGCCGCCCCCTCCGTGAATTTGATTTTTAGTGAATGATTGATACATTTAATACAATTGTGACGAGTCCGCTCACCGATGTGGTGAATCGGGCAATGATAAAAAAAAGAGATCAAGGATGAAGAGTGATGAAAAAACACGTATACATTTTTTGCATGCTTGTTGTTGTGAGTGTTGCCGCGGGAGCCAAGGAAAAAATCAAGGTGGCATGCATCGGTGACAGCATCACCGAAGGCTACGGGCTGGCCTGCCAAAGTAAGACCGGGTATCCCGTCGTTCTGGACAGTATTCTCGGATCCGGCTATGCGGTGCAGAATTGCGGACGAAGCGCCACAACGCTTCAGAAGAAGGGCGATTTCCCGTACTGGATCTGCAAAGAATTTTCAAATGTGTTTTCATACAATCCCGATATTGTTGTCATTCAACTCGGCACCAATGACACCAAACCAAACAACTGGAACGCCGAAGGATACGAAAGAGACTACCAGGCGTTAATCGACACATTACAGACGATCGAATCGCATCCGAAAATATTTTTGTGCCTGCCCGTGCCTGTCTTTAAAACCAATTGGGGCATTAACGATTCGACAGTTGTCAACGGCATTCTCCCCATTATCACCAGATTGGCCCGCGTCAATCATCTTCCCGTTATCGATTTATATCATGACATGAGTCAACAGGCAGGAAATTTTCCCGATGGCATTCACCCGGATGAACAGGGCGCCTGCATCATGGCCGGTATCATCGCCAAAGAAATTTCAAGATAATCGTACTCCTGTAAACATTTATCCATTATGGAAAGCAACTATGAGCACACGTTTGTTTCATTTCGTTCTTGCATTGATCGTTGTCGTTGGTTCTGCCGTCGCACAGCAAAAAGTTGTCAACGTCTGGAAGGGTGAGATTCCCGGCGCGATACGCAATCCATCTTTTAAACTGATCGTCGACTCCAACAAGGATTGGAGCTGGACGAGAAACATCTCGAATCCGACGATGGATGTATATCCCGCACCCGCCAAAACGTCGAGTCGCGCAGCGGTCATCATCTGTCCCGGCGGCGGATACTGGGCGCTTGCATATAAACATGAAGGCGAACAAATCGCCCGATGGTTGAACACGCTCGGCGTTTCCGCGTTCGTGCTCAGATACCGTCTGCCAAGCGATTCGATCATGGTTGACAAGACAGTCGGTCCGCTTGAGGATGGTCAGGAAGCCGTGCGTGTCGTGCGTCGCCATGCGCGTGAATGGAATCTTGATGCTAACAAAATCGGCGTGATGGGATTTTCAGCCGGCGGCCATCTTGCATCCACGATCTCGACACATTTCAACGACCGGGTGTATACGCCCGCCGATTCGGTCAGCGCGCGGCCTGATTTTTCCCTACTGATCTATCCGGTGATATCGATGGATTCGGCGATCACACATTTCGGCTCGAGGATTAATCTCCTCGGTGAACATCCGTCAGAGAATCTGGTGCGGCAATATTCGAACGAACTGCGCGTCAACGCACAGACGCCCCCGGCATTTTTAATCCATTCGCTCAACGATCCTGTCGTGCCCGTTCAAAACAGCATCAACTATGCCCTCGCCATGAAGAATTTTAACATTCCGTGCGAACTGCATATCTATGAAACAGGCGGTCATGGATACGGGATGGGCCGGTCGAACGATACTGAACCGTCATGGCCTGAGGCCTGCAAGAAATGGCTGCGCGCCAGAGGATTTATCAAATAACTTCGGCTTTCTCGGCACGACACGATAACGGAACTTTGCAGATGATACGTTACTCCCGGCGTTTGATGATCCTGATTTTCTGCTCCTGCTTTATTCGCTCGGGCAGTCTCGTGTTCGCCCAGATGACGAACACTATTCATCCCGATCTTGTGAACAAGGTATGGAGCGCCCGGTGGATCACCAGTCCCGATATCACCGGCAGGGAATATGGCGTCTACCTCTTTCGGAAAACCTTTGTCGTCGATTCTTCGGCGACGCGGTTCATCGTTCATGTGTCGGCCGATAACCGTTACAAATTGTTCGTGAACGAACGATATGTGTGCAACGGTCCGGCTCGCGGAGATCTGCTGAAATGGTATTTCGAAAGCGTGGATATCGCCCCGTATTTAAAAAAAGGAAAAAACTGCATCACCGCTGTGGTCTGGAATTTTTCCGATCTCCGGCCGCTCGCCCAGGTGTCGGGCATCACCGGCTTCATTCTTCAGGGCAATGGCGAAACGGAACGCGTCATTAATACGGACAGCAGCTGGCGCGTCACACGTGACTTGTCCTATGCGCCGCTGCCCGTTAATCTCAATCAGTATTATGTGACGGGACCCGGAGAACGATTCGATTGCGCGCGCCATCCATGGAACTGGATGCAAAGCGAGTATGACGATGCCCGCTGGAGCCGTGTGAAAAAATTGGAGCACGGCACACCGGTACTGAGTTTCAGGGAATGGGGCGGCGTCTCGGAGCATGTTCTTTACACGCGCGAAATTCCATTGATGGAAGAACATACGCAGCGCTTTTCCTCCATCCGCCGAGCCGATCTTGCCGGCATTACCGACCAATTCCTCGAAGGCGGACGATCGGTCACAATTCCTGCACACACAACCGCGACGATCCTCTTCGACCAGAGCCATCTCACGAACGCCTATCCCGTCCTGAAATTTTCCGGAGGCAAAAACAGCGAGCTCTCACTCACGTATGCCGAAAGCCTCGTCGATGAGAAAGGTGAAAAGGGCAACAGGAACGACATCGACCGGAAACATATCATCGGCAACAAGGATATCATCATTGCGGACGGCGGAGACTACCGGACATTTTCGACGCTGTGGTGGCGCACGTTCCGCTATGTGGAGATGACTGTCGAAACGCATGACGAACCGTTATCGCTTCAGGAGTTCAGCAGTGTTTTTACGGGATATCCGTTTGTGGAACGAGCGACGTTCGCATGCGACGATTCACTGCTCTCGCGCATCTGGAACGTCGGGTGGCGCACGCAGCGGTTATGCGCAGGGGAAACATATTTCGACTGCCCGTATTACGAACAGCTGCAGTATGTCGGGGACACGCGCATTCAAGCGCTCGTCTCATCGTACGTATCGGGCGATACCAGGCTCATGCGAAGCGCCATCGCGTCCATCCACGATTCCCGTCTGCCCTTTGGCATCACGCAAAGCAGGTATCCGAGCGCTCAGACACAAATCATCCCCCCGTTTTCGCTGCTGTGGACGGCGATGGTGCATGATTATTGGATGATCGATGACGATGCGAACTTCGTCCGCTCGAATATCCCCTGCATCATGGATGTGCTGAATTGGTACGAATCGAAAATTGATTCGACCGGGATGTGCGGCCGCATGGAATGGTGGAATTTTATCGACTGGGTTCGCGACGAGAAATGGGAACAAGGCACGCCGCCGGGACTGCATACGAGCCATTCCTCCATCATCACGCTGCAATATGCCTACGCGCTTCAAAAGGCCGCTGATCTGCTGCGAACGTTCGGATTTAAAGAAGAGTCTTCAAGATACGCGCGTCTTGCCGCGAGCATTTCAACCGCGGTGTATCGTAACTGCTACGATGTGCAAAGGGGATTGATCGCCGATACGCCGGAAAAAGAATCGTTCAGCCAGCATGCAAATGTGCTGGCGATCCTCACATCGGCCATTCCCAAAGCAGCGCAGGCGAGAGTGATGGAGCAGGTCGTAAAGGGCAAGGGCATGGCGCAGTCCTCTCTGTATTTCCGCTATTATCTGACCGAGGCACTTGCGAAGTCAGGATTGGCCGACCGATATGCCGACATGCTCGATCCATGGACGCAGATGCTCGAGCGCGGACTCACGACGTTTGCCGAGGAACCCGATCCGACGCGGTCCGACTGCCACGCGTGGAGCGCGTCGCCTGTGTATTATTTCCTTTCGTTGGTGTGTGGAGTACAACCGGCCGCACCAGGTTTCAAATCCGTTCGCATCGAACCGCACCCGGGGCGATTGAAGTGGATCAATGGATCCATGCCGCATCGGCTGGGGATGATCCGCGTTGCGCTGAAAAAAGAAAAGGGAAATCATCTCTCCGGCGAAGTCATCCTGCCTGAACACCTGACCGGCACATTCGTCTGGAACGGTCACACGATTACGTTACGCGGCGGAACGACACGAATATCTATCTGATAAGAAATTTGTCGAGGCAGGATGTTGAAGACGCAACGACTCTACATCGCAATGACCAGGGTTACATTATTTATGAGCGAATGCTGAATGACGGGATCATGTGCGGCCGTATTGACAATGAACTGGCAAAATAGTATATATATAAAAGTATATACGACGGGGAAGACAATGCAAACAGTGAAAATTATTAAAAACGGCGGCAGTCAGGCGATACGGCTGCCCCGGCTGTACCGTATCAAGGGGAAGGAAGCATATGTGAAAAAAGTCCCCGAAGGCCTTTTATTGATGGAGAAGAATGATGTCTGGACGGCATTCGAGAAATGTCTGGAGGATTTTCCATCCGATTTTCCTGGACCCAAACGAAAACCTCGAAATCAACATCGGCGGATACTTGAATGAAATACATGCTTGATACGGACATTTGTTCGTATATCATCCGCAAGCGGCCGCAACACATTATCGAAAAGTTCAAAAAAATACCGCTCGGGGATATCGGGATTTCCGTGATCACCGTCTGCGAATTTGAGTCGGGAATTCCGGGAAGCGCTCATCCAGAGAAATTACGATCGACAATCGATACGTTCCTTGCTCCTTTCGGTATCATCGATTTTCAACAAGCCGATGCCCGGGCGTTCGGAATCATCGATTCCTACTTGCGACAGAAGGGGATACCGATCGGCGACATGGATACGCTGATAGCGTCACAGGCGCTCTCACGGGGACTCATCCTCGTGACGAAGAATATGAAGCATTATTCGCGAATTCCTCATCTTTTATTTGAATCGTGGAAATAACATTTACCCTCCCCGTCTCCGGCAAATGAGGAAACCACGACAGCATACGCCTGCCGAAACTTTCAGTGCTATTCATACGTAGAAACCTTGGGCAGTTCCTGCCCGTACGAATTGGTCTACTCATCATTGGTTCACCATCCTATATAAAAAAAACACCAAAAAAGACGGAGAGGATGCTATGTTGAACTCTACAAATTCCCGGCTTTGGCTTTTCGTCGCCCTATTGATATGCGCAACGGGACATATCAGCGCGCAACCCGCCCCAAAGGATGAAACCCGATATGCCTGGGGAACCGCCACCGGCGGATTCATTCAGGACTGGCTCGTTCTTGCCGGATTTCCCAACCAGGACGGCAAAGGGTATGAGATTGACTTTCTGCAGGAGCGGGGCGGCGAATCTGCCATCAAGCCCGAAGTGGGAATGGTGCACACACTTGCCAATGGCACAACGCTCGCATGGAAAAATTATCATTCGCCGTATCCCTATGTGAATATTTTCGACGTGATGAAAAGCGGCGATTTCAACAACAAGGTGATGTACGCATTTGTCAATGTGAAAAGGGAAAACGCGGGAAAAGTAATTTTATCGTTTGGCCATAATGTGAGTAATAAACTCTGGGTGAACGGCAAGTCCGTCTACGAAAGCAAAACGGATTATCAGGCCGCGCAGGAGGACAATCACATTGAAGTGGATATGGAAAAAGGCGACAACTCCATCCTCATCAAATCCGTGCATGGGGGCTGGACGTGGGGGTTCATCTTCCGCGTTGTTGAACCCGAACAGTTTTCACTCATCAACGACTTCAAATTAACGCCGAAGATCGAACCGACGAGCGCTCCCAACAGGCTGGTTGTGAACACGGACAGAACGCGCAATCCCGAGATTCAAAAATTTGATGTCGCTGTGAAGGCTGTCGTCGCCGGCGGCAGGGTGGTGGCTGAAAAGCATGGAAAGCGCGGCGATCAGATCACGTTCGATACGAAATCCTGGCCTGAGGGAGTGTACGACATTTGTCTGCAAAGCACGGATACGCACGGCGAGATCGCCACTGCATACTTGTACTGGTATAAGGGCGATGTGATCAAAAAAGCGCAGGAACTGATCTCGACCGCTCCGAAGCATCCCGCGACTCCGAATGACTACCTGCATGTGATGCTCTCCGAAATGTTGATTCATCGCTTCAAGATCGATCCGAAAAAAATTGATTCTTCGAGTTTCCAAAATCTCTATTCGCCGCTGATGGAATATGAAGAAGCATTGCTCGACAATGCCGGAAAGAAAGGCAGTGTTCGCGCCAATGGCTTTACTCGTCTCACCTATATCGACGAAGTCGATCACACACCTCAATTCTGCCGTGCGTTTCTGCCGATGCAGTATACGCCAAAGCAGAAATGGGCTCTCGTCGTGATGCTGCATGGATATAACGGCGCCAATCCGATCTATGTGAACTGGTGGTCCATCGATCAACGGCATAACAGCGTCGTCGACAAGTACCCGATCATTTATATCGAGCCGCACGGACGGGGCAACACAAGCTATCGGGGAATCGGCGACCAGGATATTCTGCGGTGTATCGAATTGGCGAAACAGCGATTCAATATTGATGAGAACAGAATCTATCTCAAGGGCGAATCGATGGGCGGCGGCGGAGTATGGAATGTCGGCACACGGCATCCTGAATTGTTTGCCGCTATTGCGCCGGTCTACGGCGGGTGGGACTACCATGTCGGCATGAACGAACAGGAGATTGCGAAACTCTCGGGACGCGCACTCTTTCAAAATGAAGCTGCGAGCAATTTGTCGCATGCCGATGCGTTGCTGACGACACCCGTGTTTGTCATCCACGGCGACATCGACAGATCCGTCGATGTGAGCAATTCGCGCTACCTCGTGAAAACTCTTCAACGATGGGGATACGACATCCGCTACCATGAATATCCAGGTTTCGGCCACGAAGGCATTGAATATTACGATGAGCTGATTCCCTGGTTCCTGGAACATACAAGAAATGCCGACCCGAAAAAGGTGAGAGTGCGCTCGGCCGACTTGCAGTATGCTTCGGCTCATTGGGTGAAAGTCACGCAGCGCGGCAATCCCTATGCATTTATACAGGCCGAAGCGGAAGTATTGGCCAACAACACGATCCGCTTATCGACAGAAAATGTGTCGGGCATCGACCTCACGCCTTCGAAGAAATTGATCGATCCCCGAAAACCCGTCACAGTAATCTGGAACGTGAGCGATCGCAGAGACGTCAAAGTGAACAATGGAAAGATCCAGTTGCTTGCGAAGGAGTATCATCCGGCGGCATTGAATAAGACCCCGATGATGGAAGGAACGATCGGCGGACTCACCACGACGCCGTTCGCGGTGGTGATCGGCACGATTTCACCGGATTCGATGATGGTGAAATTGTGCGCGCAGAAAGCCGGAAACTTCATCAACGAGTGGAAGACATGGCAGAAATACGAACCCCGCGTGTTTAAGGATACCGAGATTTCGGGTGCGGATGTGAAAAAATATTCGCTGATTCTTTACGGCGGCGCCGATGCAAATAAGGTGACACGCTCGTTGAGCGGGAAAATTCCCCTGAAGATTTCATCGGATGCAATTGAAATCGGAGGCAGAAACTTCCCGGTGAAGGATGCCTGCGTGCAGATGGTGTATCCGCATCCGTTGAATCCCGAACGCTACGTACAGGTGATCGGCGCAACCTCGGGAGCGGGAATGTTTTTCGGGAACCGTGCCCCCGGCGAATTGGACTTCGTCATCCAGGACGGATGTCTTCCCAATAACCACCTGGGCCGTCCGCAGGAGAAGGTATTCGCCGCACGCGGAATGTTCGACAATGCATGGCAGATCAACGAGGCATTGCTCGAAACAGGAGTGCCGGAGCTTCGCAATGCATGCGCCTTCCGGAAAGTCTTGCCGAATCTTACGACGACGGTTGAAAACGTGCCGAAGATCGACACAGCCGTGTATCATGCGCTGGCGGGGGTGTATGAAATCATGCCCGGTATGGTCGTCGGCGTTTCTGTCGACGCCGAGCGCCTCATGGTGAAGTCACCCGACGGAATGACATTCCGGCTCTATCCTGTTTCCGAGACGGAGTATTTCGTCGACGGGGAGGATATCCAGCTCTCATTCGCCAAAAATGAAAACGGCGTGTTTGATAAGGGAGTCGTCTACCAGGGAACAAGAGAAATACCGATGAAGAAAGTAGCCTCAAAATAAAAAACGCTGCGGTTCATTACGTGCGGGACGCCGACACTCCGTCCCGTGAATCAGGAACCGCCAGCGGACGACATCTTTCACCAGCGAATCATCCGACGAATGAATGATTCGCTGGTTTTTTTCCCGCGCCGCTCGTTACTCCTCCAGCTCCTGCGCAACCGTAATGCCGGCGATGGTGCCGTCCGAAACAGCCGTCGTGATCTGCCTGAACGGTTTGCTCGCCACATCTCCCACCGCGAAAATATCATCGAGATTTGTGTGCGCAGTCGCGTCTGTTTTGATGTATCCGTGCTGGTCCAATTCAAAATATTCTTTTGCGTCTCCGATATTCGGAGTCATCCCGGCAAAAATGAACACACCGTCGCACTCGATTGTCTGCAATGCTCCCGTCTTCAGATTTTCAGCGATGACTTTTTTGACGCCGATGCCTTCCTTGATAAACTCACGCGGCTCATGCTCCAAGATGAATCGGATCTTTTCGTTTGCATACGCTTTTTCCTGAGCGGTTTTGTTCGCCTTGAGCGTTGCATATTTTGAGATCACCGTCACGGTCCGGGCGAATTTCGTGATGAAAAGAGATTCTTCAATCGCGGAATCGCCGCCGCCGATCACGACGACGTCCTTTTCTTCATAATATTTTGCATCGCACGTGGCGCAATACGACACACCCTGGCCTTTGTATTCCTTTTCTCCCCTGATGCCTAAAAATCTGGGCGACGATCCGGTGGCGAAGATGATCTTTTTGGCTGCGATCGTTTCAACTCCGTCCACGACGATTGTTTTTCGAACAAGATCGATTGATGTGACGTCGACAGCCGAGCGGAAATCTGCGCCTGCAGCCTTCGCTTGTTCCGCCATGTGATGCATGAGCATGTACCCGGAAATCGGTTCTGAAAATCCGGGATAGTTGCTCACCAGATGCGTTGTCTTGACTTGTCCGCCCGGCAGTTCCTTGTCGATGATGATTGTCTTCAGTTTCGCCTGCGAGGTATAGATGCCGGCTGAAAGACCGGCAGGTCCCGCACCGAGCACGAGTACATCGCATTCAGTCGAGACGTGCCGCATGCCTTTGCGCAAGGATTCGATCCGTTCGGGCGGAAGCATGGCATCCAGGTTGTGAACGATCTCCGATCGCTTGATGCCGCCTGAGAGCCGTTCACCCGTCATGCTGCCGTCTTTAAAAAACAAGAGCGTCGGTGACGACGTCACTCCCAATCGTGTGGCAAGAGCCCGGTTTTCCTGCCGGAATACTTTAAAGAATGCGATATCATCGCCGTATGTTCCGCTTAAGGATTCGAATTTCGCGGCGAGGGCTTCACACGGCGGACATTCAGTCGAATAAAAATCGACGACTGCCGATCCCTGCCGCAACACGGCTTCATCGAATTCCGATTCATTGATATAGCGAATTTTCACATCCGGGCTCATCGTCAATCCTTCTCAAAAATATGTGGCCAGACCTAATTCCAATAATTCCTTCACCGGACGACAATCGGGCGAACCGACCCGGCCGGTGTTGTTGAATGCGACAGAGGCGCAACCGCCGCCGCAGGCAAGACGGAGATTGCACGTGGTGCATTCCTTGATCGTTGTCACATCGCGCTCCTCCCATTGTTCGATCGCCGCCGCCTTGTGAGTCACTTCGGGAAAATATGTGCCCAACGCCTCTTCTTTTTTTCCGACCGTCGCGGTGCAGGAATAAATGCTGCCCGTGTAATCGAACGCCCATTCGGTTTTTGTTCCCGGACAGGAATCGAAAAGGGGATCGGGCAATTTGCCGTTCTCGAAGAGAAATTTTGATATCGAAAATGCCGGCTTGTGGAACTCGAGGATTTCGGGATGTTCCTTGATCAAGTGATAAAGCTGCTGATACATTTCAACGCGGGTGAAAAGCTTATGTTGATCGGCCTGACAGTAATGGAGCTCGTAATTGCGGCCGAGCTGCGTTTTAAATAGAGGATGGTTCGTCCATCCTTTCTCGATCGCAAAACGGGCGAGATCGGCGAGTCCGGCAATATTCTCACGGTCGACCACGACGCGAAGATTGATTGTGATGCCGGCTTCGAGCGCCCGGTCGATGCCGATGACGATCTGATGAAAGGTCGATCCGCCGCCCTTCAGGGGACGCCGGGGATTGTGGATCGCTTCTGTTCCGTCGAGTGTGACCTGCACTTCGCGAATGCGATACTCCTTCAAGATCTCCACATAGTCATGCAGCGTATACCCATTTGTGACAAAGGCGGTTTCGAGTCCTGCAAGTTTCGCTTTCTCCAGTCCATGCCTGATGATCTTCTTATATGCCTCGCCCGGAAGCAGCGGTTCTCCGCCGAACACTGTGATGTATTTCCTTCGCCCGGCAAAGTTCGTTTGGAGATATGAAAAGAAGGCATCGACGACGGCATCATCGGGCATGGAATGCGCATTTGCATATCCTTCCTGGTAGCAATAACTGCATGAGAAATTGCACGTATACCATGGGACGAAAAAAATCTGGATCTCATCCTTGTCCCGTTCATCGAGAAAATCCGCATAACGTTTGCGAAAGAGCGTTGTTTCCGCGGCTTCATCGCAGAGATAGCCTTTGGCGATGTACTCATCGGGATCGGAATATCGCTGCTCAATGATTCCCGCAGCCTCTTCCTTTGTCAGGATATCGGCATTGCCGGTGAGCGGATTGACGATGAAGTACTCTTCCGAATCCGCAATACGTGAGAAGATGTTATGTTTTGAGAATGTCATACGAAGAAAGTTGAAGAGAAAGCAAAGCCGTACGCAAAAGAAAAAATCAAGTTAGTTAATCATGACAGCCTGCCGTGTGGTTCGATGTCTTTGCACAGCATTGAGCCTCACTTTGTGTTTCCTTTGCGACTTTTCTGATGAGTGATTTCATGAGATCTCCTTTCGTTAATGAAAACTGCGAAGTTATGCTCCGCAATTGCATGATTGTTTCTGGCCTGATACGGTAAAGCTTGAAACGGTGATCATTCCTTTTTTGTAGGGCTTGCTCTCTTCAACAATTGTGATATTGCTAAATCCGACTTCTTGCAGAATTGTCATGTATTCATCCTTTGGAATGGCGCCGGCCCAGCACTCGGCGACAGCCGCCGGATCATTCGCGAATTCGGCCGGCACGGGTTCGGAAGAATAAATATCGCTGACGACAAATCTGCCGCCTTTTTTCAGCACGCGCTTGACCTCGGCCCAGACGCGTCGTTTATCCTGTGCATGATTGATCGTGCAATTTGAAATGACAAGATCTGCGGTGCGCGATTCGATCTGCAGATGCTCCAGCTCGGACCGGACAAGGCGGACGTTGGCGTACCCGAACTTCTCAATGGTTCGCGCCGCTTTTGCAAGCATTCCCTCAGAGACATCGATGCCTACGACAAGCCCGTGTTCACCCACTGCCTCGCGCAGCCGAATCAGGTCTGTTCCTTTGCCGCAGCCAAGGTCGATGCACACTTCGCCGGTCTGTGGTTCGCTCAGTATTATTGCTCCGCCGCAGGAAAGACAACACTCCTGCTCTGCGAGCGCGCTGTATCGCTTTTCAATCTCAATTGTATTCATGAGGAAAAATGATGATGTAATAAAAAAAATCGGAGGTAATTTTGACCTACTCAGGGTGAAATTCCCTGCCGCATGCGACGAAAAAAAAAGGATTGAGAGAATCGCGATACCCTTTGGCTTGCGGCGGGGAGATTCATTCTTTACCAATATGATGCACACGCGACGGAAAAGATTCAGATACACCGGCACATCCCGCATGTGTGAAAGGGATGTGCCGGCGTATGTGAAAAAAATCAGCCGTGCATCGTTTTTACGCGGCCTGCATCTCATTCATAGAGTGAAAGATTTTCGGAGAGAATGTTTTTTCCAACAAGTGATAAGAAGGGAAGCGATCGATGGATGTAGTATTGTCATTTCCAGTGATGGTATGGGCCCGCCGCATTCTTCCAATTGTGCTTGGAGGGGCAGCGGGATATGCGTATTACAGATTTGTCGGGTGTAAAAGCGGAGCCTGTCCGATCTCGGGTAATCCATGGATCAGCACGATCTACGGCGCCGTTCTAGGCAGTATGTGGACACATTGATCGACTCTGGGCAACTGAGGCCGCAGCAACATCGATCGATTGGGGACAGTTGATGCCGCAGCAACTTCAATCGACTTCGAATTTGGAATTGTGCCCCGGACCGGGTATTTTTTATCTGCATCTAACATATTCAAGAGAGTGACCGGAAATTTGTGGAAAAAACGACGTTGCTACTGGTGGATGATGAACCCGCACAGCGGGAAATCCTTGCAGGCTACCTGAAAAAGAAAGGCCATCGGATATTTCAGGCCGGATCGGTGGCGCAGGCAATCTTGATCTTCAAAGAGAATCCGATCGATGCCGTGCTGACAGATTATCGCATGCCGGACAGCAATGGAATGGAACTCCTGACTTCACTCTGCGAGATTCGCCCCGCCATTGCCGTTGTCCTGATGACGGCATATGGGACAATCGAGAATGCGGTGGCTGCAATGCGCAAAGGGGCGTTCGATTATCTTACCAAGCCCATCAATCTTGAAGAATTGGACATCCTGCTTCAACGTATCATGGAGCGCCAACATCTGATCGTTGAAAATCAAATATTAAAGGAGCATCTGGCCGAAAAATACTCTTTTTCCGGCATCGTTTCCCGATCGACAGCGCTCGAACAAGTGCTGAATATTGCATCACGTGTAGCGCGCAGCGATGCGTCCATTCTCGTGCGCGGCGAAAGCGGAACCGGAAAAGAAGTGATCGCCAAAGCCATCCACTTCGCAAGCGGGCGGGCCGCCCATCCGTTTATCGCGGTTAATTGCGCCGCACTCAACGAGCAGTTATTGGAAAGCGAACTCTTCGGCCATGAACGCGGCGCATTCACAGGAGCCGACAGACAGCGCCGGGGACGATTTGAAATCGCCGAGGGAGGCACGATATTCCTGGATGAAATCGGGGACATCTCGCCAGGCGCACAAGTGCGTCTGTTGCGCGTGCTGCAGGAGCGTCAGTTTGAACGTGTCGGCGGATCCGAAACGTTGACGGTGAGTGTGCGTGTGATTGCCGCTACGAATAAAAATCTCGAACAATCGATCGTCTCAGGGACATTCCGGGAAGATCTCTTCTATCGGTTGAATGTGATCAGCATCGAAATTCCGCCTCTGCGCAGCCGCCGCGATGATATCGAACCGCTGCTTCATCACTTCCTGGACATGTTCGCCGAGAAAAATAATAAACATGGCATCATGTTTTCAAAAGAGGCATGGGAAGCATTGCTTCGCTATGACTATCCGGGCAATGTTCGCGAGCTTGAAAATATCGTTCAACGGGCTGTGATCTTTTCGCGGGGTGATTATATCACAGTTCGCGACTTGCCTCCGAATATCGTTTCGACGCACAACGAGACGCTTGATCCGGTTTCGCTGATGAACGGGACATTACCTGAGGCGGTGACGCGTATTGAAACGATGATGATCGATCAGGCGCTCCAGGAATCAGGCGGCAATCAATCGAAGGCCGCGCTTCGTCTTGGAATTTCAGAACGGACCCTTCGCTATCAATTGAAGAAGCGAAAATAATTCCTTACGAACTCCTCGCTTTCTCGTGACGAAACAAAAGTAATTCCGAACGCGCTCTTCGATATCAATTGAAGAAGGGTAAGTATTTCTCCCCGCCGCGCAATTGTTATCTCTTTCGGTCACACACGCTTTCTTTGATGTTCTCTCCATACACGACGAAATGATTCGACAATATTGTCGAACCATTTCGTCAGGAATGTCGAACTCATCCTGATTGATCTCTTCATGCTTCTTCCATACTACGAAAAAAACGCACATTTCGGATTTGTCATGGAGATTTTTGTCAATGAACATCCTGGCACGCTTGTTGAATGAATGCATTGTAACGCTGACAGTGACATCACTGCAGTCGCCAAAAAATAAATTCTCATACATTCTCAACGGGAGGTTACAATGAAACGCATTATTCATCTCGCATTTGCAGCCGGACTTGTCATGGCGCTCGTGCTTCTTTCTTCACAGCAGTCGTTTGCCCAGGTAAAAGCACCGACACAGGGCCAGCGCGGAGCGTTGTTCGTCGATAAAGATGGCGATGGGATCTGTGACAATGTCGGCACACGTACGGCAGCAGGCACATCTGTCGGCAGACGCGGTCACGGTCCGGCCGATGGAACCGGCAATAAGGGGATGGGACCGAAAAACGGAACGGGATACGGTGCCGGAAATGGCACTGGTGTCTGCACGGGCACGGGAACAGGCACTGGGACCGGTACCGGCGTCTGTGACGGAACAGGTCCCAAGGGAATGGCTCGCGGCCGTAAATAACCGATGCTGCATGCGTCGGGGCAGTATCACATCATACTTGCTTCGGCGCATGCAATCGATTCGCACTGTGACACGAGAATAAATTTACCCTCTGCAATGAATGAGGCGGAGATTGACAACGATGAAACAATGGATGTTCATGATACTCCTTGCTTGTACGCCGGCATTGACGCTGGCACAGAGCACAGATACGACCGGTTACAGATATCGCGGAGGAAATGATCGGCCGGAGCATGGAGCGTTGCATCGTCGAATGGATAAGTTTGTCGACAAGGATGGCGACGGAATTTGTGATGACCGAGCATCAGGTCTTGGTGTAAGGCGAGCAGGGCAAGGGATGCGCATGATGGAAAAGAGGATTGGCCGCGGCTCGATCGGACAAGGCCGCGAGATGAAACAACAAAAGGGAAAAAAGCGATGATGAAGCGAATCGTATGGATGATGCTGATTGGTATGGCGTCTGTTGATGCGGGTTACTCACAAATGAATATCAGTGCCGAGGCCACGGGCATGGCGGATGATAATGTCAGCAACAGCTACGAACATGGAGCCGATCGAATTACATTGTACGGACTGAAAGCGGGATACACCTGGAATTCACAACCAACAGAAACGCGTCTGTTGTATTACGGGGCATTTTCCTATTACACAAGTCTCACCGACAGGACATTTCAATACCACTCCATGGGACTCATGCACACGCGCTCGTTCGGTGATGAGGATGCTGGGACAGTGGAATTCGCGGCAGAGTATGCTGTTCGCAAAAACCGTGATTCGTTCACACTCTTCGATCACGCTACGTTCGGTCTCGAAGCCGCCGCGGAATATTATTTCACAGAACTGTTTGCCGGCGAGGCTCGTTATCAGTTTCATTCAACAGTGTTCAGCCAACTGGGCGATTTTGATTACCGTGAGAACGTGCTGTCACTGAAGGCTTCGCGCCAACTGTTTTCAACGACAACAGTCATTCTCCAATCTGAAATCGATATCAAATCGTATGCTCAACAAGTCTCCGGGGACAGTTCCGGAGCACTTCACGGAGGAATGGTGAATAATAAAGTTCCGCGTGCGATTCAGTGGTCTTCTTCCGTCCGCATCGGTCAATCACTCGGCGAGAAGACAGGTGTGAGTCTGTCCGCCGGATATCGGTACAATTTTCAGCAATCGGCTCGCTATCTTTCAAGCGAATATGGATCGCTTTCTGACGATGAACTCTTTAACGATCACTACGGGTATGAAGGACTTCGAACCGGAATTCTCCTGACGCAGCTGCTGCCCGCCGATCTCACCCTGCGGTTGCGAATGGATCAGGAGCAGCGAGCCTATGCGCTCCAATCGGCATATGATCTTTCGGGAGTTCAAACGGCGGCACAACGAAGCGATACCTACCGTGTTTTTTCGGCGTCGTGTGTGAAGCATTGGGAGAACTTTCCATTGACCTTGATGTTCACCTATGAGTACATTAAGAACGCATCGAATGATGCCTATTACGATTATACCAACAATGTCTTTTCCGTCGGACTGACGGTGCCTTTCTGAGCGCCGCTTGTTTGCACACCTTCCCGCCGGCGTGCAGACTGTCTCGCCGGCATGTAAACCGTTCTGCCGGCGTGCTACTGTCCGGCCGGAAGTTGTCTCACGAAGTCACTTGATCCTATACCAATGCAGCTCCGTTCTCTGAAGGCGATCACACCCGGAACGATTATTTTGCTTGCGGCAGCTCTGTCGGTTGTCATGATCGTTTCCGCTGCCATTGAGCTTCAACAGTCGAAGCGTGAACTGTATCATCTCATGAGCGAGCAGGCCCTGTCGCTTGTCGAAACAGTCGATCAGAGCAGCGCGAACATCATTCTTTCCACAGAGAGGATCGAAGAGTCTCTGGCAGAGAGGCTCTTTAATAACGCATATTTTATCGCGAAGCTTGACAGCGCAGGAATGCTGACCGGGAAGGAATTGCGCAGGATCGCCGCAGCCAATTCAATTTTTCGGATCAATATCATCGACAAAAACGGAGTGAAGATTCTTGGCAATACTGGTCAGGATGTTGCGCATAAGAACATGAAGGAACAACGTTCGCCGCGCGAGACACTGAAGCCGATTCTTGACGGGACGGTTGAAAAAATGGTGATCGGTCTGCGCGAACCGCGGTTCGAAGCGGGTCAGCGGTTTATCGTTGCGGTCCGGCGTACGGGACCTGCACAGGGGGCCATTGTCCTGAATCTGAATGCCGGCGCCATGCTCGAACTGCGCAGAACGATCGGCATCGGAAAGTTGATGAAAGATTTGGGAGATAATGCGGGCATTGTCTATGCCATACTCCAGGATCAACAGGGCGTGCTTGCCGCAGGAGGCACGGTAAACGAGATCTCATCCCTTGCAGCAGATCCGGCAGTGCAGCTTTGCGCCGATCGGGATACGACAATCACGCGCACTGTCTCCACTGCCGCGGGTGAAATATTTGAAGTGATCCGCCACTTTACTGTCGCCGGCACATCGCTCGGTGTCTTTCGGATCGGCTTCTCAATGGATGAAATCCATGCGACAGAAGCGAGGATGCTGCGCCGGATGATCTTCATGTCGCTCATTCTGCTGACGATCGGTTTGATTGTGGCTGCGGCAATCATAGCATTGCAGAATTATTCAAGCCTCGGAAAGAAATACGCTGTCATGCAGACAATGACCGGCAAGATTCTCGAACGCATGAGCGATGCCGTGATTGCTGTGAACAGTGCGGGAGTCATTACGGTCTTCAATAAGGAAGCGGAACGATTGTTTAGCCCGGAAGCACAATCGAGGTTAGGCTCGAAGATTGATGAATTCAATGATCCGACGGCGCAATGTCTCCAAAAAATATTTTCGGCATCCGACGAAAATGAACTTGAGCTGCAGTGCGGCAACGGCATTCGCTATGTTTCCGTCGCAATCTCTGAAAGCGGAGAAGGTGAAGAAGGCGTCATCCGAACCGCTGTTGTTCGGGATCGGACGGATACTCGCGTGATGGAACGTGAGATGACCCGTCGCGAGAAACTGACTGCCATGGGCGAACTCGCTTCGGGGGTCGCTCATGAGATCCGCAATCCGCTCAATGCAATCGCCATGGTCTCCCAGCGCCTGCTATCAGAATTCTCTCCCAGAAACGGTGCCAAAGAATACCGAATGCTTGCCGGCGTCCTCCAATCGGAGGCCAAACGCATGAATGGAATTATTCAGCAATTTCTTCGCTTCAGCCGCCCCCCGGACCTCCGCATCGGCCCGATTGCCATTCTGCCATTCCTCGATCATTTCGCGTCGCTGTGCAGTCCGTTGGCGGGTGAGAAAGGAATTGTCTTCACCGTGGCGCATCATGGCGCGCAGCAGTGGATGTTCGATCGCGAACAGATGACGCAGGCAATACTCAACCTTCTGCAGAATGCCCTCGATGCGACCGACCGCGGTGGCAGCATCATCCTCCGTGCGGAAGAAAATGACGCCGCATGCGTCTTCTCGGTCACGGACACGGGAAAAGGAATTTCTCCGGAGGAGAGAGAAAAGATCTTCAATCTTTACTTCACGACTAAACAGCATGGAACCGGACTCGGACTTGCATTCGTCCATCAGATCGCAGCGCAGCACAACGGACGCATCGACCTGAACAGTGTGCCGGGATCGGGAACGACATTCAGTATTATCCTTCCTCCTGTCAGGAAATAAATCATACACACGGACGGCATGACCGCGCCATCCAATACCATGAATGTGAGCATAGCGCCCCTGTCCGGGGCGTTTTTTTTTGTGAATCGAAGTCGTGTTTGAAGCATCATATAGAGAAAGAAGACTTCCATCGTGCGGAAAAGTTGTGAAGCCCGATGAAACGATCAAGCATACACGAAAAAAAGGTGTCACACTATGAAAAATGTAGTGATCGTGGGAGGGGGATTTGCCGGCGTTCAGGCCGCCATCGAGCTGCAGAAAACAAAAACATTCATTGTGACGCTCATCTCCGATCGGGAATATTTGTTTCTCTATCCGACATCGATCTGGATTCCGACAAGGGCTGCGACATTTGATGATTCGAAAATTTCACTCCACGAAATTCGTCGTGCACACGGCTTCAATCTCGTGATCGATACAGTGAACGAGATCCGATCAGCTCAAAACACTGTGATGGGCGCCGCTGCTGTCTATCCTTACGATTACCTCATTGTTGCGATGGGAGCGGGCAAAATGGGGCTTCCGGGTCAGGAACACACGTTTACAATTTGCGGAAATCCTGAATCGTCATTGGCGATACGCGATCGGCTCGATCATTTGATCGAACGTGGCTCCGGCTCGATCGCAATCGGTTTCGGCGGCAATCCGAAGGATCTCTCCGCAGTGCGCGGCGGTCCGGCGTTCGAATTGATTTTCAATATCCATACGCATCTGAAGAAGCTTGGCCGACGCGATCGCTTCTCGCTGACTTTTTTTGCTCCCATGGCGGAACCCGGCGCGCGGATGGGAAAAAAAGCATTGAGGATGATCGATACGATGTTTTCATCGATGAACATCAGCAAACGCTTCGGAAAAAAGATCAAGACATTTACTCCCCTGGGAGTGACATTCGAGGATGAATCGACACTGAATGCCGACCTTGTCGTCTTCATCGCCGGCGCCGCCGGGCATAGCGTGTTTCGTTCATCCGATCTGCCGCTGAATGAAGCGGGCTTCATGAAGATCGACGATCACTGCCTTGTTGAAGGAACAACCAATGTGTACGCGGTGGGCGACAGTGCCGCCATTGAAGGTCCCGAGTGGAGGGCGAAACAAGGTCACACAGCCGAAGTGATGGCCCGGATCGCCGCATTTAATATTGTCCGAAGCGAGCGTGGAGAGACGGGACAAAAAGGGTATCAGGAGCATCTCTCGATTCTGTGCATCATGGATACAGGCAATGGAGCGGCATTCGTTTACAGAGATCGAACCAAAAATTTCGTCATCCCCATGCCCATCGTGGGACATTGGATGAAACGCGCATGGGGAGTCTACACCACACTGACAAAGACCGGCAAAATGCCGCGCATACCCGGAGTATAACTGAGATGGATTGTACACATTGTGCACCGAAAACATGCAGAACGCTCACATCCTGCAGGGCTGAACGATACGACGCGGCTGCCGTGGATGAATTGTATCACGAACCCGGAACGCAATCAATCGTACAGGCGGCGGCGCGGTTGGTCGATGGAGGTAAAGCGGGAACGATGTCGCGGTTGCGCGAGATCATCGAGTTCGCCAAAACAATGAAGTATAAAAAAATCGGACTCGCATATTGTTATGGGATGGAACGAGACGCTGAGGCAGTCGGGACGATATTCCGCGAACACGGATTGCGGCTGATGGGAGTATCGTGTACTGTCGGCGGGGTCGCACAAGACACCGTGAACGAATCAAGCGGAACGCATAAGGTCTCCTGCAATCCGATCGGTCAGGCATCCCAATTCAATGCAGAGGGAGCGGATTTCGTGATCCTCATGGGGATTTGCATGGGGCATGATATCCTGCTACAGCGCGAACTTGAAGCTGATGTGACGACATTTGTGGTGAAAGACCGGGTCTTCGACAACGATCCGATCAGGATCCTGCGCGGCTATCCCGAGACCGATCCCATGTGCGTGTCTGATGCAAAGCATCAGCACGTCGTCTCAACATAACGACTGACGGCTCTGTAGATGGTCAAGTAAAATGCGCGCATGCGGTCCTCGCTCATCGAGGACCGCGTGCGCTGAAGTTCTCAACCCAACAAACTTCTCAACACTTCCACGATCTGCGCTTCGAATCTGCCGATCTCGTCTGTTTCCTTTGTCACGTATCCGACATCTCCGCCGACGACGCGCGTGATCATCTCGATCATTCGGTTCAACCGATTGAAGACGAGCAGATAGAGCAGCGCGATGATGAGCGCACAGAGAATAATGGACAGCACGATGGTGAACAGAATGAGCATCGATCGCGTCCCCTTCATTTCCGCCGAGATCGCCGATATATCCTGCACGATCATCACGCATCCGACAGTCCGATGCGACGCATCCTGCACGGGGAAGAGGCTTCGTTGGAAGACTTTTCCGTTCTGTTCGATGACGCCGAGGATCGATCCTCCCTCGGGCACATCCGTCACGCTGATGTCCATCGGCAGCATCGAGGTGGTCTCCGACGTGTTCGACACGACAAGATTCGATTTGAACGCGTCCCAATTGTCAGCAAGATGCTTCGACGCCTGCGTCGACTGCCATTCCTTGTGACTCAAATATTTTTTATCGACAATAAGCGCGACATCGCTGTTCATCTGTTTCTTGATCAGTTTGAAAAATTTGTCGATGTCTTCACCGATCTCCTGGTAGCCGATCAATTTTCCCTTGTACATAAACGGCGCCACTGTGCGTAGAACGAATCCGGTCTTTCCCACTTCCTTGCCGAATGTGAGTGTGCCCGTCTTCACGGCGTCGAGATACGTATTGCGCTTGACAGTGTCGTTGAACAACTCGGGCTTCGACAGGCGCGCGAAGATGACGTTGTTCGGCGGGGCATCGATGAGATTCCAGTGCGTGATGCCGTATTGTTCCTTCAATTCCTTGTAGATGGGAGTCGCCAATGCATACACCTCGTCGCGTTTGCGGTCTGCATATGCCTTGCCGATTGCATCATTCGTCCGCAGCGCGACGCTGACTGCCGAAAGCATCTTCACGTCGCTTTGCTCGAGCTGTGTGAACGCCTGCAACGCGCCATGAAGCGTCTCGTTGCCAAGGATGGCGACGCTGTTGTCATAATTTTTATTTGCGATGAACACCAACGCAATGGTGCCGAGGAAGAGAACAATAACCATACTGGCGATAACCTTGATCTTGATACTCATCCCATCCTCCTATAGTTTGACGTTTAAGATTTCCTGAACAGCCGATTGTAACTTTCCTAATTTTTCGGCATCATCCGGTGTCTCTGGTTTGAGCAGCGCGAGAATGAGTCCCGATTTCATCCCGATTTTGCCGCGGATGCTGTATTCATCCAGCTTTTTCTCCTTGATGATCGCCTCGATTTTCATTCGGGCATCGTACAATTGTCCCATAGCGTGTGATCCTTCCATTGTGAAAAAAGAAGAAGCAGCGGGGTTTGAGTTGATGAGTGTCCGCTTTTGTGTTGAAATAATCAACAACTTTAATGCCAACAGCGCTTGAGTGAAGCCATAAATTTGTTCAATGAAATTTTATTTCTGATGAAATAGTCCGAGATGAAATAGTAATAATTTCGTCATATGGTTAAAAGTAATCATATTCGTATATTGTGTTGATGCTATCAATCCACTTCCGGTGCAGCAGTGATATTTATTGGATCCCGCAGGAACTGCCACATTCCGCAGGAGACGTTCTACATGGATTTGGATTTTATAAGACGAGTCGTCAACCGACTCGACAGATTTGATCTCAGAATAGAATCATATGGTTGAATTGTTCGGTATCCTTGTGCTGATCATGCTCAACGGCATGTTTGCGCTTTCTGAAATTGCAATCGTCTCCTCGCGCAAAGCGCGGCTGCAGTATCTGGCCAACAAAGGAAATCAAAAAGCCCGCGCGGCGCTCGAACTTTCCGCGAATCCCGAAAATTTCCTGTCGACGGTGCAGGCCGGCATCACACTCGTTGGCATCATGGCCGGCGCCCTGGGCGGCATCACGATTTCTGAATCGCTCAAGGCATGGCTTCAAACGTTCCCCCTGCTTGCGCCCTATGCTGAATGGATCAGCCTTGGCATGGTCGTCGTCCCGATCACCTATTTGTCAATCATCATCGGCGAACTCATTCCGAAACAACTGGCGCTGCGCGATCCCGAGCGAACAGCCATGCTCATCGCCATTCCGATGCGGACATTGTCGACAATCATGTATCCGATCGTCTGGTTTCTGAGCGCCTCGACCTCCGTCGTTATCCGCAGCTTCGGTATCACAAAGAAGGTCGTTTCAACAATCACACAGGAAGAGATCAAGGTGATGATTGATGAAGGAACGAAGGCCGGAACGTTCGATCTGGTCGAAAAGGAACTTGTGGAACGCATCTTTCGTCTCGGCGATAAACATGTGAGCAGTCTGATGACGAGCCGAACGGAGATCGTCTGGGTCGATGTGGAATCGCCGGCCGGTGAGAATATGCGAAGGATGACCGAGAGCTCTCACTCGATTTTTCCTGTCTGCAGGGGATCGGCCGAGACCATACTCGGCATCGTGCATATCAAGGATCTTTATGCCTCGGCGGTGTCCGGTCAGGCATTCTCGCTCGAGCGTAGACTGCGTCAGGCGCTCTATGTTGTGGAAACACTCCCGGCTGTTGCGCTCATCGGACAGTTCAAACAGACAGGTATCCATTTCGCGTTCGTGGTCGATGAATACGGCGGCATTCAGGGTCTGGTCACGCTGAACGACATCCTGAAGGCGGTGGTGGGAGAGGGAATGGACGATGATGCGACAAAAAGTTCCGGCATCACGGAACGTACCGACGGCTCATATCTGATCGACGGCTCGCTGACGCTCGATGAATTCGTCGAGTACTTTCATCTCGATCGGATGATGGAGGAAGATGCGGGCAATTATCATACAGTCGCGGGCTTTGTCATTAAACAGATGGGAGCAATCCCGCGCGTCGGTCAGGCGTTCGAGTGGAGGTCGTGGCGCATCGAGGTGGTGGACCTGGACGGCAAGCGCGTGGACAAACTGTTGATGAGCAGAATCGGAGAACCCGAATTGCCATGAGGGAAGTAATTCCTCTATCATTCTTTTGGCCGATAGCAATTCCACAAAATGAGCTGTATACTACTGGTTGCATACTTGTGAAGGAGCAACGAATGATGCAACTGAGAGATCACTTGCCGGCAGAAATCCAAGGCTTCGATTCTCTGGCTGAACTCGCATTGGATATGCGCTGGTCGTGGAACCATGCGACCGATGCCATCTGGCGACAGCTCGATCCTAAGCTCTGGGAGATCACTCATAATCCATGGATTGTCCTGCAGACTGTCTCACGCGACAAGATCGAGCAAGCCATGGCCGATCCTGTTTTTCAAAAAAATGTTGAGAGCCTGAAACTCTCCGGTAAGCAGGCGCTTGAAGCGTCGGCATGGTTTCAAGAACATTATCCTCAGTCTCCACTTTCCTGTATCGCATATTTCAGCATGGAATTTATGTTGAGCGAAGCGCTGCCGATTTATTCCGGCGGTCTTGGCAATGTAGCAGGCGATCAGCTCAAAACCGCCAGCGATCTTGGCGTGCCGGTCGTCGGTGTGGGTCTTCTTTATCAACAAGGGTATTTTCGACAAACCATCGACAACAACCGACAACAGCATGAACTCTATCCGTATAACGATCCGGGACAATTGCCGATTACTCCGCTGCGCAACGAAGCCGGCGAATGGCTGAGATTGAAAATTGATTTGCCAGGCTACGCCGTGTGGCTGCGGGCCTGGCAGGTGAAGGTAGGCCGGACACAATTGTATTTGCTCGATAGCAATGATGCGGCAAATAATCCCATCCATCGCGGAATCACGAGTGAATTGTATGGCGGCGGTCCTGAACTGCGCCTGATGCAGGAAATTCTTCTCGGGATCGGCGGATGGAGACTGCTCGACGCGCTTGGCATTCATCCGGAAGTATGCCATTTAAATGAAGGTCACGCGGCCTTTTCAGTGCTTGAACGCGCGCGTATGTTTATGCGGGAATCTGCACAGCCCTTTCCTGTTGCGTTGACTGCCACGCGCGCGGGCAATCTCTTTACGACTCACACTGCGGTTGCTGCCGGATTCGATCGCTTCCCTCCATCGCTCATCAGGCAATATCTCGGCGGCTATGCAGAGCAGGAGCTCGGCATCTCACTCGATGACTTGCTCGCCCTGGGCCGGGGAAATGCGCACGATGCGTCGGAGAATTTCAACATGGCGTATCTTGCGATCCGTGGAAGCGGAGCCGTGAACGGTGTGAGCCGTTTGCACGCTGTTGTCAGCAGAATGCTCTTTGCGCCTTTATTTTCACGCTGGCCGAGTGATGAAGTACCGATCAGTCATGTGACGAATGGCGTTCACGTGCCAAGCTGGGATTCACCTCAGGCGGACACGTTGTGGACGGAAGCGTGCGGAAAAGAACGATGGCTTGGGACAACAGAAAAACTGGAGCACGACATTCACAGCATTGCTGACGAGAAACTGTGGCAATTCCGTTGTGCGACGAGCGCCTCGCTTGTAGAATTTGCCCGCGAGCGATTGTCGAAACAGCTCGAAGCCTCGGGTTCATCACTCGAAGAGATCGGGTCTGCAAAACAGTTATTCGATCCGCATGCATTGACGCTGGGATTTGCGCGGCGCTTTGCATCGTATAAGCGGCCGAACCTTCTCTTGCACGATCGGGCGCGTTTGCTGCGCCTGTTATCGGATCCTCACCGTCCTGTGCAACTGATCATCGCCGGCAAAGCTCATCCGGAAGACGAAACGGGCAAAGCCTTGATCCACGAATGGATCTCCTTTATCCGTCAACCCGAGGTCCGACCGCATATTCTATTTCTGAGCGACTACGACATGCTTCTGACAGAACAACTCGTTCAAGGTGTGGATGTGTGGATCAATACGCCGCTCCGACCGTGGGAGGCATGCGGCACAAGCGGCATGAAAGTGCTTGTCAACGGAGGGATCAATCTTTCGGAATTGGATGGATGGTGGGCCGAAGCCTACACGCCGGAAGTCGGATGGGCGCTGGGAGACGAGCGTGAGCACGGCGATGATCCAGTATGGAATGAGATCGAAGCCAATGCGCTCTACGACATCCTTGAGCGTGAAGTCGTGCCGGAATTTTATTTGCGGGATGAGCGCGGGATTCCCACCGCATGGGTCAATCGCATGCGAAAAAGTATGGCGCAATTAACCCCGCGATTTTCTGCCAATCGGACAGTGCGCGAGTACACAGAACAATACTACCTCAAGGCAGCGGCTGCGTACCGTTCACGCATTGCGAATGGTTGTCTGATCGGAAAACGGATTGCCGACTGGCAGCATGGTCTGGATGAAAAATGGGAACGTCTTCGCTTCGGCGAACTGCATGTGGAGTCACACGGCGGACAGCTCATCTTTGAAGTGCAGGTGTTTCTTCATGACCTTGATCCGGCAACGGTGCGTATAGAACTCTATGCCGAGGGAGTCCATGGCGCTGCGGCGTCGCGGCACACAATGAATGCCATTCGCCTGGTCGACAAGTTGCAGGGCGCCATTGTGTTCGGCGCATCGATTGCCGAAGGGAGATCGCCAACAGAGTATACGCCGCGTCTGATTCCATCCTTCGACGGCGTCGCGGTTCCGCTTGAATCCGCCCACATCATCTGGCAGCGGTGATTCGACCAATGATGAAAAAATGACGATGCAAAAACGAGGCAAAAATTTACCGTTGCCATTGTGTATGTCTGGAAATATGATTAAATTCCTGCAGTATCACATTTAAGAGGATTTTTTTATGCGAGACTCTTCCGAGCCTGGCCCTGCGACGTATCCCCGAACATTATTTTTTCATTACGCCATCGTTGTGATCTGACCGTCTTTGCGTGCAAGGATCATTCCTTTGGCCACTTTCTATAGGAATGATCCATGAGCACACCACTTGTTTGCTTGTCCTGCTCATTTTTATCTAGGCCTTTTCATTCCACTGCCATGCAATTCCCGTGCTGCGCATCAACCGATGTTTCTGCATGAAAGGAGATGGCCGTGGTCCGATCACTATTTTCCAAAATTTCTCCCCGCCTGGTCACACAGGAGGCGCAGACTCCTCATCAGGCTTCAGAGACCGAACGTCTGCTCATCGATATCTGCGCGCTCGATGTGCAGCAGGCGATTCTTCAGCTCAAAAGCACAGTCTCAGGCCTTACCACAGACGAGGCGGAAGAACGCCTGAAAGAATTCGGCAGAAACGAACTTGCCCACACCAAGACCGTTAGTATTTGGGTCGATTTGTATAACCGATGCCGAAGCCCGCTCGTCGTTCAGTTGCTCCTGATCGCCATCATTTCCGGATTCATCGGCGAAATTAAATCGACGGTGATTGTCAGCTGCATGGTCTTTTTGAGTGTCGGGTTATCGTTCATCCTCGACAGACGATCGTCTCTGGCCGTCGAAGCGCTGGGCAAACGCGTGCAGTCGCATACGCTGGTGTTGCGCGATGGCAAGGAAGCGGAGCTGCCGATGTCCGAAGTCGTACCGGGCGATATCGTGCTGTTGCAGGCCGGATCGATCATCCCCGCCGATCTCCGATTGATTTCGGCGAAAGATTTCTTCGTCAGCCAGTCCGTGCTCTCGGGCGAATCGCTGCCACTCGAAAAATCAATGGCGCCCGCGTCGCTTTCCGGCGGCCTTGTGTTCGAGCTGTCCAATGCCTGCTTTCAGGGAAGCAATGTGCTGAGCGGCAGCGCGCGCGGCCTTGTTGTAAATACGTCGACAAACACGATTTTCGGATCGATCTCCGAGCGACTCACGGTCCGCCGCGTCGATACGAGTTTCGATACGGGCGTGAAATCCTTTACCTGGCTGATGATCCGCTTCATGGTCGTGATGGTGTTTGCCGTCTTCATGATCGTCGGACTCACAAAAGGCAACTGGATCGAGGCGCTGCTCTTTGGTCTCTCCATCGCCGTCGGTCTGACACCCGAGATGCTTCCGATGATCGTCACGGTGAATCTCGCCAAAGGCGCCCTGACGATGTCCCGAAAGAAAGTCATCATCAAGCAGCTGTCATCGATCCAGAATTTCGGCGCTATCGATATTCTGTGCACCGACAAGACGGGCACATTGACGCAGGACCATGTCGTGCTCGAACGTCATGTCGACATCACAGGCGGCAACAGCCATGATGTGCTGCAATATGCCTATTTGAACAGTTTCTATCAGACGGGTATGAGGAACCTGATTGACCGCGCGATCCTGACACACATCGATCTGAACGTGGAGGGAAAATGCCGCTTGGTGGATGAACTCCCGTTCGACTTTCAACGGCGCCGGATGTCCGTTGTCGTCGACTACGAAGGCGATTATGTGCTGATCTGCAAGGGGGCGGTTGAGGAAATTTATTCGCTCTGCAACCGCTATCAGGTCGATGATGAGGTGTATCCTCTCATCGATATGATGCAGTACGACATGTTCGAGGAAGTCAACAAACTGAACAACGATGGCTATCGCGTGCTTGGAATCGCCTATCGTGAATTTCCGCCGGAGCGCGAAGATTTCAAGACCGAAGATGAAAAAGATCTCATTCTCCTTGGCTACATCGCGTTCTTCGATCCGCCCAAGGAATCGACCGCTGATGCGATCGCGGCGCTGAAAAACGTCGGCGTCCGCGTGAAGATTCTGACGGGCGACAACTCGCTTGTCACGCGCAAAGTCTGCCGTGATGTCGGCATCGATGTCGGGCACATCCTCACCGGGCAGGATCTCACCGCAATGAGTCCGGAAGCGTTTGAAAAAGCCGTGCAAGAAGTGGATATCTTCACGAAGCTTTCTCCCACGCAGAAGGAAGGCGTCATCACCGCGCTCCGAAAGGCCGGGCATGTGGTCGGCTATATGGGCGACGGGATCAATGATTCTCCGTCGCTGCGTGCGGCCGATGTCGGAATCTCAGTTGACAGCGCCGTGGACGTTGCCAAGGAAGCCGCGGATATCGTGCTGCTTGAAAAAAGTCTGACGGTGCTCGAGGAAGGCATCATTGAAGGACGCCGCGTGTTCGCCAACATTCTCAAATATATCCGCATGGGCGCAAGCTCGAATTTCGGCAACATGTTCAGCGTGGTCGGAGCGAGCTACCTGTTCCCGTTCCTGCCGATGCTTCCGGTGCAGATCCTGACGAATAATCTCCTCTATGATTTTTCACAGACGGGCATCCCGTCAGATCAGGTTGATCCCGAACTGACAGAGAGTCCGCTCAAATGGAATATCGAGAACATCAAGCGATTCATGATCTGGATCGGTCCCATCAGTTCGATTTTCGATTATGCGACATTCGGCCTCATGTGGTTTGTGTTCGGATGCCGGGGCTATCTCGATCCGACACTCGATTCGGTCAGCAAGAGTTCACTCGAACATCTCTTTCAAACGGGATGGTTCGTCGAGTCGCTCCTGACGCAAACGCTCATCGTGCATATCATCCGCACGCGCCGCATTCCTTTCATCCAAAGTCGCGCTTCACTGGCCATGACGCTCACGACCGTGAGCATTATGGCGATCGGCGCGTGGCTGCCGTATTCGCCCTTTGCGCAGTCATTCGGGTTTGTGCCGCTGCCGGCGTCATACTGGATTTGGATCGTGCTCTTCCTGACATCATACTCGGTTCTGACTCATATCGTCAAAACATGGTTTCACAATAAATATGGGAAGGTGTAATTATGGATAGTCTGCTTGACGCGTTGCAGGAGGGACGGCTCATCGAGTTGCCCGACAATACCAAGGACCACGCGCTCCAGTTTCTGGCGCATATCATCGAGGCGATCCCCTCTGTGCGAAGCGGCACGGATGTGTCAGGCCTCGTGTTGGAACGCGAGATGAATTCAATCACGGCGCTCGGCATGCATTTCGCCTGTCCTCATGCGCGCGTGCCCTATGATGATGATCTCATTTGTTCCGTCGGATGGAGTCCGCAGGGAATCGACTACGACGCTCCGGACGGACAGCTGGTTCACATCGTCATCATGTATTTGGTTCCCGACAATCAACGGAACCATTATCTGAAAGAAATATCAACGCTGGCCAAGGCGCTGATGGCAATGAAAGAGTCGAGGGTCGGCCAATTGAAGGACCTTGACTCGACACGCAATTTTCTTTTGGACCTTGTCACGACATCGCAGGCGGAACTCGGAGGAGGAACGCGCGCGCGCATGATCCAGCTCGATACAAGAGCCGCAGTGGAAACTGCCGAAGTGCAGACGCTGACCAATCTCATGGTTGAGCCGCTGCTCATCGTGTTCAATGGAAAACAGGGGCACGTCGTTCTCGGACAGAATAAGATGCTGGTCGAGATTCTCGATAAGGGAGCGGGACTCTTCGAGGCGGTCTCGACACAGGGCTTTGCGGATGTGGACGGCTGGAGGGTCGTCAAGCGGAGCCTCGTCGAGTATCAGGAGGGAAGAGCTGCTTTGGATTGTCTTGCAGTAAAGGTCAATCCGCCCGCTCCGTCTGCAAAATAATACCCCACCCTCTCCGGAGCAAATGAGGGCACTTCCATAAAATTGGCCGTGTTAATCTTATGTGATGCAAAAGACAGGAAAGAGTGCCGACCGCATTGCAACCATTGCAGGCAGAGCCGGCGCGGGGTCGGTTCTTGTCTGCATGGGCGACATGGGTCATGGAGGTGGTATGAAAAAAAATGTTTTCTTCATTTCGCTCCTGCTGTTTCTTTGTGTCCTTTCACTTTCCGCTCAGGGGAAAAGATTCGGCGGTATGGGTTTCATGTTTCCGGATACGCTCACGCAAGTGACGCTTTCGGGGAAAATATCGATCGATACGACAGTTGCACCCGGGATGTATTTGCTGGATACGAATGGCGACGGGAAATTCAATGATCTGCTCAACTTCGGTCCGCCCTGGTATGCGCCCGACAGCTCGGCCGCTGTGAGACCAAAGAGCGGCGATTCGGTCACGATCGTGGGCGGACAATTGAATGCCGCCATGAATGTCAACGGACATCCGGTCATCATCGTCTATCAGATCAACGGCAATCTCTGGCGTGATCCCTATGATCCAATCTGGAATGACTTCGGCCGCAATACGCATATGATGGGGCAGCATAGGGGCAACTGCAGCGGCATCGCGTTTGGCCCAAGCGGCACACAGGCGCAGACAGTCACACTCACGGGAACGGTTCTTGTCGACACGACATTTTTTATGGCGCGCTACTATCTTGATGAAAACCATAACGGCACACCCGATGACCTGCTGAACCTCGGCCCGTGGTGGTATCAGCCGAGTGGCGGCGCCACGAGACCTGTGAACGGCGATTCGGTCACGATCGTCGGCGGGAAACTGAAGGCGACGGGGAATCTGAATATGATCATCGTCTATCAGATCAACGGCAAAGTCTGGCGCGACTCCACACTCATTGGCAGGAATTTCGGCGGCGGCTGGATGCGGAAGAATACTCCCAACGACACGGTCATGAATCCGTATGATGAAAAGGATTTCATGACGATGGGGTCCGGGTGGAATAACGGCGGCATGATGATGTCCGATTCGATGTTCGCGCGCATGCTCGAAGTGAATCCCCATAACATGCCGAACAATGCCGGGCAGAATATTTTCAAGGCGTATGAACTCGGTGTCTTCAATGCCTCCGACACGAACGGGATGATGCAAAATGGCGGATGCGGCGGGATGATGAATTTCGGGGCGAATGCGACAATCCAGTTCCACTTCAACGATACGCTCTTGCAGGGCTACGGCCTCGGCCGCATGAATATGATGGTGAAAGCATGGAATAACCAGTCGAAAATGTGGATGACCGTGCCAAAGGCGACGATCGATCAATCGGCCAACACGATCACATTTTCCACCAATCAGCTCGGCACGTATTATATTCTGACTTCCGACAGAGTGACTGCCGTGAATGAGGGAGGGCAATTGCCTGAAGGATTCTCGCTCGATCAGAATTATCCGAATCCCTTCAACCCTTCAACGACGATCAGCTACAGTCTGCCAAAGGCGGAACATGTCATCCTGAAGATCTACGACATAAACGGCAGACAGGTGAAGATCCTCGACAGCGGCTTGAAGGAAGCAGGAAGTCACTCGGTCACGGTGAACGCCAATGATTTTTCGAGCGGGGTGTATTTTTATGAATTGAGCGCCGGTCCGTATCGAGCCACGCGGAAATTCGTGCTCATGAAGTAAACGATGCGTTCTTTGAATCTCTTGATAACAAGGCCTCATAACAAGATCGTCTCGATTTTTTGAGGACGTGTGTTCGTCACTCAAAGGACAAATACCTGCGGGGACTGGCGCTGGCTCAGCTGGCGCCCGGTCTCTGGCCGCGCAACCGGAGATCGTCTGGCTCATTATATGCAAAGGAGGGGGTATGAAGCGAAGTTCTGATGACGGCTTCCGGCTGGGACGCATCGTGCTTGTCCTGGCATTGATCGTTGGAATGCAGAATGTTCTCCGGGCACAGCAAATGCCAGAGGAATATCAGCATGTGCTCACCGTCCTGGATAAAAAAGGGGATTTCAAAGATAAGGTGTTGAAAGTGAATCTCCCCCGGAATGATCTTTCAATCACCGTGGCTGGCATCGCAACGCCGACGCCGTTCGGTTTTGGCGGATGGCTGGCGATGACGAAAGGGGATAAAGGAAAAGACGTGATGATGGGAGATCTCGTGCTGCTTCAGGATGAGGTCAATCCTGTCATGTCGGCATTGCTCGAGCATGGTCTCGAGGTGACGGCATTGCACAATCATTTCTTCTGGGACGAGCCTCGCATCTATTATATGCATGTTCACGGCTTCGGCACAGCTAGCGACCTTGCAGAGAATGTGAAGTCCGCGCTTTCACTCATCGGGCAGAAGAAAGTTTCTCCGTCGCAGGGCGCCCGGCAGCTTGAAGGAACACTCGATACAAACAAGATCGCCTCGATCGTCGGACATTCCGGAGAGCAAACCGGCAAGGTCTATAAGATCACGATTGGCCGCAGTGATATTCATCTGAAGGAAATGGGAGCCGTGATTAACGCGCGCATGGGACTCAATACCTGGGCTGCGTTTATCGGTTCGAGCGAGAAGGCGGCGGTTGCGGGTGATATCGCGATGCTTGAGAGCGAGGTGACGCCGGTACTGAAGGCGTTGCGTAAAAATGATTTGAGTGTCGTGGCGATCCATCATCATATGACCGGCTCGCGCCCCATGATCATCTTCCTTCACTATTGGGGAACGGGTGCTGCAAACGAATTGGCGAAAGGCTTTCGCGCCGCACTCGATGAATTGGGCAAACATCCCGCAGGCGGAATGATGCACGAATAGATCGTTATCGTATGCGTCATTGCTTCATTTGATAAAGAAGCAGTTGTGTGCTTTTTACGCTGTTTTCGGTCAAGTAAATCGGTTTGACACACCTTAATTTCCGGCAGCGCACGAAGCACGGTTATGACATCGCTTTGAGAGTGAATCTGAATGTCGTGCCTTCTCCGGGTCTGCTCTCGATCGAGATCTGGCTTTCGTGCGCTTCAATAATATGTTTCACGATTGCAAGGCCAAGCCCCGTGCCGCCCCGTTCACGCGAACGGACGCTGTCAACCCGATAAAACCGTTCAAAGACACGATGCAGATGCTCGGGTTCGATTCCGACGCCGGTATCACTGACCGAAATCTCGAGCAGCTTTCCTCTTCGAATGCTCGCGACTTCCACCGAACCGTCCGGCTTATTGTAATTGATTGCATTGACGATCAGATTGTTCATCACCTGCTGAAGCCGGTTCTTGTCGCCGTAGATCTCGTCCGACGGCGATGTTTCCATCCTCACCCTGAGGGAAATATTCCGTGCAGTGGCCGCGGCTTGATGCAGCGCGGTTGTCGATTCCAGAAATTCATTGACCCTGAACCATCGGAAACTCATCTTCAATTCTCCGGATTCAATCTGGGAAATGTTGATGAGATCCTCCAGAAGAACAGAGAGCCGCGAAAGATTCGAAAGCGCCTTTTGAACGAATGTCCGATTGACAGCCGGGTCGTCGACAGCGCCATCAGCGAGCGTCTCAAGAAATCCCTGCACGCTGAAAATCGGGGTCCGGATTTCATGGGAGACATTTCCGAGGAACTGGCTTCGCACCTGCTCCAGCTTTTTCCTTTCGACAATATCCTTTTGAAGTGAATCAACCAGCTCATTGATCGCCGCAGCGACACGTCCGATCTCGTCGACCGATTTGACCGGCAGCCTGCGGTCGAGTTTGCCTTTCCGAATCTCTTCGACTCCCGCCGCGATTTCCTCCAGAGGCGTGGACATTTTCTTTGAGACGAAAAAAACGACAGCAAATATTGCGATCAGTGTGAATATGCCGATGACGATGATGATCGAATGAACCTGGTTGATCTGACCGTCGACATCTTCAAGCGGAACGCTGAGCCTGATGAATGAAATCGGTCTGCCTCCAAATACGGCATGATCGTGGACCATCCGAACGTGATAGAGAAAGGGCCGATCGAGAGTCGCGCTTGTCCTGATATTACTGCCAACGCCGTTGCGCAGGGCCTGCTGCACTTCGGGTCTGTCCAAATGATTTGTTAAGAGGTTGGTTTGCTCATAGGGAACATCTGAATCGGCCGTCACTCGTCCTGCACTGTCGATCAGCGTGATGCGGAGATGGTGGATGGAACCAAGCTGTTGAAGTGCTTGATATGTTTTTTCCCCGGAAACAGTGCTGTCGTTTAAAAACATGGAGAGGATCACGTCCGACTGACGGTCGAGCTCATCGATGATTCGCTGCTGGAGATATGCGCCAATTCTCCAACTCACCATGAAATCGGAGCCGATAAAACCGGTGACAGCCACCAGAAGATAGGCAATAATGATCTTGGTGCGGATCTTTTTCAATGTTCATCCCTCGGTGTACTGGCCAAAAATTTTTTCTTCACCGAATAATATAAATGAATTTCATCGGCTGCGCAATATGATTGAGGCGGGACGACTGTTGATCGTATTTTCTTCACGATTATCTCATAATTTGATAACACTTCATTTATCTAAACGTAACTCTCGCTTTGTATGTTAATGGCAACGACCCAACAAAGGAGAATAGATTATGAAGATCGCCTATACAGCAGGGATGATGCGTGAGGGATTTGACGGAGTCACCCGCGTGCTCTACAAATGGAACGAAAATTTATGCAGAAAAGGTATCGAACATATCTTTATCTCGGCCGATATCCCGAAGGCGTCCGAACAATCTGTTCCGATGTATGAGGTGCATTCGGTCCCTTTCCCCCTCTACAAAGATTACCGTGTGGCAGTACCTACAGCGAAAAAATTTGATGCGGTGCTGGACTCGTTCAAACCGGATATTATCCATTTTAACAGTCCCTGTCCACTCGCCTATGCGGCATTGAAGTACGGGCGGAAACACGATATTCCTGTCGTGTCGACATATCACACACATTTTGTGTCGTACGCGACCTATTATAAGCTTTCAGCGCTGACCGAAGCATGCTGGCGCCTTTACCATAAATTGTATGGCGGTTGCGCGCAGGTGTATGTGCCGTCGCTGGCGATCAAAGATGAACTCTCGAAGGGGGGCCTGACCAACTTGATCTACCTCCCGCATGGTGTCGATACAGAGAAATTCAATCCGGGATATTTTTCAAACCAATGGAAAATCCAGATTGGAGCAACCGACACATTTGTAGCGCTCTATGCGGGGCGACTGGTATGGGAAAAAGATGTTCATCTGCTGCCACAAATCAGCGAAGCATTGCGCCGGAAGTACGACCGGGTGAAATTTGTGCTGGCGGGCGACGGACCGGCCCGAACCGAACTCGAAAAGCGTATGCCAGATGCCGTGTTTCTTGGCCACCTGTCATCACAGCATCTCGCTCAAGCCTATGCGTCGAGCGATGTGCTTGTCTTTCCGTCACGCACCGAAACATTCGGCAATGTCACGCTTGAAGCAATGGCATGTGGCACAGTCCCGATTTGTGCGGCAGCCGGAGGGGCGCAGGATCTTATCATCAACGGGATCAACGGCTTTTCTCCGAGCCCGGGAGACGTAAATGGATTTGTGCGGGCGATTGAACATGTGATGTATCATCCGAACCGCCGCGCAAAACTCGTCGAAAACGCTTTTCATTTTGCGCAGGAGCAAAGTTGGGAAGCGATCATCGACAGATTGCTCCGATGTTATTCGGTTGCAACAGGCGCGTCGTCCGCCAATGCAGCCGCATAATTGTATTCATTATTTCTTCATGGGCCTGCAAATAAATTACAGTCTTCAAGGGCGTGGGATAGAGGATTGCAGACGAAGTGAATGTGGTCATTCTTAATGATTCGTTAACACTGGTTTAACTGTGTGTTAATAAGTATATCGTATATTTGCATCATTGAATACAACAGACACAGTAATCTCACTCAACTCAATCACAATGGAGCAACAATGAAACTCTTCACTCTATTTGCATTACTCCTTCTCATTTCGATTCAGCCGATCCAGGCACAAGAGACAACACCGGCCTCGAAAGAGGATGTCGAGAACGTCAAGGGCCAGGTCGACGGCATGAACGAGACCATGCTCGAGATGAAATCGGTCCTCGATGCGCTGAAGAAGATCAAGATCTCCGGTTATATCCAATCGCAATTTCAGGTTGCCGACAGCGACGGCATTGCATCGGTTGCCGGCGGCAATTTCCCGACGGGCGTCCACTCGCGCTTTGCCGTGCGACGGGGACGTGTCAAG
>DATGXR010000092.1:0-12345 GCA_035298825.1 Bacteroidota bacterium
GCACCCCGTCATGCCGAACACCAGGATCGCCGCATAGAGGCAGGGCGCAATCACTTGTTGAAATCGTTTCATCATCATTTTCCTTTCACCGTTCACAATGAGAACCGGGCGGTTATACGCTGGACCTTGTTAAACACACCAAAAGGTGTATATGAATAATTGAATGCGAACCCGTACTGCGAGAGACCAACTCCGTACGAGAATCCGTTTCTGTCGTCGCTGCCCGACGTGTATCCGCCGAGGATTGTCAGCGCACCCAGGAGTCGATACTCGAGCCCGATCTTCACCTGTTCGGGATGATCCCGGTAATGGCTGGCATCGACGCTCAAATTGAGCGACTGATCGAATCCTGCGCGTCCGAGCACATCGAGCACATCCATCGAAATGCCGAGGCTGAACACGAGCGGAAGTTGAAATCCTTCGTAGACATAACGAACCTCATTTGAATAATTTCTCACAGACATACCGAAGACAAGACTCTTGAATCCCGTCTTGTACTGCGTGCCGAAATCGAAGACAAGCGGAGTGAGCTTGTTCGACATGACAACAGTCGGATCTTCATACCCGATGATGTTCGTGCCGGCGCTGTCGTAGATGGGATGCTGAGGATTTTTGTTCGGTACGATGCTGTTTCCAAGATCCTGCCGCGCCCATCGTATCTGTCCGCCCACGCTGAATTGATCGGTCAGCCTGCAGGCATATCCCACACCGAGCGCCATTGCATTCAGCTTGAAGATACCCGTGTCGTCGTAGCCTTTGGGATTATTCGGATCCTGACTCACCGTCGTGCCGAAGAAGTCTCCGTAGTCGACGAATTGCGCAGAGAAGCCGATGACGCCGTAATCGCCGTCGGCGGGTTTCACGGCCACACTGAACGTATTGTATTTGATATCGGCAATGTATTGGTTGATGCTGGCAGATACATCGACAGTGCCGGTCATTTCAGCCATGCCCGCGGGATTGAAGAACATGGAGCTCGATCCCATCTGAAGGCTCGTCGTTGCTTCACCCATTGCAGCGGCCCGGGCGTCGGACGTCACACTTAAAAATTGAAAACTTGTTTGCGCTAATTTCTGATTTGTCTGGGCGAATCCTCCGGTGATCAGCAGGCTGCCCAACACAATTCCCGCGCATAATCGAATCATTGCATTTTTCATTATTTGGCTCCTCACCTGATGACAACAAATTTGCGGAATATTGATTCACCCGAGCGATAGACTTTATCTCCGACACTCACCATTTTTTCGCCGGTCTTAAATTTTACCTGCATCTTATCGTCGACGACATCGTACTTGGCATAGACATCCGATTTTGCGACCACGTCTTCCGTGACTTCAACATGGAGGATGTAGATGCCGCTGACGACGACCTGGCCGTAGGTTGTCTTGGAATCCCACTTTTCATCACCCGATCCGTTCGTGTGCTCTTTCTGCCAGACGAGCGTTCCGTTTTCGGAAAAGATCTTCAGCCGGCACACGGGCGGTAATCCGTAAAACACGATCTGATCGAGCGACGAGACATCGCCGAACTGCAATTTGCGCGAACGGATATCGAAGGGATTCGGTACAACGCGCACCTCTTCGAGGAAATTTCCCGCGGGTCGCAGCAGGAAGGCGGGCACGCTCGTCATTGTGAGGAACATGCTGCTATAGAGTGGCATCCCCGGCGTGACGTCATTTTGTGTGCCGTCATCCTTCGATTGGATGAAATAAAAATATTTGAAACCGCGGATCGCCGACGTATCGTTGTACGACGTGATGTTCTGCTTGCCGCACTCGAAGATTTTCACATACTCGCTGCGGTAATCCTTGATCGAGCCTTCGCTTCGGTAAATCACATAGCCGCCGAAATGCGGGTCGCTAAACGCATTTCCTTCCCAGCTCAGACTGATGCGATCGCCGCCCGATTCGACTGTGAATTTTTTCGGCGCCGGAGGAGCGGAAGGAACCTTATAGCCGCTCTTGAAATTCGCGACGGCGTTCCGTAACGTCTTCAAAATGGAATCCTGTCCGGTGAACACCCATGCTTTGGTATACTCCGTATAGCTCGTCGTCGTTGAACCGTTCGGCATCACGAGCTTCGGCGAGCTGGTTCCCTTATAATACTCGTACCAGTTCGCTCCGACTTCGCGGCATTTTTCCCAGCTGATCCCCGCGGCGCCGTCGGCCACGACGATGCGAATACTGTCGCCAGGCGCCAGTGTATACGGGCCGTATCCCTGTCCCTGGAATCCGCCGTAGCGTCCACCTGTATTTTTCATCGCTGAATAGAAGGCTGAATAATATTGATTTCCGACGGCTTCTCTTTCCGACTGGGGAAGATGTCCCTCGGTCATCCATCCATAGCGCTTGCGCATAAAGACTTCATCATACTGGCTATAGGGAGGATTCAGGAAATCATCGTCCACATTGTTGTATGCCGTCGTGTGCGGCTGCGTGGGATCATCTGTCCACTCGTTCGCGCTCTTCGAGGCAAAGAGTGTCGCCGTCCCCGAAAACTTCGCGGAGCCGAGCACACCGTTCAGATTCTTCCCGCCGCCGTCCTGTTTCGGGCATCCCCAATCCTGATCGTACGAGGTCAGTCCTGTACGACCGCCGCCGCTGATCGGTGAATAGTAGGAATAATAGCCCCGGAGTCCATCCTGCATTGGACGGTACGGATTTCCGAAATCATGATAGAGCGAGCTGGCGCCCCACTCCGAAGAGAAATCGCCCCAGGTCGAATTCCATCCCGATGTGATCCCGCCGAAGCTCGAGCGATACCCGAAATACACCCAGAAATCATTCAGTGTCTGCGCCTTGACAGCGCCGGCATTATTATAGATACCGGTGTTCTTAATGACGTAATCAAGAATGAAATAACTGTCATGATTCTGCTGCGTGAAGGCGAGGATGCGTTTCGTTACCGAGACGCCCATCGACGTATTGAATGTGATCTCGATCATGCGGTCGCACGGAAGATCGGGACGTATTTCGTCGGGTTTGTCATAGAGCGTGTTGCTCGTTCCGTTTTTCTTGTCGACAATGACTACCGGAGGCTCTGCCTTGGCGATCAATTTGATGCTTTTCGGAAAGATCATCCCACCCTGATTGATCACATCGTACCGCGGACCGAAGCCGACGACTTTATAGGGCTTCGTTTTGCCCTCCACGGGATCGTCGAACTGCTTTGAGCCCATCCACATCAACCGACTGCGGCTTGTAAACTGTCTGTCGCCGTACTGTGTCGGCCATTGCATCATATTTGATGCTTCAACGCCTATCTCGTATTCGGTGCCCCAGTCCATAAATCCGGACTGCAGTTGCCCGACGTGCAAGTAGCGTAATTCCTGAGCCGTCACTGTTCTCATGCTGCCTGCAAGCAGCAAGACACCGAGAAGCACCGGCAGCATTCTGATGTTCAAATATTTGTAATTCATCGGAAATTCCAATTTTTTTGAGTGAATAGTATTTGGATCAATCAAGATCGAATGCAATGCGGATTCCATACGTAATGTTGCGCGGATTCAGGAACCAATACGTTGACGGACTCGGCATGTTGATATATGACTTATCCTTGTTCATCTGATCGATCTTTGACTGATCGACCTCGACCCATCGCTGATCCACTGCGGGATTTCCATTTTCGACATACTGCCAGTATTTCCCCGTCTTGGCCTCATAATAGTATGCGCGTGTGTTGCCGACCGACATCCGGTCAAAGTTATTTTCAACCGGCTGCCATTCGACACCGGGGTTGCGGTAATCGCCGAACTTGTCGTCGCCGGGAATATTATCATAGGCATCGCTCTTGGGCAAATGGAGCGACTGCCGATAGCCCACATCATCCCTATTGTTCAGGTGCAGGCCGTTGAAGAGATTCGAGATGTCGGCAAAGAGCTGCAATTTCACGGCTTTGAAATCGACTGATTTCGTGATGCGCATCGATGCGTCGAACCAGTCGACGTACTGAACATTGTTATCCACGCCGGGGGCATTCTTCGGATTGTACGTCGTCCATCCGCCCGCGCTCCAACTCGACACGATGCTGAACATGATATCGCCCAATACGTTGTTGCCTAATACCTGCGGGCCGAAATCTGCAGGCGAGGTGATATTGATATTCGCCCGGGCGTACGGCGCCGGGAGCGACCGCGTCTGATAATATTTGTTCGTTTTGTTGTCATACTGGTTCACCTGTTTTTCAGGATCTTCATAGAGCTCGCTTTGACCGAAGTGTCCGTTCGACGACGCCTGATACGTATAGTTGATGAATCCCGACAGCCATGATCCGGCTGATTTGCGCAGTGTGATTTCGATGCCGCGCGTGTCCTGATAGCCTGTGCTCGTCGTCAGATAGTACGACTGTCCGCCTTGCGGGAAATATTGCGTACGATTCTGCTGGTCGCTGATATCGCGATAGAATGCCGTGAGCTGCAGCAGGAACATATTGTCGAAGAGCTGATGATCGTATCCGAGTTCGTACGAGATCGTCTTGGCAAGCGTCAGGTTCGGATCGCCGATGTTCACCAACGAATGGTCGGGGCGACGGTCAACACGGAATGCCATTTCATACTGCGGCATCTGCTTGTAATGTCCGTAATTGAAATAGAGTTTCGAATTTTCAGTGATCGGATGCGAGATGCCGAGACGGGGGCTGATCTGCAGCTGGCCTTTCGCTTCGGTCATGGCGAACACGGCCGAATTGGAATATTTATATGAAATGAATGTGGGATCGTACGGACTCACGCTCCACCAATTGGATCGGGGATCGCTGTAATCGGCGCGTACGCCGATGTTCACTGTCAACCCTTTTGATTCGAATTTGTCCTGGATGTACGCGGCGGCCCTGATCGGAAAATTATGCATCTGGACGCGGCTGTTATAGAAGGTGGGGTCGCTCTGAAGAAATTGAATGTAGCCATAATCAAGATTGAGATCGTTATAGACGAACTCGATGCCCGCTTTCGCAAGGTTGCTGAAGTTGATCTGGCTCGAGATGTCCGCCTTGATTGTCGTTGCACTGGAGACCGAATTATCGCGCGCAAGCGAGAGTTGATCGCTTGTCTTGATGTAGATACCGTCCGATTGACTGGGGAAATAACCGAAGGGATTCGGGGATTCGAAGAATCCGGGGACGATTTCGGTCTTGATCGATGTGTCTCTCGACGCCGGCGCGTATGAATGATATTTGCTCCGGTAGTGGTCGATGGAGACTTCGTAGTACGTGCTCGTATTGAGCGTATGCGTCAGTTTCGCGGAGATGGATTGATGTCCGATGTCGGCAAGGGAATACGCATTGTCGCTAAACATGGTGGCCGAGACGTCGGTCGTGACCAATTGATACGGCCATTGCAGATAATTGCCCTTGTTCCAGTTGTCTTCCATCGTATTGACCTCGCCGCTGAGGGCGGCAACGCGAAGTTTCATCCCGCTCGTGATGTCGGCATTGACCATCACTCTCGCATCGTAGTCCGTATAATCGGGACGCGTAAACGGGAAGAGCAGCGCGAAGCGTGAACCGCGGTATGAGGCGAAAAACCGGAGGTTGCCGAGATACTCGGAGATGAACGGCACGGGACCGCCGAAGCCTGCATCGATGTCGTAATCGGCGATGTCGTTTCTCTGACCCTTGCGTGTCTCATACTCGAACGCCCGCTGGGCGCCGAGGGGCGTGAGATCGTTGTTTGGATTGTTGTCGGTGAGGAGTGCTTCCGAAATTTGATTCCATCCGACGAACTGCGGATACTTCGTTTGCGTGTACTGATCCCATCCGCCCTGACTCACCGGGGTTGTCGTGCCTGTCCAGCACACGGCGGGATCCATAAACGAACGCATCCAGTATGAATTTGGACTGTAGACATCAGGAATGCCGTTGCCGCGATAGTAGCGCGGCGAGGGAGGTGAGATGCGGAAGTTCACGCTTCCTGAATATCCCTTGGGCTTTCCTTCGTTTGTCACGACGTTGATGATACCCGATTGCACCTGGCCGTATTCGGCGGTGAAGCCGCCGCGTTCAACCGAGACTTCCTTCACCGTGCTCATCGCCACTTTCGTCATGGCCTGATTGTTACGCGGATCGCGCATCGTGGTTCCGTCGAGCATGAAGAGCGCCTGATCCTGTCCGCTGCCGCGGATCTGGCCGTCCTTGATGCCGGCCTGAAGGCTCATCACGCCCTGCAGATCGTTCACCGGCAGCGCCGTGATTTCCTTGTTCGAAACGGCGACGACGCTCGTTGCCACATCGGGTTTGAGCATGTTACGCTCGGCAACGACAACCATTTCTCCCATTTCAACCGACTGCGGTTCAAGCGCGAGAGAGAGTTGTGTCGTTTGGTCGATCGAGACCCGGACATCGTCGACAACCACACGCCGGTAGCCCAGGATTGAAACCTGAACGGTATGCAGTTCCGGCGAGACGTTGAGGATTGTGTAGTGGCCGTTGAAGTCGGTGACTGTGCCAAGTTGCGTGCCGCCAACTGTGACAACCGCGCCAACAAGCGGTTCCTTCGTCGATTTATCGGTGATGGTGCCGGCAATCTTTCCTGTGGTTCCCGCCCACAGGACAGAGGTCGCCATCACCAGGACACCAAGCGCGGGCAGGATGCATCGCGTAAACAAATGTTTCATTGCATTGACTCCTTCCAAGTGATGAATATTATTGCATCATGACGGCACAGGGAGGAAACCCGACAGGCTCCGGATCTCGACCAATAATCCTGTCAGTCGGTGACTTCCGGTGTTCTCGTCATGGGCGCCGCGCGTGAAGCGGCGGTACTGATTAACGCTTATCGATAGAGTGTAAAAAAATATTATCGGTGATGTTTCTCGATGCGACAGCGGATGTGCTGTCGATAAAATTTTTTTTCAAAACAATTTCGTCTGTATCGGGCGGCAAAAACGCAGTTGATAAACGTTTATCATTTTCTGCGCACAATACCGCAACGTCATCACTTCATCATCCGTGAGCATGTGACTGGAGGTTCATAGGCATCCCAAAATCAGGCGCAATCAAGTGCGGCGTACTCTCGCAGATCAAGAAGACCATCGGTCCATCTGATTCATCAGACTGCGCATGCTCAACCAATCCATCACTATGTGAGCAATGCGTGTTCCATCTCTCCCGGTCGGTATCTCTACAATAGCGCGTGACACAATTATATCGCTGTCTCAACTTCATTGACAGGCTTGATAATTATTTCACGCCTTCTAAATGAATCCAATATAGATTTTTTCATTTTGTTTGTCAAACAAAATAATCGGAATTAAATTATTTTTAAATAATTGAACTAAGTCATTTTCAACAGATTTGCGCTTACAAGCGCACTGTACTTCACTACATCGGTAACACCGTATCCCTCTCTCCCCTCTGTTTTGCACAAGGTCGGCGCTCCGAGGCAGTCATGATGACAGCCTGCGACATGAGTCGCCAATTACTAATTTCGGCTTCACAATGATGCGCCGGGGCGGAGCATGCTTTTTCTCATTGATCATCTTCAGCAGCCCCGCTATGACATCCTTCCCCAGCTGCTTCACCGGTTGGACGACGTGCGTGATTGTGGGAAGCACAAGCGCCTGTCCGGAAATCGCGTCAAAACTGACAAGCGACACATCATCCGGAATGGACACGTTCATCATGCGCGCACCCCTGATCACTCCTTCTGTCATCACACCGGTGATCGAAAAGACCGCTGTCGGGCGCGATTTCTTTTTCATCATCTCGATCATCGCCGCGCATGCCTCATGCTCACTGAGTCCGCCGTTGCGCACATCGTCCGCCTCGATCGCAATACGATGCTTCTTCATCGCATCCCTGTATCCGAAATACCGTTCACGATCGACCGAGATCATCCCCGGCCCTTTCACGATCGCAATCCTCCTGTGTCCGAGCCGAATCAGATATTCTGTCGCCTTGTATGCGCCGTCATAGTGATCCGACGCCACGACGTTCGTTTCCATGTCTTTGAAATATCTGTCAAACAGCATGAAGCTGATATTGATGTTCATGAGATATTCAACCGACGTCCGGGAATGCGGCGCGATCACCACGCCGTCGACCCGTTGTGACTGCAGAAGCTTGATGCACTGCAACTCCTTCGCCGCACTTTCATCCGTGTTGCATAACAACAAATTGATGGAACGGGCCGTGGCAAATTCCTCGATGCGCCGAAACCAACTGTTGAAAAAGGAATCCCGAATATCAGGCACGATCACGCCGATCATATTCGTCCGCTTCCCGACAAGCGATCGGGCTAACTGACTCGGCTGATAATTCAACCGTTCCATGACAGAAACAATTTTATCTGCCGTGCGGGAACTGACGATTTGCGGCGTGTTCATCAGGCGTGACACTGTCACGACCGATACACCGGCTTCTCTCGCTACATCAAAAATAGTGACCATAGACTGGCGGTCAGATGATTGTTCATTCGAAAGGTTCCATCAGACTAATTTCTCCTTTCGTCCTGCTCATCCTTCAGTATGCTAACGAAGGAGAATGAGTTTTTTTGTTTCGCTGTACGAACCGGCATGCAAACAATAAAAATACATGCCGCCCGGATAATTCGATGCATCCCACCGCACACGGTGGCGTCCCGCCTGTTGTTCACCGTCAACCAGCGTCGCAACGACCCGGCCAAGCGGATCAACGATTCTCAACGTGACATACGCTCGCGACGGCAGCTCGTAGCCGAGTGTCGTTTCGGGATTAAAGGGATTGGGATAACAGTTATCGAGTGTTAGTTGTGTTGGAACGTCCTTTTTTTTTTCAACGCCAGTCGTTTGTTGAAATGAAATCCAATTCAGATTGAATCCGCCCTTCACGGCTTCCCATCGGAGTGTTTTCCCGGCGCCGGGATGAAGTGCGCTTGTCGGCAGCGAGAGTGTCTTCCACTGCTGCCATCCTGCCGTATTGGGAATCGTGATTGTGCCAAGATCTGTCCCGTCACACGTGAGATGCAGCGTTCCTCCTTCACCCGCAGAGGCAACGCGGACATCGAGTCCGGAAATTTCCGCGTTGACGTCCACCGTATATGTCATCCATTCACCGTCTGCGATCCATCCGACATTATATCCGCCTCCCGCATCCGTGCATGTCTCGACATCCGCATCATCCGTTCTGTACTGTCCGCCATTATTGCCTGCATCGGTATCAAAATACGATCCGGTGTTGCTGCCGATGTCATAATTTTCAGCTTCAATTTTTCCGGGAATTTGTGCCGCCTTGCCTGCATACGGACCCGATGGGAGCATCGTGACCACAGAAGCAGTGATGGAAGGATACGAAAGACCGTCATTGTTCCTGCCCGTGATCCGATACAGATACAGCGTGTTGCCTGAAAGCCCCCGATCGGTAAACACAGTGTCGTCGGCGATCGTGCTTCCCACCGAATCAAACTTTGCGCCCGCGTATCGTTCGATCAGGTAGCCGGTTTCATGTCCAATGTTCTTCCAGACAATTTTTGTTTGACTGGATGAGATCGGAGTTGCTGAAACGATGGCGGGCGTTTCCATGTTGTTGCGCATCTGGCTGGGACCCGCTGTCCAGGCGTACGGCAGAAGCGGATCTTCTTCATAATCGAACCAATCGAAATCCGCCGGGTTTGTATTTCGATTTCCGTTTCCCGATGCGTACATCCCGATGAAGACACCCGTAAATCCCCCGATGACCTCCGTGGACAGGTCTTTGGTCGATGCAGCTCCGATCAGCTCGGCAGCTTTTCCCTCCTGCTGCACCCAAAACTGATACTCATTGTCTGTGGCACTGAGGCGGAGGATGATCGCGCCGTCTGGAATTTCCTGATACTTGAGCTCGACCACCTTATCCCGCAGAGTCTTCCGAAGCATGACGACCCGTTTCCCTGCGAACATCGTCACGAGCAGATTATAATGATTTTTATCGTCGCCGCGAACAACAAGGCCCGCTTCTTCAGTTGAGAGAACGGGTGTGAACGCAATCTTTGTTGAAGCAACGACATTGAACGCAGTCTGCCTCCGGCAGATAAACGCCGGAGAGTCTTTCTGTTTGAAACTGTATCGTGAGCCGAAGAGTCTCAAATATCCGGGCTGCTTGGTCAGCGACCAGTCGGCGGCATATGGATTGCGAACAAAGTTCCAGGCGAGTCTGAGCGAAGCGCTGTCGAAATCATCCCGGATGGGATCTTTTTCCCAGAGATGCTGCGGCAAATTGGGGACCGGCAATTGCTCCTGCACAATGCCGTCTGTTCCGACCTTGGGCCAGCCATCGGCAGTCCAACTCACAGGCGCCAGAAATGTTTCGCGTCCCAGATGATGATAATTGCCGCCTCTGGGTCTGAATCCGAGACACACCAGCCACCAACTGCTGTCGGGAAGCTGAACGAAGTCGGCATGGCCGATCGCCTGAAAGGGATTCGTCGGTGCATTCCGATGCGACACGACCGGATTCATCGGACTCGCCACATACGGCCCCCAGGGTGATGTGCTGCGCTGGATCACCTCCCTGTGGTCGTACCCTGTTCCCCCTTCTGCCGACATCAGATAATAATACCCGTTAATTTTATACAGATGCGGACCCTCGGGTGACGCACCGCCCAGTCCGGCTGCAATCTTTTGCACCGGCGTAATGAATCTGCCGGTTTCAGGATTCAACGTCCCGACCAAAAAACTTCCGTTATTGTCCGGACTAACATAGTACGTGCTGTCGTTTTCAAACAGCAGCGATGGATCGACATACCAGTTGTTGATCCAATGAGGATCGGACCAGGGACCGGCGGGATTCTTCGCCGTCACATAAAAGACTCCCTGCGAACCCTGTCCTCCATAGTTCGTGCAAATGACATAAAACGTGCTGTCGTGATAGCGCAATGTCGGAGCATATTGTCCTCCCGTTCCGGCTTCACAACCCTTCAGGGGATTGTTCGATGCACGCGACAGCGCATATCCGATCATTTTCCAATTCACTAAATCCTTACTCTGATAAATCGGTATCCCGGGGAAGTACTCGAACGTAGAGGTGATCAGGTAATAGTCGTCGCCGACACGACAGATACTCGGATCGGGATTCATTCCCGTGAGGATCGGATTTCGGAACGTCGGCTGCGCCGAAACGCTCATTGCAAGACTCATCAGTCCGATACAGACAATCGCAAACAATCTTTTCACCATAATAATTTTTTCCTGCTTCCTGTTTATTGAACGTTCGTCGATCGGCCAACGATGCCCGACCGGTCATTGGTATTAGTTGCTTCTTCGTATTCTCAAGAGTCGCGCGCCATGATTTCGTACGGTGACAGACACTCCACCTCGCGAGCTGCCCAAATCCTGTTTCATCCACAGATCGCGCACCTGGATCGGTCCCTTCTTTCCCAATTGCGCATTCGTGACCGAAATCACGGCAGAGTCCCGGGGCTGCTCTCCCGAAGGATAACGCGTGAACACATGGAATTTGACTGTTGCGCCTTCGGTGTGGGCGATGCATTCCTTGTCGAGGCCGACTGTCGCAGTGAATGTATCATATCCTTCGGGGACATCGTATTCGATGACGGAGTTGGCATGTGTGCCGATGCCGTTTGAATATTCGTGTTGATCAACATTTAACGCATTACCTGCGACACTTCGATTGAGTGTTGCGCTTCCCCAGCCGGAAGTGGCGCTGACCCATTTGAGATCCGTGAGATGCAGCGTGCCTTTTTTTCCACTCAGCGTCGGCTCGATCCAATCCGCGTGGTCCCAATTGTTGCTATTTCCTCCGTCGCTCACAACAAGATACAGTTTCCTTGCGCCCTTGAGACGCACACGGACGCTTGCGGATTGCTCTCCCGGCTTATGTGTCAGCAGCCTGCTGTTCCAAATCGCAAGGTGTTCATCGACCGGTTGCTGACCGGAAGAGAAAAACAGGGCAAGATACTGATCGCCCGAATTTGCATCATCGGCGATCCAGGCAATCTTTCCGTCTTTATGATAGACAAGCCTGTTATTTTTGCTGTGCTGCAAAACACCGAGTGCTTCCTCATTCGTGATGAGGCTCGATGTGAAGTCATCGTTATCGGGCAGATTTCCGCCGAACATCAGCGGCGACCGGCAAATAATAAAAAGCGACATCAGCGTATACTGTTCATCCTTTGTGAACAGACTCATCCGGTTGTCGCCGCGCTCGGCGCGGATTCCGATTCGCCCCAGCGGAAGCATATCGCCATCGGGCCAATGTCCGGGTCCCATGTATTTGTTCCACCTTTCAAACAGCGCGAAGTGCTCGTTCAGCTGCGACCAGTTATCCCAAAAGTCATCGATGATTCTCCACATGTTTGCATGCGTGCTCACGTGCGCTCCCTGCTCGATCGGTGTTTCTCCCGGTGATGTGCTCAGGACAATCGGCCGGCCGCATCCG
>DATGXR010000093.1:0-5864 GCA_035298825.1 Bacteroidota bacterium
TCAATCCGCCGCAGCCGCAGTGTTTCAAATCCGTAGGCGAGAACCGCGCGTATCATCTGGTAACAATAACCTTTCCCGCGAGACTCGGGCGCAAGCAGTACACGGCAGATGGTGGCTGTTTCGTTGAACAGGTCGAGCGCTCCAAGTTCGATTTGTCCGCAGACTGTGCCTGTGTCATCGACCGCCGCAAAGACGCGCCTGACCGATTGCACGGCCGCGATGTCTGCCGCATAATGCCTGAGCTGTTCGATTGTGAGAGGATAGGAGAATTGTATGGGTCCGGCCCACTGAACGAGCATTCGATAGGAATCGATCCACGTGAGAGTCCGACAAAAATCGGCTTCGGAATATGGCCGAAGAGTGATCATCAATGAAGATCCCGGATGTATGATCGAGTTGGTGCGGGGCGGTCACCTTACTTCAGCGTGGAAGCCTGCACGGGTGTTTGAAGCAAGTGAATGTAGTTCGTCTGAATATACTGCAGGATCTTGTCGGCGATCACTTTGTGTCCTTTTTTATTCGGATGGATGCCGTCTCCGCAGATCAGCGTCGTATAATCGCTGTTCTCGAGGAACGCCGATCGGATATCGATGAGCCTTGTTTTTGTCTCTTCGGCCACGCGAAGCACTGCCGCGTTGTAGCGCTCGTGCCAGGCGTAGATATGCGAGATGCTTCCGATGAACTGCAGGATGTTGTGCTTTGCCTGCTCGCTGTTACGGCTGATCCACCTGAAATATTTGTCGGGATCCAACGGCGGCAGCGTGACAAGCACAGGAACGATGTTCAGCGAATTCAGTTTGACGACCAGTCCGGAGAGCAAATCGTGGAACACCATGCATTCGGTGTTCGGATGAAACTCGCGCGACGGATCTTCCGCAATCGCATCCCAGTTATAATCGCAATCGTTGCCGCCGAATTCGATCAGGACGATATCCGGTTTTCGGCGAAGGACGTCGTTTTGCAGACGCTGCAATCCTTCGACGAGTGTGCTGCCGAATTTTGCGGCGTTAAAGACGACACCTCGGAGCTGATCGCGCAGCAGATGTGAAAAATTGTCGAGCAGAAGCGCATGCTTCTGTTTGATGTCGTCGAAGATGATGCCGCGTGAAATCGAATCGCCGTAGACGACGATCGTGTACTTGTCCTTCTTTGCAACGGGTTCTTGTTCGGTTTCCATCGCCAGCCCCTGTTCAGAATTGTGTCAGACCGATGCATTCAATATAGTGAAAATTGCAGAAGATTGCACACTGCCTGCTTTTTTGCCCCCTTCTTCGTATCTTACATTTGTTGCGGTGACATGAGATCCCCTTCGACAAAAAGCGGGAATAATTTCCTGCTTGAATGGGGCCGATGGCTACACGAACGCTGCCGCACTTCGAACCCTTATCAACACGTCGGATGATCATGAAAAGAATCATTATTCTTTGTATCACTCTCTGTCTCGCAATAATCACATATGCGAAGGGTCCGGACCCAATTCGAACTCGTCCCGCCCTGATCGTTGGCATTGTCGTCGACCAGATGCGGTACGATTACATCACGCGGTATTGGGATCGTTTCGGGGAAGGCGGATTCAAGCGGCTTGTGAGCAAAGGCTTTTCGTGCGAAGAAGCGCATTACAATTATGTTCCCACGTACACCGCTGTCGGACATTCGGCCATCTATACCGGCACGGTGCCGGCGTATAATGGAATTGTGGGAAACAACTGGTACGAGCGGGCGATGGGCAAGGCGACGTATGTGACAGACGATTCAACAGTTCATACGATTGGCACAACAAGCGACGCGGGCAAAATGTCGCCGCGTCGTCTCCTGAGCACGACGATCACCGACGAGCTCCGGCTTGTCTCGAATTTCAAATCGAAAGTGATCGGCATTTCGCTCAAGGATCGCTCATCGATCCTTCCGGCGGGACACAGGCCGAACGCGGCGTACTGGTATGACGGATCGGTCGGCACGTGGATTTCATCGAGTTATTACTTCGATGCGCTTCCTGCGTGGGTCACGGCATTCAACGCCCGGCATCTGGCCGATTCGCTTCTGCAGGGAATGTGGACGCCATTACTGCCAATAGTGAAATACAACGAAAGTCTTGCTGATACGCAGCCGTATAAGAATCCGTTCTTCACGAATGTGCCGCCGCAGTTTCCGTACGACCTCTCGGCGCTCAAGGCGAAACTTGGATACGATTTGCTCCGGCGTGTTCCATTCGGAAACACATACACGCTTGAATTTGCACAGGAGGCAATTGTTCGTGAAAAGATGGGAACGGGCAACGAGACGGACTTCCTGGCTGTGAGTTTATCATCGACCGATTACATCGGCCACCAATTCGGCGTGCGTGCCGTTGAGACAGAGGACACATATCTGCGACTGGACCGCGACCTTGCCAAATTTTTTGCCTTCCTCGACCGGCAGGCGGGTGCGGGAAAGTATCTTGTGTTTTTGACGGCCGATCATGGCGCATCGGAGAATGCGGCGCATATGAAATCGGTCGGCATTCCATCAGGCGTGTTCGATATCGCTCCAATCCGAAAAAAGCTGGAAGCGCGATTGAATACATCATTCGGCAGTGGAACATGGATCCTTGATTATCAGAACCGATATTTTTATTTCAACATGCCGCTGCTGCGTGAGCGCGGAGTCAACCTGAGCGACATCGCAGATACGTGCAAGCTGATCCTGCGCTCGAATCCGGGCGTGGCCGATGTGATGACGATCGATGAAGTCTTCCGCTCGCAGAGCACGTTTGCCCGGCAGATCCAGAACGGCTACAATCCGAAGCGCTCCGGCGAACTGGTGCTGATGTTGAATCCGGGGTGGTACGAAGGCGACGAGGAAGTGGAAGGGGGCACCACACACGGGACCGGATACGCATACGACACGCACATTCCACTCGTGTGGTACGGATGGAACATTCCTCACGGGGCGACGTTCGAACAGGTGACGATTTGCGACATCGCTCCGACGCTTGCGGCGATCCTTCGTTGTGACGAACCGAACGCCTGCATCGGGACTCCGATCGGAGACCTGATGAAGCAGCTGCCGCTGCGCTGAGAGGGGGAACTCATGCGCGCACACAAACTGATCGAACATCCGTCCGATGTCGGCATCGAGGCACACGGGCAGGCGCTGGCCGAGGCGTTCGAAGAAGCGGCCGATGGGATGATGGAGATCATCGCGGAGAGATCCGCAGTTCAATCGGACGTTGAACGCACGATCGAACTTGCAGCGGATGACATTGAACAGTTGCTTGTGAAATGGTTGTCTGAATTACTGTATCTTTATGACGGTGAACATTTTCTTCCGTCGGTGATCAGGATCGATGAGCTGACTGAAACACGTCTGCGTGCGACGATCGCAGGCGAGATGTTCGATGCCGCACGGCACGTGCCGCTGCTGGACATCAAGGCTGTCACGTATCATCAGCTGAACGTCGATCGTGAGCGTCATATCGTGCGTGTGTTTCTGGATGTGTAGGGCGAAATACCCACATTCACGCTGGCGCGTGAATCATTGACCATTTCGCCCGGACTGAACAGAGGTTCGTGATGCTGAAGAAAGTCGATGACAACCGATTTGTCGTACCGCGTTCGTTCAAAGAAGGGATGCTTGTCGAGGGAATGATCTATGCGGACGATGAGCTCATCAAGGCGATCGAGCATGACCTGACGCTCGAACAGGTGGCGAATGTGGCCACGCTGCCGGGACTCGTCGGACGGTCGCTTGCGATGCCGGATGCGCATCAGGGATATGGATTTCCGATCGGCGGTGTGGCGGCATCGGATATGGACCATGGCGTTGTTTCGGCCGGGGGCGTGGGATTCGACATCAATTGCGGAGTGCGGCTGCTTGCGACTCCGTATCCGATCGAGACCGTGCTGCCGCATCTCGATGCGCTGCTCGACGAGTTGTTCCGATCCATCCCTGCGGGAACAGGACGCAAAGCGCTGCTCGGTTTGAACTGGCAGGAGCTTGACAGCGTGCTCCGTCTTGGAGCGAAATGGGCGGTGCATCGGGGATATGGAACGGATGCCGATCTAGCCCATATTGAAGAGCAGGGACACATGCCCGGCGCCGATGCAGTCTCAGTCAGCAAGCGGGCGAAGGAACGCGGACGTGAGCAGCTCGGCACGTTGGGATCAGGCAATCACTTCATCGAAGTGCAGCATGTGGAGGAGATCTTCGATGCGGACACCGCGCGCATATTCCGGCTTGCCAAGCACTGTGCGGTGGTGCTCATCCACACGGGATCGCGCGGCCTGGGACACCAGGTCTGTACCGACCATCTCGATCTCATGCAGCAGGCGATGAAGCGGTATCAGATCAACGTCGTCGATCGTCAGCTTGCGTGCGTGCCTGTGATGTCGCCTGAGGGAGAAGAGTATCTTCGAGCCATGAGTGCTGCGGCGAATTTTGCATTTGCCAACCGTCAGATGATCACGCATTGGATACGCGAGGCGTTTCAGAAGGTGATGGGAAAGAGCGATCTGACGCTCGTCTATGATGTGGCGCATAATATCGCCAAGGAAGAAACGCACATGGTTGACGGTGTGAAGAAGAACGTGCTCGTGCATCGCAAGGGTGCGACACGGGCGTTCCCGAAATATCATCCCGACATTCCTGTGGATTATTATTATGCCGGTCAACCTGTGCTGATTCCCGGCAGCATGGGCACATCGTCGTATGTGCTCGTTGGTACGGATAAAGCGATGGAAGAGACATTCGGGTCCTCGTGTCATGGAGCGGGCCGGGCGATGAGCCGCACGGCCGCCGCACGAGACGTCACGGCAGAAGAATTGCTGACGCAACTTCGCGCGAAAGGCATACACGTGCGCGGGGCATCGAAAAAGGGATTGACGGAAGAACGTCCCGAGGCGTACAAGGATGTATCGGCAGTTGTTGATGTGGTGCATCGCGCGGGCATTGCGCGAAAAGTGGCGCGGTTGATTCCTGTGGGCGTTGTGAAAGGCTGATTGATGGGAGAAGTGCGGCGCTCTGTGCAGCGATGAACCATGTTGGAATCAGCGTTCATTATGTTACGATCTCGAAGCGGATACTTTTTTAAACAGAAAGAATTTGTCACATGTCAGGCGCGGTGAAACACATCGAACTTCTTGCTCCGGCGAAGAATCTTGAATGCGGCATGGCGGCGGTGAATTACGGAGCGGATGCGGTCTATATTGGTGCGCCGAAATTCGGAGCCCGTGTCAATGCGGGCAATGCGCTCAGCGATATCGAATCGCTCGCGGCGTATGCGCACAAATATCGCGCGCGCGTCTATGTGACGTTGAATACGATCCTGTTCGACAAGGAATTGGACGAGGCGCGGTCGCTCGCATTCGATGTCTTCAACGCCGGGGCTGATGCGCTGATCATCCAGGATATGTCGCTGCTTGAAATGGACATGCCGCCGATCCCATTGTTTGCAAGCACGCAGACGCATAATGTTGAACCCGATCGCATCAAATTTTTGGAGACGGTGGGCATCCGGCGCGTGATCCTTGCGCGCGAGCTGTCGCTGGCGCAGATCCGCGAGATCCGGTCGGCCACCACAATAGAACTCGAGGCATTCGTACACGGTGCGCTGTGTGTGAGCTTCAGCGGTCAGTGTTATTTCAGCCAGGCGTCGCAGGGACGCAGCGCGAACAGGGGAGAGTGCGCACAGTTGTGCCGTATGAAGTACACGCTTGACGATGGCAAAGGACATGTCTACGCGCGCAACAAACACTTGCTTTCGCTGAAGGATCTGAACCTCTCCGACCATTTGTCGGGACTCCTTGAGGCCGGCATCACGTCGTTCAAGATCGAAGGCCGGTTGAAGGACATCGACTACGTGAAGAATATCGTCTCCTTCTACAGGC
>DATGXR010000094.1:0-14029 GCA_035298825.1 Bacteroidota bacterium
TTTGACCCGGCACTATAAAGAGCCGGTCATGGCCGCCAGCAGTTCATTTACGGAAGGATCTTCGGTATTTGGCGGACAGGCAAACCTCCTGCAGGCGCTCGAGGTGATGTTTACGACGTACGATCCCGATGTTGTTGCCGTCCACACAACGTGTCTGAGCGAAACCATTGGCGACGATCTGAACCAGATTCTGCAGAAAGCGCGCGACGAAGGGAAGGTCCCGAAGGGCAAGCACGTCTTGCACTGCAACACGCCGAGTTACGTCGGTTCGCATGTTACCGGCTATGCCAATATGCTCATGGGACTGGTGGCGTATTTTGCACAGCGGACCGGCGTGAGCAATTATCAGGTCAATCTGGCCACTGGGTGGGTGGAACCCGCGGATATGCATGAGATCAAGCGACTGGCGGTAGAGATGTCCGCCAATACAATGATGTTTCCCGATACCTCGGGTGTACTCGACGGTCCCTTGACCGGATCGTTTGAAATGTATCCCGCAGGAGGCACAACGGTGCCCGAATTGATCAGTGCCGGCGATGCCAAGTTCACGCTTGGCATCGGTCCGCTGGCGACTGAAGAGGCCTGCAAAAAATTGGAATACAAATGCAAGGTGAAATACGATGTGTGCGATCTGCCTATCGGCATACAGGCAACGGATCGGTTCCTCATGGCATTGAGCCGGCATGCAGGCGTGAAAATTCCGCCGTCATTGACGGTTGAACGTGGACGATTGCTCGATGTTGCCGCCGATATGACAAAGTATCTCTACGGCAAACGTGTGGCACTGTGGGGCGATCCCGACCAGCTTATTCCGTTGGTGGAATTCCTGCTTGCCTGCGACATGCGTCCCGTCTATATCGTCAGCGGTACGCCGAGCAGGGACTTCGACGAGCGCATGAAGGTGCTGTTGGAAGAAAAAGTTCCCGAGGCAAAATACAAATGCGGGGAGCGCGCGGATATGTTCCTTATGCATCAGTGGATCAAACAGGAAAAAGTCGACTTGCTCATCGGCAACACATACGGCAAATATATTGCCCGCGACGAAAATACGCCGTTTGTCCGGATGGGTTTTCCCATCCTCGATCGCATCGGACACAGTTATTTTCCGACTGTCGGATACACGGGCGGCCTGCGGATCCTCGAACGGATTCTCAATGCGGTCATGGATCATCAGGACCGCGAAGCACCCGAAGAGAAATTCGAATTGGTCATGTAATCACCGGGGTGGTATGAGCGCATTCATCGAGGAACGCACACAGCAAATTCTCAGGACCGGAACGGACGACATGCCGATCCGCTGTGCCGTGCCCAGCACCGCCGGGTCCGTTAGTCAGCGCGCGTGCGTGTTCTGCGGATCACGCGTGGTTCTCTATCCGATTGCCGACGCCGTTCATCTCATTCACGGTCCGATCGGATGCGCCGCCTACACATGGGATATCCGCGGTGCGATGTCGTCCGGTCCCCAGCTTCATCGCTACAGTTTTTCCACCGATCTGCAGGAGAAGGACGTTGTGTTCGGGGGCGAACCAAAATTGTTGAGCGCCCTCCGGCAATTGATCGACAAGCATGAACCGAAGGCTGCGTTCGTTTATTCCACATGCATCATCGGTGTGATCGGCGACGACATCGAGGCTGTCTGCCGCACAGTGAGTGCCGAGAAAAATATTCCCGTCATTCCCGTGCAGGCACCGGGATTTCAAGGATCGAAAAAGGACGGCTATAAAATCGCCTGTGACGCGCTCGGCCGGCTCATCGGCACCGCGGAGTGCAATGTGCCGGCGATCAGCATCAACATCCTCGGTGATTTCAACCTTGCCGGCGAATTGTGGCTGCTGCTCGACTACTACCGCCGTATGGGCATTCATGTGCATGCGACGATCACCGGCGACGGGCGCGTGGATACGATCCGCAGCGCACACAAGGCGTCGCTGAACGTCGTGCAGTGTTCCGGGTCCATGATGCACTTGGCCAAGATGATGAAGGAACGCTACGGCATACCGTTTATGAAGGTGTCGTACTTCGGACTCGAAGACATGAGCGACGCGCTCTATAACGTGGCGAAATTTTTCGGGAGCGACGAACTCATGGCGCGTGCGCGGAGTCTTGTGCGCGATGAATTTGCGCGTCTCATGCCCGTCATCAAGGAGTATAAGCAAAAGCTGCAGGGCAAAAAAGCGGTCGTCTATGTCGGTGGTACGTTCAAGGCGATATCGCTCATCAAGGCACTGCGTCTCATCGGCGTGCAGACTGTCGTTGTCGGATCGCAGACGGGCACAGAGGATGAATATGAAATTATCCGCGGCTTGTGCGACGAAGGGACGATCATCGTTGACGATTCAAATCCGATCGAGCTGTCGGCATTCGTCAAGGAAACACGTGCAGACATCTTCATCGGAGGTGTGAAAGAGCGGCCGATCGCTTATAAGCTTGGACTGGGATTCTGCGACCATAATCACGAACGCAAAGAGGCCCTTGCCGGATATGAAGGCATGCTCAATTTTGCCAAGGAAATTTACGCCACTGCCATGAGTCCGGTATGGCAATTTACACGGAACCTTCATGACTAAGCTAATGGACATACGCGGGACCGAGGAGGCAGAGCCTCCATATGCGACGACGAGGAATGCGTGCAAGCTCTGCGCGCCCCTCGGAGCAAGCGTTGTGTTCAAGGGCATTCAGGGATGCCTGCCCATGATCCATGGATCACAGGGATGCGCCACATACATCCGCCGGTACATGATCAGTCATTATAAGGAACCCGTCGACATTGCATCGTCGAATTTCAGCGAAGAAACGACGATCTTCGGCGGCAATAAAAATTTCAATGCAAGCATACAGAACATCATCGGTCAGTATCATCCGGAAGCGATCGGGATCGCTTCGACCTGCCTGAGCGAAACGATCGGAGAAGATGTGTCGCGGCTGATCCGCGAATTTGCATCCGTCAATAGCGACGCGCCGCTGCCGGTGCTCATCTCTGCTTCGACGCCGAGTTATCAGGGCTCACACATGGATGGATTTCACGAGGCTGTCGCGTCGGTGATCGCATCGCTCGCCGAACGCGGTGAAACCGGTACGCATATCACTCTCTTTCCCGGCTTCGTGTCACCGCAGGACATCCGCCACCTGAAAGATATCGTGGCCGAGTGGAAGATGGAGTGCATCGTGTTTCCCGATTATTCCGATCCATTGGATAATCCGAGTTGGGATGAATATAAGCTCATCTCCGACGGCGGGACACCCATCCGGAACATCCGCCGAACAGGTTCGGCCCGTGCATCGATCGAATTTGGATATGTCTTTAACACAGGCAAATACCAGGGCAGCACAAAAAAAAACATGGGCACCGGCGGGGACTGGCTCGAGAATCAGTGTGGTGTGCCCACACATAAACTCGGCATGCCCATCGGCATCAACGAAACGGATCGGTTCTTTGCGCTCCTCGAGTCGCTCTCGGGCAAACCGATTCCCGAACGCTATCGATTGCAGCGGGGGCGGCTCATCGACGCCTATGTTGACGGGCACAAGTACCTTTTTGGTAAACGCGCCATCGTCTACGGTGAGGAAGATTTCGTCATCGGTCTTGTCTCGTTTCTTTCCGAGATCGGCATCGAGACGGTGTTGGTGACATCGGGTGGCACGAGCGGAGTCCTGAAGGAACTCATCCCGCGTATCACAAATTCCTCTACCGTTCGCATCATGGACGGTTCGGATTTCGAGACGATGAACGAACTCGCCGACGGTCTGCACCCGGACATTATGATCGGCAACAGCAAGGGATATTATATTGCGCGGAGGCTCAATATTCCCCTGGTGCGCGTGGGCTTCCCAATTCACGACCGGGTCGGGGGACAGCGATTGCAGCATCTCTGCTACGAAGGGACGCATCACTTATTCGATCGTATCACGAACGCGCTCATCGAATATAAACAGGATAATTCACCGGTCGGGTATAAATATATCTAAGCGAGCACGCTATGGAAGCAGTGACGAAGGCGGTTCACCCATGTTTTGATGTGAGTGCAAAAAATATGCATGCGCGCGTTCACCTGCCGGTGGCGCCCAAATGCAACATTCAATGCAACTATTGCAACAGAAAATATGATTGCGTGAACGAAAGCCGCCCCGGTGTGACGGCGGCGGTGGTCACACCGCACCAGGCCGTCGAATATCTGAAGGCGTTGAGTACGCGCATGGATAATATTTCAGTGGTCGGCTTCGCCGGTCCCGGCGATCCGATGGCGAATCCGGAGGAAACGCTCGAGACAATGCGTCTCACGAAAGCAGCATTTCCGGAGAAGATCTTCTGTCTTTCGACGAACGGCGTCAATCTTGCCCCGTATGTCGATGACCTTGCATCGCTCGGTGTCACACATGTCACCGTGACGATCAATGCGATCGATCCGGTCATTGCGGGAAGGATCTATGCCTGGGCGCGGCACGACAAGAAAATCTATCGCGGCATCGCGGCCGGAGAATTCATCGTCGAACGCCAGCTCGATGCGCTGCCGCGACTGAAAAAACACGGCATGGTTGTGAAGGTGAATACGATTGTCCTTCCCACTGTGAACGATCACCATATCGAAGATGTCGCAAGAACTGTCGCCGGGCTCGGAGCCGACGTCATGAATTGCATTCCGGTGGTCCCGACAAAAGACACCACCTTCGAAGCCATGAATGAGCCTTCGAAAGTGCAGATGTTCGCTCTCCGCGCGAAAGCGTCCGGTCATATCAAGATGATGACACATTGCGCCCGGTGCCGCGCCGATGCGGCCGGTCTGCTCGGCACTGACGATCCGTCGTCGCATGCATTACTGCAGGAATATTCCCTGCGCGTGCTCGATCTGAAGCACGATCGGCCGTACATTGCCGCCGCAACGAACGAAGGGCTGATGGTGAATCTCCATTTGGGGGAAGCTGCTGCGTTGAATATTTATCAGCAGACACCGAACGGCTTTCGTTTTGTGGAAGAGCGCACAACGCCGCCATCCGGCGGCGGAGAGGAACGGTGGAGAGATCTCGCCAACCAACTGACGGACTGCCGTGCGCTGCTGGTGGCGGGAGTGGGAGGAACGCCCACAAGAATTCTCCAGGCGTCCGGACTGCGCGTGATTCAAATGACAGGACTGATCGACGAGGGATTGGAGGCGGTCTATAACGGCACTCCTATCCGCACCGTGAAAAAAGCCGATGCGTTCAAATGCGGTGAGACATGTCGCGGCACGGCATCAGGATGTGCATGACAACCATCACGAACCGACCATCGACATCCGTCCCGCATATTATAGACACAACGCTCCGCGATGGCGAACAGGCGCCGGGTGTCGTGTTTACGCTCGACGAAAAAATGCGTATTGCGGGATTGTTGGATGACGCCGGTATCAGGGAAGTGGAAATCGGCACACCCATCATCGGAGAAAAGGAGATCGCCGACCTGCGCGTGCTGACCCGTGCCGGGTTTAAATTTTCATCACTTGTATGGTGCCGCGCCGTCACCGCTGATATCGACGCCGCCGCACGCACGGGCGCGCAGGGCGTTAATATTTCGTTACCCGTATCGGACATCCATCTCAAGACGATGAAGCGATCGCATGCATGGGTGCTCGAGACACTACACTCCATGGTTTCATACGCGTTGCATCGTTTCGATTATATCGTGATCGGAGCACAGGATGCGTCGAGGGCAGAGCCCTCGTTTCTGTATGAGTTTGTCGCAGCCGCGGCAGACCTGCCCATTCGCCGTGTGCGGATTGCCGATACGGTGGGAAGTTTGAATCCGCTGTCGACACAGGCGTTGTTTGCAGAATTATCGGCGGCGTTTCCGTCCATCGCCTTCGAATTTCATGGTCATAACGATCTCGGCATGGCTACAGCGAACACCGTGACGGCGCTTCTCGCCGGAGCGCGATGTGCCAGTGTGACCGTCAATGGCCTCGGCGAACGCGCCGGCAATGCGGCGCTCGAGGAAGTTGTGATGGTGCTCGAATTGTCGTGCGGCATCCGTACCGGTCTCAAGACCTCGATGTTCGGAAGGCTGTCGGATGCGGTCGCCGAGGCATCACAGGTCGCGCTCGGCGATCAGAAACCCGTCGTGGGCCGCCGTGCGCTCGTCCACGAGACCGGCATTCATGCGAATCTGCTCATGAAAAATCGTGCCGCATATCAGATCATCGACGCTGTGCGAATCGGCAAACAGGAATCCGATTTCATCATTGGCAAACATTCGGGGGTAGCGTCGGTAAGAGATTTTTGCGGCAGACATAACATTGCTGTGCCGGAAGAATTGTATGCGGACCTCACGCGATCGCTCAAAGAATGCTCGGTGCAGAAGAAACGCAGTCTCATGACAGGCGAAGTCCTGCTCATGATCGCCGGTATGATGGAGGGCGCGTCGGTCGACGCATCGCAGTGTCCTCCGTTTCATGATGCACATGAATGCGGGTTAGTGATGCGATGAATTAATTGGAGGCACATGAAAAGAATTGCGGTGATTGTACTCATTCTGATTTTCAGCACCGGTCTCTCCGCTCAGAAAATTCGGGTTGCGGCGGCTGGAAATTTACGATATGTGATGGATGATATCAAGGCCGCGTATGCCATGAACCATTCGGATGTCAAAGTGGAAGTTGTTCTCGGCGCATCCGGCGCGTTGCTGCAGCAAATCATGAACGGCGCCCAATTCGATTTTTTCATGGCAGCGGACAAAACATTTCCTGACAAATTGAAAGAACAGGGGGCCGCCGTTGGCGATGTAAAGACATACGCGTACGGAAGACTTGCGCTCTGGAGCAATGTTGTGGATATGACGAAAGGTGTTGCGGTCGTTACAGAAAATTCAGTTGTGTATATCGCCGTGGCGAAACCGGATGTCGCGCCCTATGGTGAGCGTGCCATTCAATGTCTCAAATATTACGGACTCTACGAACAGGTGAAGCCCAAGATCGTGTATGCGGACAATATTGCACAGGCTGCTCAATATGCGGTAACGGGAAATGCTGAGGTTGGATTCATCGCGCTTGCACTCGTGCTGGCGCCGGACATGAAAGGCAAAGGGACGTATTTCATTCCTGACAAAAAAAGTTATACGCCCGTTGAGCAGGCATGCGTGCTCGTAAAAACCCGGGAGCAAAATTCCGCCGCGTCGAAGTTTATGGACTTTGTGTTGAGCGCTACGTGCAAGCCGATTTTCGAAAAGTATGGCTATATCCTCCCATAATGGAGGAAAGGAACAGGGCGGACGATGAATGCGATCGTAGGACGCGTGGTGAAGATCCAGCAATCCGGCAGCATCACACTGGTGGATGTCGATGTGAAAGGCATCGCGCTTTCCGCGCTCATGATCAATCTGTCACCGGGATCCGCGTGGATACACGAAGGTGGTTCCATCGGTGTGCTCTTCAAGGAAACGGAAGTCTCACTCGGGAAAAATGTTCAGGGCATGATCAGTCTGCGCAATCAGCTGCCCTGCACCGTGCGCAGCGTCGCGCGAGGTGAACTGTTAACGATTGTGACACTTGATTTTTTCGGGCTCGCATTGACGTCCGCCATCACAACAAGATCGGCGGACATGTTAGCGCTTCGACCGGGCGATGCTGTCACGGCGTTCATCAAGGCAAACGAGATCACACTCACAGAACGGGCCTGGTGACCGATGGATATCGAGTTTCTCGAAACGCTGCTTCTGACGTTTAAATTGGCCTCGTACACGACACTGATCCTAATCGTTGTCGGATTGCCCGTCGCCTGGTTCCTGGCATACTCCCGTTTGCGTCTGAAGCCGGTGGTTGAAGCACTGCTAAGCATGCCGCTGGTACTGCCCCCGACCGTGCTGGGATATTATATTCTCGTCGCCTACAGTCCGCGCTCATGTGTCGGCGAATTCCTCGCACGTGTGTTCAATGTTCGTCTCGCATTCACGTTCGAGGGGGTGCTTATCGCGTCGGTGATATTCGGATTGCCGTTCATGATTCAACCGCTGCAGAGCGGACTGCGATCGCTCCCGGAAAGTTTACGCGAAGCCTCGTACACGCTTGGGAAGTCCGAAGCAGTGACGTTCTTCCGCGTGCTCCTGCCCAATATTCGGTCGTCGTTCATCACTGCAGTCGCCTTGACATTCGCGCATGCGATCGGAGAATTCGGCATCGTGCTCATGGTCGGCGGGAATATGCCGGGCGTCACGCGCGTCGCGTCGGTGGCGATCTATGATGAAGTACAGTCGATGAATTTCGTCGCCGCCAATGAGTATGCGTTCATCCTGTTCGCCGTCTCGTTCGTGCTTCTGACAATCATCTACAGCATCAATACAAGGCAGACGTCGTGGAAGATTTGGTGATCCGCATCGACATCAGGAAGACGCTGCATTCATCGGACGGTGTGATGACGCTTGATGTGAAAATGGAGGTGCCTTCCGGAACGCTTACCGCTGTGTTCGGTCCGTCGGGCGCGGGGAAAACGACGCTCCTGCGCATGCTCGCCGGATTAACGAAGCCGGACTCCGGCACCATTCACTTTGGAGAGACAGTCTGGTTCGATAGTGAGCGGGGCATCGATGTGCCGCCGCAGGCGAGGCGTATCGGATTGATGTTTCAGGATTATGCGCTTTTTCCCAACATGACAGTGGAGCAGAATATTCGCTTTGCTGAAGCCGACAAACAGGGCGGCTACACCGAGGAGCTTCTCGATCTATTCCAGCTGAGAGAATTTGCAAAGCAAAAACCCGCACGATTATCCGGCGGTCAAAAACAGCGAGTGGCGCTGGCTCGCGCCCTTGTGCGAAAACCTCAGCTCCTTCTGTTGGATGAACCGCTATCCGCTCTGGATGCAGCCATGCGTGTGCGACTGCAGGACGAGATCATACGCACTCATCGTCTCTCTCGCGCGACGATGGTCTTGGTGAGCCACGATTTACATGAGGTCTTGCGTCTTGCGCACACCGTGGTGTGCCTAGATCAAGGCCGAATTACAGTGGCAGGCGATCCCCAGCGCGTGTTTTCCGATCCGAGTATCAGCGGAAAATTTCAAGCGACCGGTCAGATCGCCCTCATCGAGAAACAGGACGTCGTGAATGTCGTCACGGTTGTGACAGGCAACAACACGATCGTGAAAGTCATTGCGTTCGACAGCGACATCGAGCATCTCTCACCGGGCGATCGCGTGCTCATGGTTTCCAAGGCGTTCAACCCGATCATCAAAAAAATCGAGCGCGACGAATAGTGTCAGTGGGAAATAAGAATGATCTCCGATCCTTTCAGCGTTTCGGATGCTGCCTTCAAAGTAATTTTCCCGGCGTGTTTGTCGGCTTGCACCAGCACCAGGCAATATCCGTTAAACGCCATCCGCCGGTCGGCCTTGTCGGGTTCGTGACTGGTTGGATTTCCATTGCCGGTGCCGATAATTTTTCCGGGTCCCTCTATTGAGAACGTCACGAGATTATTTGCCGTGGGAACAACCCTCGCCTTTTCATCCTTAATGGCCACACGTATAACGGCCACATCGCAGCCATCGGCCTTGAGCATGCTGCAGTCGCTGCTCAATGCGACCTGTGCCGGGGCTGTGGTCGTTTCCACAATATCCGTGGTTGTCAGAGTTCCTGCCGTGTAGCCCCGCGCTTCAAGTTTTCCGGGTGCATAGACGAGATCCCAGATGAGTTTGGCGTACGGGACGGCCTTTTGCTTCCCTATGCTTTTTCCATTGAGGAATAACTCAACTTCTTCGCAATTGGTATAGCAATGGACTTTGATGGAATCGTTTTCCCTGCCCGGCCAGTTCCAATGCGGGAAAATGTGGACCACCGGTTCATTCGTCCATGCGGCTTTATACGCGTAGTATCCATCTTTTGGAAAACCGCAAATATCCATGATGCCGAAGTGTGAGGAGACGCACGGCCACAAAAACGGTGTCGGTTCGCCCCTGTAATCGAATCCCGTCCACACAAAAAGACCACCGAGATACGGATATTTTACAATATCGGCCCAATCCTCGCCCGGATACGGTCCCCAGTTGGGTTGCCAAAGAATAGAATTCGATGTATAGCCTTTCGCCGCGTTGTTTTCATATTCACCGCGTGTTGAGACAAAACTTGTCCCTTCGGTACAAAACATCACCCGATCGGGGTGCTGCTCTTTATCTTTTACATACGCCAGCTGCTTGTCGCCATAATTGTATCCCACCACATCAAGCACATCGCTATATCCGCCATCATTGCGGGCATGGTTCATTGCGGCTGTCACTTTGCGCGAAGGATCGATTCGATGTGTTGTTGCGACCATGGTCTCGAGAATCCTGGACCCGGTCACCGTACCTTGAATGGCTTCCTCATTCTCCATGCTCCACATGAAAATCGAGGGATGATTCCTGTCCCTGTACAGCATCGTTGACAGATCTCGTAAATTTTCTTCCGAACTCGATAAGTGACGGTTTTCATCCAGGACAAGCATTCCCAGGCTGTCGCACATATCGAGCAATTCCGGTGTTGGCGGATGATGAGAACAACGGTACGCGTTGCTTCCCATTTCTTTCAGCAATGTTAATTTATACAAGTTGATCTTATCGGGAAGAGCAACCCCTATGCCGGCAAAATCCTGATGGTTGCATGTGCCTTTGACCGGATACAGTTTTCCATTGAGAAACACTCCGTTTTTGTTGATCTCAACAGTGCGCACGCCAAAGGTCGTTTCGTATGTGTCAATGATATTGCCTTGTTCGGAAACTTCAGTGTGTACACGATAAAGATTCGGCGTCTCGGGCGACCACAGATGTGGTTTTCGAATGGTTCCTTTCTGTGTGATGTCAATTGTACTCCAAGGCTCAATCGCCAGAGATGAAGTGACTGCATCAACCACGACGCCGTTGTTGTCGATAATTTTTGATACGAGTGAAATATTCTTCGCTGTTCTGTATTCGTTTTTCACTGTGGTGCTCATGCGTATCGCCGCTTTCGCATCGGATACGGAGGGCGTCGTCACATACGTGCCGAACCGTGCGACATGCAGCCTGTCGGTCTTCATGAGCCACACATGCCTGTAGATACCGCAGCCATCATACCACCAGCCCTCGTAGTCGCGGGCGTCGACCTTCACGAGAAGTGCATTCTTGCCCTCCTTGCCAAATCGCAAGACATCGGTCATGTCGTAGTTGGATGGTGTGTACCCGCTCTGGTGGGAACCTAACAGATGGCCATTGACCCATACGGTGCTGTTCCTGAAGATCCCGTCAAACTCGACGGATATTTTTTTCCCCTTATCCGTTTCGGGGAGTTCGAACTCTTTCCTGTAAAATCCGACGCCCACGGGTAAATAGCCCGTACCGGCCGCTTGGCTGCCCAGCGAATTGTCGTGCACAAAAGTGCCTTCCACACTCCAATCGTGTGGAAGATCAACTTCCTTCCAATCACTGGGATTAAATGATGCGGAGCTTCGAGGATCGGTATAGTCGATGACGGTATCCTTCGTGGTGATCACAGGCACATTGCTATCGGTGATCCCGCCTTGGCCGACTCTCACAACACGCTTGATCGCGATATCGCCTTTGTGAAACTGCCAGGAGAAATCAAAATTCTCTCTGGTTCTTTTTGACGGGGCCGATTGATGCACATCGTGGTTATTCCCGCCGACAACTATTGACGACAAAAAGAATACGGAGCACAAGAGCGGTGCTAATCTATATTGTATGTTCATCGAAATGAGTCCCGGAAAAATTTTCACAAAAAAATTCTTCTCATTACCTGCGCTTGATCAGATTGAGGAGAATCACATCATTCTCGCGAATGTCCAACTCTTTTGAAAACACTCCGTCCTTGCCAACCACAACTGCTTCGGTCAAAACAGGGGAGCCGTCATTTTGCTTTTTCAGTTTTTCTACCTGCTGTTTGGTAAGTTGGGTGGGTCTGCCCATGTCGATATAGCCGGTATGCGCATCGTTCACACGGTAACCGACCTTATAAATCTCCAGCGTATACTTTCCGGCAGGGACATGTGACAGATGTGCTTGGACTTTCCCCTTCGGTTTCGCAGGCAAATCCTTGATATAATATTTCTGGTTGTGCGTCGAATCACCGGGGTGCGTGTTTGTGAAGTCCCAGAGAAGCAGCTGGATGCCGCCATCATCATTCTTTGATGCCCAGGAACGGGGATCGGAATTTTTCAACTCTGTCTTCCCAAGTTTATTCAGATACTCGTAGGCATAAAAGGCCGGCTTATTAATCCCCTGAATAGTGAGCAGCCCGAATCCGCCATGAAAGGCTTCGAAACGCGGAGAGGACTCCTCAAAAATATCTGTAAAGACCCAGTACGACATCGAGTTGGCTGCAGTCCCAACCTGTTTGATTTTATCCAAGATATACGCCGCCTCGTGATAACTGTCGTGAATCGGGTCAGACGGAGTATACGACGCGCTCCATTCGGTATAATGCAGCTCCAAATTCGGCTTGACAGAAGAAGCAATCTCTTTTCGAGACTGGAGAACATCGCCGCTGACACTCATCGAATCTTTACTCAGCACTGTGCCACCTTGACCATATTCATCGAGAAATCCCTGTTTTACACCATACGAATGTGTGCTGATAAAATCGATGGGAAGACTATTTTTTGTACAGAACTCTATCATTTCACTCTCCCATGCGGCTCCTGCTGTTCCAGGGCCGCCCACCCTGTAATCCGGGTTGACACTCTTTATTGCTTTGACCGTATATTGGTAGAGTTTGAAATAGTCGGCTTGCGTGCCGCTCCAGAATCCGGGCGATAGATTGGGCTCATTCCACACTTCGAAATACCATGTTTTGACTTCATCAGCACCATATCGTTCGGTAAAGTGTTGAGTGAGATTGCGAATCAAATCGCCCCATTTATTATAATCTTTTGGCGGTGTGACATTGCCTTTCCACCAAAATATGGTTTGTTTGCCGCTGGCCAATGCCTCGGGCATAAATCCCAGTTCGACAAATGGTTTGATCCCGATGCTCAGCAGAAAATCATACAGCGCATCAATATACATATAGCTGTATTGCGGATTACCTTTCCCGTCTTCCTTGTACACGCCCATATCATCGGTCAGCAGACCGTGCATGCGGATATATTTGAAATCGCACTTTTTCTTCACGTAGATGAGCTGCTGCTGCCAATCGGCACGCAATCCTTCGTTGGCGCGGCCTGCGCCGACGCATTCCTTGAACATTGTATTTAATGGACCTGTAGCATTGGTGAAATCAACATTGATCACTCGTTCAGGGACAGATGACTTCGTATCGGTTTTGCTTTTTGCGGAAACCGATCCCGCCGGAAGCAATGCAAGCATGCAAATGGTCAGTAGATATGTTTTCATTTTTTTATGATTAAGGGGTGGCTGTTGATTGAATGGGGGAATTCGTATGCTTTTCCATTGCGGCTATTATTCATACGAACAACAATAATCCACGGGAGCATTGAGCTTCAATTTAAATGACGAGTCGGGTCGCACTTCAAACGATTGTCCCGTTGAATATGTCTGCCACTCATGTGTACCCGGAAGGAGAACGTCCATCTCACCGTCGAGCACTTCCATCAGCTCGCGCGATTGTGTGTTGAATTCATATTCTCCCGGCATCATGAAGCCTAATGTTTTTTTCGTGCCATCGGGAAATAGTATGGTGCGGCTGGTCACCTTTCCGTTGAAATACACATTGGCTTTCTTGATGATCGTGATGTTCTCAAATTTGTCTGTCAAGGAATGTTCCTCTATAAAGTTGTATTGTTGGCCCGACGCTGCGGGATGGTGCGGTTTCTGCTGAGACAGCAATATCGTGTTCACAAGCGTGGAAATCAAGGATAAAAAAACATCACTCGAACATCTGAGATTCCTGGATTTTATTGCGGTTGAAATGTATATTGACTCTCCCAATCATGTAATCCATCACACAAGCGGATCAAAAGAGTAAGGACATTGAGATTTGTGAGATAATGAGAACAATCAACCCCAGGCAATGCACGAATAATACGATGAACATGAATTTCAAAAAAATTACGACGGCAGTATGTTTATGTTGTGCCATTGTTAC
>DATGXR010000095.1:0-1650 GCA_035298825.1 Bacteroidota bacterium
CGCAGCATAGACGGATTCAGCCAGCTTCTCCTTGACGATTATCAGGCGAGTCTGGATGAAACAGGGAAAGGCCATTTGCATCGCATACGGGCTGCCGCACAGCGCATGGCGCAGCTGATCGATGACCTGCTCAATCTTTCGCGTATCAGTCGGAGCGGGATCAATGTGAAAAGGATTAACCTGAGTAACATCGTCACGGAGATCGCTGATACGCTGCAAGCGACACAACCGGATCGCAAGGTCGAATTTATGATTCAGAAGGAAGTAGCGGCCGAAGGGGACAGCCAGCTGTTGCGCATCGTATTGGAAAATCTGATTGGGAATGCCTGGAAGTTCACATCCAGGCATTCGACCGCCCGCATTGAATTTGGAGTATTACAGCTGGATATGCCCGTGTATTTCGTTCGCGACGACGGAGCGGGCTTCGACATGAGCTACGCTCAAAAATTATTCGGCGCATTCCAGCGACTTCACACCGTCGTAGAATTTCAGGGAACCGGAATCGGCCTGGCAACAGTCCAGCGTATTATTCATAAACATGGCGGCCGGGTGTGGGCTGAGGGAAAAATAGAACAAGGGGCGACTGTGTATTTTACGATTGCACCCTGACAGTGGGGGACGCATGACGGGAGCGCGGTCATTCAATCGCCCGGCTCATCGATGACCTCCCTGATTGTGTGCAGAACAAGCGGTGTCGAATATGGCTTCTGTATCACGCGTCTTGCTCCGGCGTTCAGAAGTTCCTGCTTCTTGTCGGGATCGATATAACCGCTCACGAAAATGATCTTCGCATGAGCATCCAGTGATGTAATACGCTTCAATACTTCGTCGCCGCTGAATTTCGGCAGGCCAAAATCGGATAATACGATGTCTATTTCATGTCGATGATGCGAAAACATGGCGACGCCGTCCTCGCCATTGATCGCCGTGACGACGGTGTATCCTTTCGATTCAAGCAGCTCGCGCAGATACTCTCTCAGCAGCATTTCATCTTCGATAAATAAAATGGTTTCATTCCCGCCGGGAACATCCTCCAATGCCGGACCGGGAACATCAACACGTGTGATGTTGTATTCGGGGATCGGCAAGTAGATGTTGAACGTGGTTCCCTCGTTAAGCGAACTCTCAACATCGATGTATCCGCCATGATTTTCCACGATGCTATGGACCAACGAGAGTCCCAAACCGGTACCTTTACCGGGATCTTTCGTCGTGAAGAACAGATCAAAGATCCGTTCCTTTGTTGCATCGTCCATTCCCGTGCCGGTATCTGACACCTGGATCAAAACGTACTCCTTGCCGTCCGGATGAGAACCATTGGACGTGAAGAGTTCGCCTTGGGCAATGGAGGTCGTAATGGTGAGGGAACCTCCTTTCGGCATTGCATCCCGTGCGTTGACACAAAGATTGAGGATCACCTGATGAAGCTGATTTGCGTCTCCGACGATAGCAGGAGGAACTGTTTTAAAATTCAGCGAAATGACAATGTCCTTGGGAAATGTTTCGGAAAGTAATTGGATCACTTCTTTTGCGATGTCATCGATATACACCTCTTGCAGTACAAATTCAGTCTTCCGGGCAATCATCAGGAGCTGTTTGACGAGCGAGGCGCCTCGTTCGGCGGATTGTTGCAGTCCTTCAAGACTCCGA
>DATGXR010000096.1:0-5644 GCA_035298825.1 Bacteroidota bacterium
AATCGAGCTTTTCGATCAGCCCTCTGAAATCCCCGATGCCGTCGCCGTTGCTGTCCTTGAAGGCCTTGATGTGCACCTGATAGATGATCGCGTCCTTGTACCACAACATCGATTGTTTCGCCGATAGATCCGCCATCCGAATATCCTTCCTTTGCCCCCGACTCTCGTGTGATGACCGCCGATGCTGTCTATGCGTTGACCACGACGCCCCCGTTCGGATGAATCACCTTTGTTAATGGCTCCGCACTTTCGGTCACACGGCGGACTGAGTTGCCGCCGTGCAACACATCGGAGCAGACATGGATGGACATGTGCATTCCATCATCGGATCGGCCCATGCCGTGAACAGTCTGAGAGAAAATATTTTGTGTTGAGAATAAACCGAGTTGATGCCGGCGTGTTTACGATTTCTTTTCAGCTTCAGGTCCCTGCGTACCGCTCTTCCCATACATCGAAGGGAACATCCTTGTTATGTGTGAGGAGTCTCGATGATCGTGTGTTGCGTCCTCTGTCTCTCCCGCGTTATTTCTCGCTGCCGGCGGAAGTCTTCACCATCGACCGAAGAAGTTCCGCTACGCTCCAGGCCTGGGCGATGCATCCCCTGGGTGTGAACGGATCCTCTGCATCGAAGATTTCACTGACGGAGCCGATGCAGGCTTCGTTCAGATGGTTCGAAAACCCGTCGAGGAATCGGCGCGCTTCCTGTGTGTTATTGTTATTCACTTTCAGCCATGCATCAATGAACGGACCGATGAGCCAGGCCCAGACCGTTCCCTGATGATACGCCGCGTCCCGCGCGCGGATGTCGCCGAAATATTTCGGCTTGTATTCGGGTTCCATCGGTCCGAGCGTGCGCAATCCCATCGGCGTGACGAGCTGCTGCTCGACGATCGACAACACTGAACTCCATCGGCTCGGGTCGAGTATCGGATTGCGCAGCGAGATCGCAAGGATCTGATTCGGCCGGAGCGATGCGTCGTCGCCCTTCTCCCCATCCACCACATCGTACAGAAATCCGCCTTTCTCGTACCAGAAGCGGCGATTGAACGACTCATAGGCCTGCTGTGCGAGCGATTCGAGTTCCTTCGCCGAATCCTCTCCGCGCTCTTCCTTGAGCCATTGGATGAGCAGACGAAGGGCGTTGTACCACAGCGCATTGATCTCGACCGCCTTCCCCCGCCTCGGCGTCACCACCCAGTTGTCGACCTTCGCATCCATCCAGGTCAACTGATATCCTTCGGCCCCCTGCTTGAGCAATCCGTCCTGATGATCGACGCCGATGCCGAACTTCGTGCCGCGCAGATGATACTGGATGATCGACTCTAGCTTCGGAAGCACCTGCTTGAGCGTTTCCCTGTCGCCCGTATCCTCAAGGTACCGGCTCAGCGCATGAAAGAACCACAGCGTCGCATCGGCCGTGTGATACAAGCCTTCCTTTTCACCCTCGGGAAACAGATTCGGAATGAGTCCCTCGTTTACGTAATGCGCGAATGTCCTCAGGATCCATCCGGCTTCGTGCGTTCTGCCGGTGGTAAGCGTGAGTCCCTCGAGACTGATCATCGTATCGCGTCCCCAGTCGGTGAACCAATGATAGCCTGCAATGATCGTCCTGACTTCGTCGCCTGATGCATGCGCTCTGGCCGCATCTTCAATACGACCGGCGGGGGTGATGATGAACTGATCGGCGGCCATCACAAGTTCCGCGGCGAACCCTGTCTGCGCCGGCTTCTTCGCGATGCCGAGGATGCGCTTGCGCCGCTCGCGCTCGGCTGTGTTGGCATCGTCGGGACCAAGCGCCTGAATCACGGACCACGTTTCAGTCGAGGCGACAAATGCCGCCGATTTATTCGCGGACAGTTCGGCCGTGAAGTATCCGGGACTCCACAACAGGCCGCGCGAATCGTACCCGCGTTCGGCTTCGATCCGATAATACACCTCGCGCAACACACCCTTATCTGAAACCATCGTCGCCCGATCGCCATGCATCAGCATCCGCAGCGGAGGCAGTCCCGAGTCGGTCGATGAGACCTCATATTTGTCGCCAGTGACTTTCAGCACGTACGGTTGGTGCAGCTGTGCTGAAACCGCGGCCTCGTGCGCGCGAAAATGCATCGACGGTCTGAGCTCGAGCCGCACCGTGCCGGGATGCGGATTTTCAACGAGCGTATACGACACCTGCACCGTGTTCTGCATATGAAGCATGACAATATGCTTGTCAATCACGACACCGTCGAGCTCAAACCTCCACACAGGCAGTCCCTGTTCGAGCCTGAAGCCGGTCAGATGTCCCGCGCTTGGAATTTCCATGATGCTTTCACCCGTCTGCTCCGCTCCGATGGGCAGCACACGGCCGTCGCCGAAGACGATCTGCTCCGAAAGATGATTCAGCATCACAACGCGTCCGAACGGAGTCGGCAGCGACGCGATCAGCAGGCCGTGATATCGCCGTGTCACGATGCCTGAAACACTGCCCGATGCATATCCGCCGAGACCGTTTGTCACAAGCCACTCGCGCGTCAGCAGCGGCTCCGTGCCGGTTTCCTTCACACCCATCCAGGGCATTGTGCGCGTATGCTTGTCAGGCATGTGAGCCCTCTTCGCGTTTTTGTGGAATTAAAAACACCGCGGCATGTCCCTGTATGAACCAGAAGCCTTCATCCGATTCCGCCTGGCGCACGCCGTTGCCGCCGTATTTCGGATCCTCGCTCGACCATCCCACGCTCCATCGCATTTCTTCGGGCGGAGCAAGAAGCGGCTCCGAGACGATATCGGGTTTCATATCCGGACCGAAGTTCATGATGAGCAAACGGTCCGCTCCGTCATCCGCAAAGAAGCGCATGAGGAACGCATCGTCTGTGAGCACCGCTCCGTCCATCATTCCCGCCCGGAGCGACCGCAGCACGGCATCGTCTTTTCTGAGACGGATCAGGTCCTTGTGCAGATCGTACACAACGGCATTGCGCTGGCGGTCTGCGTGATCGAGCTTGCAGCGTTCGAATGTGTGATATTCTGAAGGGTCGGCAAGATGCGATTGCATGTCATCGGTTGCGAGGCTCGGAAATTGCTTCAAAAATTCCCTGCGGCCTTTCGCGACGAGCGCGGAGAGATCCTTGTTGTGATCGGCGAAGTAGAGGAAGGGCGCCTCGGCGGCAAATTCCTGTCCCTGAAAGATCATCGGTGTGCCCGGCGCGAGCAGATACATCGCCGTCACCGCCCGCAGAATGTCGGCGCCGCACATCGTATGGATGCGCAGTCCGCGTCCCGTGTTCGCGACCTGGTCATGATTTTGCAGGAATGTCACAAAGCTCGACGGCTTCACTCCGAACGTCGGCGTGCCGCGCCGCTGCTTTTGCCAGGAATAGCGCTGGCCCTGATACAGGTATCCCCACTTGAATGCCGAGAGCAGCTCCTGCGCACTCCCGTTGTAATCGGTATAGTACGCTTCCGTGTGTCCCGTCAAACGGACCATCATCGAATGATGAAGGTCGTCGTTCCACAAGCAATCCAGTCCGAATCCGCCTTCTGTGGGTCGTCGGATGTGTCTGACTTGCTGCGATTCGTTCTCAGCAACGATGATCGTACGCCGACGGCCGGCCGCGGCACGGACCGCCATGGCGATCTCGGCGATGATGTGCATGTGCGAATCGTCGAAGATCTGATGCGTCGCGTCCAATCGTAATCCGTCGAAATGATATTCCTCGATCCAGTACACGGCATTCGAAATGAAAAATTCGCGAACCGGTTTCGAATTCTTTCCGTCGAAATTGATCGCATCGCCCCATTCGTTGTCGTACTTGTCGGTGAAATAATCCTTCGAAAATGCGCGTATGTAATTTCCGTCCGGACCGAAATGATTGTAGACCACATCGAGGATCACGCCTATGCCGAGCTCATGCGCACGGTTGATGAATTTCCGATAGTCGTCGGGCTGCCCGTATTGGCGCGCCGGCGCAAACAAATTCACGCCATCATATCCCCATCCGAACTCGCCGGGAAAATCGGCGATCGGCATCAGTTCAATCACCGTGATGCCAAGCTCTGCAAGCTCCTCGAGGTGTTCCATCGCCGCTTCGAGCGTCCCTTCGCGAGTGAATGTGCCAAGATGCAGTTCATAAATGATCTGTCCTTCGGCACCCACACCTTTCCATTCCTGATCCGACCATTCGAATTTCGTCGGATCGACGACGCATGAGGGTCCATGCGGTCCCTCGGGCTGCAGGCGCGATGCGGGATCGGGGTAGAGTTCTTTCTTCTCGTCGAGCCTGTACCGATAGATCGAACCGACGTGCGCCACGGTGCTGACGCCTGAAAAATATCCGTTGCGCTCGTCCTTCAGCGTGAACGATTTTTGGCCGTCGGACTTTCGGCCTCCATCTTCGAGCACCAGTTCGACTTTCTTGCGCCCCGGCGCCCACACTCTGAAATGCACATTTCCCTCGTCCGACAATTCCGCGCCGATCGGGAGCGCGCGGAATTGCTTCACGTGAACTTCACCGACTCTCGTATGCATATGCGTCACCATGATATGTACAAATCAGTTTAGGATGCCGCGTCCAACGTTTCAGCCTCGCACATAAACTGGAGTAAGCCTCCCGCATCCGCACGTACAAGCGAGGCCGGGATCTCTTTCGATGATGCCGGTGTCTTGCGCAAACGCTGCATGACCGCCGCTTTGCTCTTTCCCGACACGATAAACAGAATCGACCTCGATCGGTTGATTACCGGAAGCGTCAGCGATACGCGCCATGCCTTCAGCTTCGGAACGAACACCGCGCCGACCGGTTGCGTTGTCTCGTCGATGATGTCGGTGCCCGGAAACAACGACGCCGTGTGTCCGTCATCTCCGATCCCCAGCAGCGTCAGATCGAATGTCAGGTTCGGCAGATATGTCGCAAGCTCGCGCGCGTAGAGCGCGGCGGCCTCGCCGGGCTGCATCTCTCCATGGATGCGATGAATGTTCTCTTTTGGTACCGGCACATGCGACAGGAGCGAAGAATGCGCCATGCCAAAGTTGCTTTCCGGATCCGACGGCGGCACACAGCGTTCATCGCCGAAATAGATATGCACTTTTTTCCAATCGATGCGCTGCTTCAACGGATCGCTTCCCAGCATCCGGTAAACGCCCTGCGGCGAGCGGCCTCCCGAAAGCGCGCAATGACACACCTGCCGCTCGCGTATGGCGGTTTCTATCGTCCGCGTGATCTCGGCGGCGGCGGCCGATTCGAGTTCGACAAGCGAATTGTATGTCAAAATTGTTCGCTGCATATGATCCCTTTCCTTATTTCCGGCCCGCCGTGTATTCCTGCGTCTGCACATCGTTCGCTTCCGGTCTCATGCATCCGAGGATCCACCAATGTCCTTCGCGCGCAAGAAGATCGTCGGCCTCCGCCGGTCCCCACGATCCGCGCGCATATGTCGTAAGCGCCGGGGCATGGTCTTCCGTCCAGCCCGATCGTATCGAGTCGATGAACCTCCAGGCAAGCTCGATCTCGTCACTTCGCGTGAACAGCGATGCGTCTCCGTTGAGCGCATCCAACAGCAGGCGCTCGTAGGCTTCCGGGATGGCCTTCTGGAAGGCGTCCCGATAGTTGAAGTCCATGATCACCGACTTGGTCTCCCGGAACGAATCGGGCTCCTTCGCCTC
>DATGXR010000097.1:0-3639 GCA_035298825.1 Bacteroidota bacterium
GGCATTCGAATCAGTCCGCTTGATTGTCAGCCGGACTGTATCCTGTTCGAAATACACCATCTTGTCGACAGACAACTGAATCCACTCGTCATCAAAAGTCGTCTGCACAAGAAAGGGCGTTCGAATCTGCGCATGGAGCTGTCCCGCCGCGATCGCGCACACCGCAATACCGATCAGATACAATCTTCTCACTCGTCGACTCTCCTCCGGTGACCCGATTAATTTCTTGACGGAATATTTTCGATCCGCCAGCATTCCCACCCCGAATGCCCCGCCGTCTGCTTCGACTGACCGAACCGCGGCGGTCTGTACAATATTTCAACGCCCGTCGCCATGTCCGGCAGATCGAATTCACGAATCCCGGCGCAATCGCATCGACCGCGTTGCGTCTCGGGCAGATGGTGCACGGCATCGAGCGTTCGCTCATACGCGGCGCCGACGGACCGGAGATAGGGCTGTACACGCACCGCATCGTACACCGCAACACTCACGGCCGTTTGAACCGATTGAACAAGCGTCTCGAAAGCCGATCGGGCAAATGTAGTCGTCAATGCAGCGATCGATGCATCGGACGTTGCGGAATCGGGCAACTGTCCGAGCGATAGAATGGAGAAGTATGAGAGATGAAGATTGTCAGGCGAGGCGACGATATATCGCGTATAGGGCGCGATCGACGAGACAATGTGCGGAGTGCCATTGTAACATGTCGATAGCACGACGCAGTCGAATCCGCGACGTCCCCCGGTCAACTCGCGCAACCACGCGGCCAGCGTATCGACCGTAAATGGCCGGTCTTCATATGAAGCATTATACCCTTCGCCATCGAACTCGGGGATCTCATGGCCGAAATACAGGAACATCCGTGCGGCCGTCTCCCGGTCCGTTCCGAGATATCGCCTGTAGAATTCACTCTCACGAGCGAATGCAGCCGTCTCCACCTCCCGTCTGTACTCCTCGTGTCCCGCAAGTCTGCCATTTCTATAATAGAACATCTCCCCGTCGGATTTCGGAAAAACAAACAGCGTATGCCGCTTCGGCTTCGCATGAAAGATGAAGACCTCGGCAGACGCCTGTTGCTCCGCGATCCGGCGCGCTTCGGCCACGGTCACTTCATCGGCCCGCACCGAAACACCATGGCGATCGTGGTAGAGATACTCCCCGTCTCCATGGATATAATAGACGAACGAATAGCGCAGAGGAGCGTTCGCGCCGGACTCCCGTCCCTGCACATCGCGGCTCGCCACATCTCCGGAGGAACATGAGAGCAACACTGCTCCCACGAGCAGGCACCACATCCCTGCATACAACCCCATGATGTGAAAGACCTTCCTGCGCGTTCGAATGGGGTGATGTTTCATAGAAAGCTGCCCGTGAGTCTGCCCGCATGATTATGTTTTTTTGTTACCCGCCACGAATAGCACACCGCCGATAATGATGAGTCCCACCCCCAGATACGGCGACCAGTTCGTCGAATGTTCTTTCTCTTTGGTGATTTCAATTGGACCGACATCCGCCACCTTGTCTTTCGTGATATAACTGAACCCGGTATAGAGCGTCATCACCAGACCCACGATCAGCAGAATGATTCCTGCAGTTTTCATGTCAGCGTCCCTTCCTGTTCACCGTTTCAGTTTCCGTGTCAGCTTATCGGCTTCGTCTTTCACGAGATCCATCGTTTCCGTCACGGTCTCCATCAGGTCATCCATTTTGGTCTTGAGATCTTCGGCATATTCGTTTGTGGTCTCAACGATCTTCTTGCGCGTATCCCTCCCCTTCGCCGGTGCGAACAAAACTCCAACCATGGCTCCCCCGGCAAACAATCCGAGTGCGCCCATCATCGCTTTTCCTGCTGTCATAGGTTCCGCCTTTCTTCGTGTTGTGGTGGTCGATAGCCAATCATTTGTTATCGTGTCTGCCTTACCCCATCAGCTGCTTGCGCAAATGCATCACGTCGCCTCTGACCGAATCGATCCGATGCGTCATCGTTTCGACGAAGTCTTCAAATGTGTCCCTGATGTCATCGGCATAGGCGCCCGCCTGATGCGCGATCCTTCTCCGCGTGATCGATCCTTTCGCCGGCGCGAATAAGATGCCCATCATTGCTCCCGCCGCAAGCGCGCCAATCATTAATTTAACTGTTCCCATGCTGTGCTCCTTCCTGCTTGATGTTTCTGATTTAGTGACAGTGTGACTCACGCTTTCTCATTTCGTTGACTGCCTCGTGCCCGCACGTGGCTCACTCGATCGGTCGCCGTATAGGATCGGAGATGCGCCGGGTGCGATCGATTGCAGCATTAGAAATAATTCATCAATCAACATTTCGGAGTTCGGCGCCTCCGGATGGATGTTGGTTCTTCCCGCAAAGGCAAGCAAACGGCCCACCAATCCCGCCCCTCGTTCGATTGCCTCATTCATCTCCTGCACGGTCTTCACAAACGGACCCGAATGCGGCAGTACATGAACCAACTGCTTCATCCCCGCCATCAGCACGCCGAGCACTGCGTTGAATTCCCGGGCGTTGCCTCCCGCAAGGATCCCAAGCGCATCCAGCTGCTCGCAACGGAGCGCCTGTTGCTCCGCGCGCTCCTTCTGCGAGACGTCGGTAAAGATTGCGAAGATCCCGATCCTGTTTCCCGGAAGAGTGACCGGATAGGCGGTGAGTTCCACGCTGACGAGCGAGCCGTCGCGCCGCTTGCGCTGTATCGTCTGAGGAATCGATTCCCCGCGCAGCGTCTTGAGTGTCACCTCTATCGCTTCTCTCATTTGCCCCTTCGGCACAATGAACTCCGTGAGGGGAAGATTTTTAATCTCGCCGAGCGTATATTGAAAAATTTTTGTGAATGCCGGATTCAGGTCTATCACATGATCGTATGTGTCGAGCAGGACAATCGCTGCAGGCGAGTTCTCGAACAATTGCCTGAAGAGAAAACCCATCGTGTCCGATCGCGCATCGGAGTCCTCAGACTCCCCGCGAGCATCCGCTGCTTCACGACGCGGACTCTCCGCTGTGCTGAATTGAATGACATTGCTGTCATTCACACCCCTTGCTTCCACATAGTCGTATCCGGCCACAGTGTCGCCATCCGGAGTGGAGACGTCAAACGTCAAGGGCGACACTTCCAAACTGATGAGTGGCGGCATGGACAATCCCTGGTGTTGTGGAAGAGCCTGTGTATCATCGGACTTACTTCACGAGCAATACAACAAGGATAATGATCAGCAGCAGCGTCACAACACTGATCGTGATTGTCTCGGCGGCCTGTTCCGCCTCCTGCACCGTATATTCGGCAAAGGCGTTGAGCTCGTTATCAGGCACACGCTCATATCCTCCTGATCCCGAAAGTTCCGCCTGCTTATCACGAATCGACGATTCGAACCGCGCCACAGCCTCGCGATCGCTCTTCGAAATCAATGGCGATTGTTGAACCGTGACAAGCGCGCGTTGCATTGTCGAAAACGATGTTTGGAGAATTTCTCTCTTTTCGCGGGGATCGGATGCAGCCTTGACACGGATCGCTGTATCGTTCAAATATTTTTTAAGATCTTCTTTCCCCTCTCCGTATCCCTTTCCGATACAAAGACATATCATGGCGATCCACACAAACACGTTGCGCAGTGACATATGATTGCCTTTCGCTA
>DATGXR010000098.1:0-10030 GCA_035298825.1 Bacteroidota bacterium
GATGGCCATGTCGATTTCCTTCGCGCGTGCCCGGAAGAGTTGGGACGATCGTTCCGGCGTGAAGCATCCCTTGTTGAAGAAATGTTTGTAGACATGATCGGCGAAGCGCATTTTATATTCGGCGTTGTCCGACAGTCGGAAATGCAGCCACTGAGGATGAAAGCATGAAAAATCAGTCACCGTCATTTTGTTGCCGTCGGTCAGCGTTCCGATATTCACACGATTCTCGTTAAGCCCGATACCGGGACCCTCGCCCGCCGTGGTCCTCAGCGTGTGTTCCGCATCGTGGATGAAGAACTTGAAGCCGTCGCTCCGAACGCGATTGTAGATGCAATACATATTGTTCGGCTGTTTATTCGATCCGTATTTGCTCGTGGGACTGTCAAAGTTGCCCGAATAAAAAATGACAAGCATGTAATCGATCAGATTGTCGATATCGACGAGATTCTTCAGGCTCGCATTCGTCGTTCCGTTCGCATTCTTTCCCTGCAGCTTGAAATAAATTGAATCGGCTCTGAATCCGGCAACGCACATATTCCAAACCTCGCGGTATGCGTCGAGGTTGCCGTCGGTTGCTGCGATCCCGTATGAATCGTCGACCTTGATCACATCGTAATCGTCCGACGTTCCGCCGAAATAACTCGCGGCGTATTTCGCCTCGGCCCGTTCCTGCGTCTGATAGAGTCCCCAGTACACGCCGTTCAGATATAAGTGATAGAACCGGCTCCGTGTGTACGGCTGTCCCATTTCCCGTTGAAGATCGCGGCAGAATACTTCCGAAATCATCGTATTGTATTGGCCCAGGTGTCCGGGATAGCTCCACGAATAATTCTGTGCCGTCCGCAGATCCATTTTGTCGAACTTCGCGACGCCTTCATTTTCGAACAAGGGATAGGAAAGCTTGCCTTTCCCGTACGCAGTTTTGAAAAAGAACCTGAACGCATGCTTTGGATCGTCTCCATGCCGGCTCCAGCCCCCGCGTATGCGCAATCCCGCATTGATCTGAAATCCTTCCACGTTGTCGTTTCGCAGCAACTCGATCGATGCCGGACGCTCCCATGCATCGCCGTCCTGCAGCGCATTCATGTAGATGCCGCTGTCAGCGGAGAAGAGATTTTTTTGATCTGTCGAGATTGAAATACTGGGTACCGACAAGAGCGCGCTGTCGATCAGGTTCTTATACCGTGTATTGTTGGTGATCGATGTCGACATGCCGTAATCGAACGCCTGAGGTGTTGCGTATGTCGTGGGCTGCGGCCATCCGGGACCGGGAGCGACTCCTTCACGTGAGAGTGAGGCGACCTTCTTGATGAACAGGTATGTGTTCGCTGCGGCGTCACTGATAGTCAGTCCCGGAGCCGATGCACAGGCACGGACGATGAAGCCGGGATTTTTTCCGCGCACAGAATACGTGCTTTCGGGATCGATCCGAATGACGGCCGGCGAGTTCATGCGGCGTGCCGTTGATGAAAAGCGGGGATCCGATCCGTCCATCGTGTAACTGATTTCCGCGTTCTGAGCCGATGACGAGATCGTCAGGTCGAATGATGCGGTATAGAATCCGCGCGGGACTGAAAATGTCGGCGCTTCGACTGATTCGGCTCGCGCCGTTTCGGACAAGAACATTGTGGAAAAGAAAAGCAGACTGAGTGCTGCCAGGAAAACATGTACCGCGCTACAGATTTTCATAAAGATGTTAGAATTTTCAATCGATTCGAAAGAACTTCGAGCGCGTAATATCATTACGCTGCTGTCCCGATTTTTTTTTGGCGGCTCGGTAACTATTTCACACGCACTTATTCATCAGGCTGAATGATGCGCGACTCAGGAAGCATGTCGCATCACATCGCGGTGCATTCTGTACACGACGCAGTGCATCCTGTTTACGACGCAGTGCATCGGATCACAGCGCAATGCGGCCGGGTCCATAATATACATGCTTCTTCCTTCAATATTGCATATCGGCTGAATATTTTTATGTTTTTTTTTGTCCAAGGCTCATTCCGCTGTCATTTTCTGCGAAGTTTTCGTATTATAAGAATATGGAGATTAAAACTGATTTTCTTGTGCTGGGCAGTGGGATCGCCGGTTTGTTCTTCGCCATCAAGGCCGCGGAAATGGGAACAGTGGCCATTGTGACAAAAAAAGAGCAGGCCGAGTCGAATACCAATTATGCCCAAGGCGGAATCGCTTCTGTCATCGCCCCCGAGGATTCGTATGAATCCCATATCAACGACACGATGAAAGCCGGCGGCTATCTCTGTCACCGGGATGCAGTCGATGTGCTCGTCAAAGAAGGCCCTCAGCAGATCAGGGAACTGATCGACATCGGCGTCGCATTTACACGAAAGGGGAATCAGCTCGACCTGGGAAAAGAAGGAGGCCACTCGATGCATCGTATCGTGCATGCGGCCGACCTCACAGGGAAAGAAGTTGAACGCGCGCTGCTTGCATGCGCCGCCGCCCATCCCAATATCACGATGTACGAGAATCACGTCGCGATCGATCTCATCACCGAACATCATCTCTTCGGAACCGAAAAAAAGAAGTACAACTCGATCCACTGTTGGGGGGCGTACGCGCTCGATGCCCAGGAGAATGTTGTGAAGACATTTCTCGCCACAACGACAATGCTCGCCACCGGCGGCGCGGGCCAGGTGTATCTGCATACGACGAATCCCACGATCGCAACAGGCGACGGAGTGGCGATGGCGTACCGGGCCGGCGCGCAGATCGCGAACATGGAATTCATCCAGTTCCATCCGACGACGCTGTACAATTCGGGATCTCCGTCATTCCTCATTTCCGAGGCGGTGCGTGGCTTCGGAGCAATTTTGCGCAACGGATCGGGCGAGGATTTCATGAAACGCTATCATCCGCTTGCATCGCTGGCGCCCCGCGACGTTGTGGCGCGCGCGATCGACGCCGAATTGAAGAAGAGCGGCGACGATTATGTGACGCTCGATCTGAGCCATCTCGATGCCGCGGCGGTGCGCGAACACTTCCCGAATATCTATCAGCGCTGTCTGCGCGAAAACATCGACATCACGAAAGATCCCGTGCCCGTCGTGCCCGCGGCTCATTATTCCTGCGGCGGCGTGGTCACCGATCTTAACGGCCAAACAACGATCAGCGGACTCTATGCCTGCGGCGAAGTGAGCATGACCGGCGTGCACGGCGCGAACCGGCTCGCGAGCAATTCGCTGCTCGAGGCCCTTGTCTTCGCCTCGCGCGCGGCGCAACACGTGAATGAGGATGGCGAGAAGCTCACACCGATTCCCGAGATCGCACAATGGGACGACTCGGGCACGATCAACAGCGACGAATGGGTGTTGGTCTCGCACGACCGCAAAGAGATCCAGCAGATCATGTGGGATTATGTGGGCATCGTCCGCTCGAATCATCGGCTTGAACGCGCACAGCGCCGCGTGCAGCTGATCGAAAAGGAAGTCCGCGATTTCTACATCCGAACGAAAGTCACCGAAGGCCTCATCGAACTGAGAAACATTTCCTGCGTCGCCAATCTGATCATCCGCTCGGGACTGGCGAGGAAGGAGAGCCGCGGCCTCCACTACAACACCGATTATCCCGAACGGGACGATGCGAATTGGCTTAAAGATACTGTGATTGAATAACTACGAAACCGATTGAGACTATGAAAAAAGTTACACTTGCACATGACAAGCCGCGATGCGCATGCGGCATTTTTGGAATTTACGATCATCCCCAGGCCTCGCTCCTGACATACTACGGTCTGCATGCGCTGCAGCATCGCGGGCAGGAGGCAAGCGGAATCGTCGCCTGCGAAGAGGATGAAGCGCGTTCGAAGAAGCATTTCAATCTGCTCAAGGGACTGGGACTTGTCACCGACGTGTTCAAGGACTATTCGGTGCTGCAGAATACGCTCAAGGGAACATCCGCCATCGGACACAATCGCTACTCGACCGCCGGCTCGGCCAACAACAAATTCAACATCCAACCGTTCGTCGTCAACTACCGCAACGGAAACATGGCGCTCGCGCATAACGGCAATCTCACGAACTTCCGTTCTCTGCGCGCAGAACTGCAGGACGAAGGCACGATCTTCCAGACGACATCGGACAGTGAGATCGTTCTGCATCTCATCGCGCGAAGCAAACAACAGAATCAGATCGATCAGATCCGCGAGGCACTCAACAGGATCGAAGGCGCTTTTTCGCTTCTCATCCTCACGGACACGACGCTCATCGCCGCGCGCGACGCGCACGGGTTCCGTCCGCTTGCACTCGGGAAAAAGGACGGCTGTTACATCGTCGCATCAGAAACCTGCGCGTTCGACATCATCGATGCGGAATATATCCGCGACATCGAACCGGGAGAGATCCTCGTGATCGACCGGAAGGTGACGACGGATGACGCATTGACATCGTTCCGTCTCGACAGGATGTCTCCCACATCGCATCACTGCATCTTCGAGTTCATCTATTTCTCGCGTCCCGACAGTTCGATCTTCGAAGACAGCGTCGACAAGGTGCGCCGCAAACTCGGCAAGGCCCTCGCGCAGGAAGCGCCCGTGCGGCCCGATCCGGGCGAAAAAACGATCGTCATCAGCGTGCCCGATTCGAGCAACACCGCGACGCTCGGATACGTGTCGGAATGCAATAAGCAGGGGATCGCCGCCAAGATGGAGATCGGTCTCATCCGTAATCATTATGTGGGACGCACATTCATCCAGCCCGAGCAGAAACAGCGCGAGATGAAAGTGAAGACGAAGTATTCGATCGTCAAGGGCGTGCTCAAGGGCCGCAAGGTGGTGGTCGTCGACGATTCGATCGTGCGCGGCACCACATCGAAACAGCTTGTCAAGCTGCTGAAGCAGGCGGAACCGAAAGAGATCCATTTCCGCATCACGAGTCCGCCGATCGTGAACGCATGCCATTACGGCATGGACTTCCCAAGCAGGAAGGAACTGATTGCAGTTCAATGCGACGGCGATATCGAAAAAATCCGCCAGGAGCTCGGCGTGGACAGCATTCATTATCTTTCGATGGAGAAGATGATCGGATCGGTCCCGTCCGGTCCGACCAAACACTACTGCACGGCATGTTTCGGAGGACAATATCCGACGCCAGTGGAACGCACCGGCGATAAAAACGAACTCGAAGTATAATGATCAACGGACGACGGCTTCTGCATCTCGGAATTGTGCTGCTGGGAATGTGGACTCTGACTGCAGCAGCGGATCGATACACGCCCGACATCCTCATCGTGAAACTGGCGCCGTCTTCTTCTGTTGCAGCATTGACCTCAGAACTGCTGCGCACCGTTCCGGCACTCCGCAAGACGCAGGCATCGCTGCCTGTCGTCGACCAGTTGTTTTCCGCACATCCCCCGCGTCTCGAGAAAAGCGGAGCCGCATCCGCAATTGGACCGGAACGATACCTTGTCGTCCGATTCGGGAACGCGGATGACGCCGATGCGGCTTATGCATCCCTGCAACATTCAAACAACGTTGAAGTCGTACAGCGCAATTACATTTACACGATCGACGCGGTCCCGAACGATTCAGCCGTGTCGAGCCAGTGGGGACTTCAGCGCATCGGCATCATGCGGTTGTGGAACGAAGGATATTTTTCGCGCACGCATCCTGTCGTCAAAGTCGGCGTGCTCGATACAGGAATCGATTATCTCCATCCCGATCTTGCGTTTTCAATCGCGATGATGCAGGGCGAAATCGGAACTGACGCGCAGGGACGCGACAAGCGCACGAACGGCATCGATGATGACGGAAACGGTTTTGTGGACGATTGGCACGGCTATAATTTTATCGAGACAGAGGGAAGAGGAAGCGATCCGGCTGACAAGAACGGCCACGGGACGGGCGTTGCGGGAATCATCGGCGCTGCGTCGAACAACGGACTCGGCATTGCCGGTGTGGCGGGATGCGCTCTGATGCCGCTTCGCGCATTCGACGCAACGGGCAACGGCAACGACGCTGATGTGGCGGCGGCGATTATTTATGGCGTCGACAACGGATGCGCAATCATCAATATGAGTTTCGGCGTCACTGTGCTCACACCTGTGATGCGCGATGCGGTGCGCTATGCGACGGCGAAGAACGTGCTGCTTGTCGCTTCAAGCGGAAACGATGGCAACGAGAAACCGCATTACCCATCCGATCTTGACGGTGTGATCGCGGTGGGCTCGGTGTCGCAATATGACAGCCGCTCGTACTTTTCATCCTATGGACCTCCGCTCGCGCTGCTTGCGCCCGGAGAGAATATCGTCACCACACAGCCGGGGGGCGGATATACGGCGTCGTTTTCAGGCACGTCGGCTGCGGCGCCTCATGTCTCGGGCGTTGCGGCGCTTGTCAAATCGATGATGGCGGAAGACTCCGCGCAGAATCCGCTGCCCATTACGAACAGCGAATTCCGCGCGCTGCTCGCAAATAGCGCCGATGATATCGGAGCGCCGGGCTGGGAGAAGGAAACAGGCGCGGGCGTCCTGAACGCGTACAAGGCGCTCAATACGCTCACGCACAATACGGTCCGCATCGAATCTCCCGCGATCGATGCGGTGATTCCCGGAGGGATTGTCAGCGTGCGAGGCACAGCTGTGTTCTCGGGGATGAAGACACTCGGCGTGTATGTGGGAGCGGGAGAAAAGCCCGACACATGGACGCAGCTTGCAGCGTATGAAAACAAATATTTTTTCGGCGACACGGTCGGCGTCTGGAACACGGACGGATATCCCGAAGGTTCGTACACGCTCAGGCTTGCGGCGCACAGCATCGCCGGATCGGATGTCGAGTATCGTGTGCGCGTATATCTGAAGCGCAGCGCACCCGTCATCACATCGTTCATTGTCGATGATTCGGTCGTGATCGCGGACGAATACGGCGCGCTCGCGCGCATTGACACGGACCGGCCCACGGCCGCGTCGCTGATGTTCAGGCCGGCAGGCACCTCCGGTGCGTTCATCATCAGGCGCTCGGACGGAGTGCAGATGCATCATTCGTTTTTCCTCACATCGAAAGATATGACGCCCGGCGTGCGTATGGAAGTCCGGTGCAGTGTGATGGACAATGCGGGACAAACCGCCTCTGCGCCGGCGCAGAATCAGGCGGCGGCATCGCTGCCGACAATGAGTGTGGGAACCGCGCGGATACAGACGTCCGGCTTTACATCATTGTCCGAGTCGCTTCCGTCCGGGTATCTTCTGGATGCCGTCGGATTTGTGAATGCTGTGCCGACAATCATCATGAATCAGTACGATGAGGCGAACGACTTCGGCAAATTGAAATCGTATCAATTCAGAAACGGCGCGTTCGTCGCGGTCGATTCGCTCTCGCGCCAATGGGTGCCGCGCGACATCGGCATCGTGAACGGCGACAACGTCATGGCCTCGCTCGTGCAGGACCGCGGCGTCACGAGGATCATCGCAAGCGACTCGTCGTCGAACAAGATTTTCGCCCGAGATCTCTTCGGCGATTCAACCGATGTCTGGGGAAGTCAGTTCTACGATGTCGACCACGACGGCAGGCTCGACATCATCGCACGCAGCTCGACCGAATATTTGATTTACAAAAATCTCGGCGGCAACAAATTCACTGTCGCCACGCATCTGCCCGATCCCACTCCGCCTCTGCCGGGTGAGGCAGTGAATCAATTCGGTCCGCCGAAATCAGCGGTCGGCGATTTCACCGGTTCAGGCCGAACGGAGATCGCCTTTGCCGACTATGACGGCGACGTGCTGCTCTACAGGCAAAGCGCCGCAGATCCGTTTGCGTTCACGCTTGTGTGGACCGACACAAGCAGTCTGTACGAGACGAGCGAATTTATCACCGCGGCCGATTTCGATGGCGACGGCATTGCCGAGCTTGCTTCGGCGGGTCATTCGAATCTCGACTTCAACGCGGATCGTGAATATGACGCGCCGTTCTGGACCGTGAGGATCTTTTCGCATGCGGGATCCGGAGGGACGATGAAGAAAGTGTGGGAGAAAAAAATCGCAGGCGTGCATTCGGGATTCCAGAACGACAACGGTCTTTCTTCAGGCGCCGTGATGCCAGGAGGAACCCAGCTGTTGCTGTCGGTCAATCCGTATTTTTACATCGTTCGGTTCGATCCGTCGACGCGCACATATGCGCCTGTATGGATCACAAACGGACAAACGAATGCCGCGCTCGTGTACGATTTCAATCGCAACGGCACGAATGAATTCGGAATACATACTGATACAGGCGTTCGGTTCTACGAATATGAATCCGTGGATGCGTCGAGACAGGCGCCCTGGGGTGTGACAACGCAACAGACAGCAGAGCACGTGATGCGTGTCCGGTGGAATTCGACGACGCCTGCGGCGGATCATGCGGTATATCGCGACACCGTGCAGGGCGCGTTCCGTACAAGGATCGTCGCGCATGGAACCGAGTTTGTCGACAGCGCAGTCGTTGCCGGTGTGACATATTATTATTCGATCGCATCGCTTGCGAACGCGGAAGGCGCGCGATCGGCCGAAGTTTCGGTGAAGGCCGATGTGCGGCCCCGCATGACGTCGCTCGAAACCGTCTCGTCGTCGCAGCTGCGCATCACGATCAACGCTGAGGCGGACCGCTCACGATTCGCCTCGGCGGTCATCGCGGTCGACGATACTGTCCGCGCCCGATCCGTCGTTTCGGCATCGACCGTGGGTGTCGTCGCCACATTCGATCCGCCGCTCACCGCCGGCGCGCACACGCTGCGCATGGAACGGATCTATTCGCTGTCAGGATTTGAAAACGATGCGTCACAGCGCCTTACATTCAACGTCCAGCCCGAGTCCGCTCAGCAATTCGAGATCATCGAGGCGAAAATGGAAGAAGGAAAGCGGATCCGTCTGCGCTTCAACAGGACGATCGCCCGGTCCACGGTGAGAAAGGAAAATTTTACCGTGAGGACGATCGCGAAAACTTTCGCGATCGACACGCCCGCGCTCGATGCGAATGATTCGACGATCGTTGTCATTACTCCCGCAGGTGGAGGCGCGCTGACGGACCTTGGACTCCGTGTCGAGATCACCGTCTCGGCGGCGGTCACAAGCGGGTCGGGCATTCCGCTCAACGCAGGGAAGGGACAGACGATCTCATTTGGAATAACTACGGTTTCGCTCGATCATCCTGTTGTTTTTCCGAATCCTCTCCGTTATCTTGAAGGATTACAGGAGAAGATCTCATTCGTGAACATTCCGACACGCTGCAAGGTGTCGATTTATACCGCGGCGGGACACAAGGTGCGCGAACAGGAAGACCTGAGCACGCCTGACGGGTTGACGTGGGATCTGCGTGACGACAAGGGACAGCTCGTGTCGTCGGGCGTGTATCTGTACCGGCTCGTTCATGTGGACGACAGCGGCGGGGCAATTGAAACCACAATGGGCAAATTTGCAATCATCAGATGATGCATGACCACTAAAGTCTTCACTCTCTCAAACATACTGAGTCTCAGCCGGATCGCGCTGCTGATCCCGATGGTCGGCATGCTTTACGCCACGTCATGGCCGCATCATCGCCTCTATGCGATCGTCGTTGTCATGCTGGGGATGGTGACGGATTTTCTGGACAGATATTTCGCGCGCAAGTACAACGAAGTTTCCGAGCTCGGCAAAATCATCGATCCGCTTGCCGACAAGATCTGCGTCGCCGTGATCGTCGTGATTCTTGCGGTGACGGGGGACATTCCGTTATGGTATATGGCGATCGTGCTTGCGCGCGATGTGCTCATCTTTTTCGGCGGAGTCTATGTGAAGATGAAAAAGGGCGTCGTGCTCGCCTCGATGATGTCGGGAAAAGTTGCGGTCGTCTTCATCGCACTGACGCTCACGTTCGCACTGCTTGGCAATCCGTTGTTCGCGCTGGTCGTGCTGATCTTCATGTGGTTCAGCATCGGTGCGATGGGCCTCTCGGTCGCCGTCTACGGAAAGCGTTTTTTTGAAGTACTGAAACAGTAACATACAATTCATGCACGTTCCGCGCGCGGCAGCGCCCGGGATTCGGATTTATACATTATAC
>DATGXR010000099.1:0-3654 GCA_035298825.1 Bacteroidota bacterium
TGACAAGAAAGGGATAAGTATGAATGCGAATGCTCTGCAAGAGCTTATTGTAAAATATGAGGGACGTCTCTCACGAATATCCGAAACCGAAGCCGAAGTGGTTGTCGGTTCACAGTGGACGCGCAAACAAGTGATGGGGCATCTGATTGATTCGGCGGCGAACAATCATCAGCGATTCGTCAGGCTGCAACAGGGCAACCTGATCGGATTTCCTGGGTACGAGCAGGTGCAGTGGGTGGCGGCGGGCGATTATAGCAGGAACACCTGGGCGAATCTCGTTGCGCTCTGGACGCAATACAATCGGCAGCTTGTGATCGTCATCGAGCACATTGATCAGCGCTGTGCATCGAACGTGTGGGAGGAGAAGTCGCTCACGCTCGAATCCATTATCAATGACTATGCGCGTCACGTGCAGCATCATCTCGAACAGCTGAATGTCAAGTGACGAGGGATGCCTCCCGCACAGGTGCATCGCTGTCTGAATTCGCATCTGTGGGCTTGTCAGCCCAGATTTCTGCGACACAATCGACGAGCCTATCGATATCCTTCCGCGTATGCGAGGCCATGAGACTGATCCGGAAGCGTTGCTGATGTACCGGTACAGCCGGGTATTCGATCGAGTTCACAAATATTCCAAGCTCATTGAATCGGTATGCTGCCTTGCGTATGTTCATACCGCCCGGAACACGCAGGGCGATGATTGCCGAGTCAGTCTCTACCAAGATTCCCGCTTCTGCAAATTTCCGCCGGGCGTAAGCAATATTTTCCCAGAGCAGGTCGTGCAGTTCAGTCGAGTATTCAATCAGGTCGAGTCCGGCAAGGACCGCCGATATGACAGTCGGCGGCAGTGCAGCGCTGAACATGTGCGAACGCGCGAAGAACCTCAGATAATTGATCAGCTCACGAGAACCTGCTGCAAATCCGCCGACAACGCCAAATGCCTTGCTGAACGTTCCCATTGTCACATCGACTGAATCTTCGACGCCGAAGAATTCAGCCGTACCGCCGCCATGCGAGCCCATTACACCGGTTCCATGCGCGTCATCCAGAATGAGCCGTGCACCGTATGTGCGGCACAGGCGCACGATCACCGGCAGAGGCGCGCAATCGCCATCCATCGAATACACGCCTTCGACACCCACAAAGACATCGCCTTCGCAGCCGGTGTGCTGCTTCAGGAGTTCCTCAAGTTGTGTCGTGTCGTTATGGCGGAACATGCAGGAGTGCCCGCGGCTTATCGAGAGACCGTCGACGAATGAGGCATGGCTGTACTCGTCGAAGAGCATCACATCACGGCGCGTGAGCAGCGCCGTGAGCAGTCCGACATTCGCATTATAACCGGATGAGAACAGCATCGCGTCTTCGGTCTGCTTGAGTTCAGCGATGCGCGATTCCAGCTGGGCATGCAGACTTGTGTGTCCGTTCAGCAAAGGCGGACCCCCGATGCCGACGCCGAAGCGGTCGATCGCATGCTTCACGGACTGCCGAACATATGGATGGTTGGCCAGTCCGAGATAATTATTGGAACCGAACATGAGCATTAATTTATGTGCGCCGGTAACGGGATCGAGCATCAGGATTTCTCTGTCGGCCGGAGATTCAATTTCGCGCATATACAAACTCTCATGATTCGCATTGAGCTCGGCGACAAACCGGGAGAAAACGGAAAGCCGTTCATCGAGCCTGACGTGATGTCCGGCCAGCAGCACATCGCGAAGATTGAAATTCTCGCCGCCGTGATACGTATCGGATCTCATGATTGCATCCTCCAATTTTGTTCGATCTGTGAAAGTTCGCCGAGGAACCAATCAAGCGTCCGGTCCGATCGGGTGAAGATATTTCGTATGCGCGCACCATCAACTGAGACAATCGAGTGTTTCGGATGAGGCATCATTAGCTGCGGCTCTGGCGTCACAGTGCCGAGCCTGAGCGGCTGCCACCCGATGCTTGATGCTTCATCCAGAAACTGTTCCTCATGCGCGACAGGCAGCGTAAAAAGCAGCTCGAACTCTCCATGCGGACCGGCAAGCATGAACCAATGGGGAAGCTCGCGTGCTCGGCATACTTCAAGCGCATCTGCGGCGAGAAATGTGTGCGGAGGAGATGTGAGGACAAATCCAAACCGGTTCACGGCCATCAACTGGTCGAGCGCCGCTATCAAACCGTCACTCGTGTCCATACAGCTTGAGGCATACTTGGAGACAAGTGCTCCCTCGGTCATACGTGGTACAGGAATGAACCAATTTGTCTGGCCCGCGCAGCCTGAGAGTTTTTGAAAGGCATAAGCGTTTCCCGAGCCGAGTCTGCCGGATGCATAGAGATGATCGCCGGGCGAACTGCCGGTGCGCTGGACGGGTGTCCGGCCATGGATGAAAATTCCGATGGCGGTCGCGCTCATATGCAGTCGCACTGAATAATTTGTGTCGCCGCCGAGCACCGGCATTGCATAACGGCGGGATGCGTCATTGATTCCACGCTGCATCTCATCGACCCACTGCGGCTCCAGCGTATATGTGAGCGTCTGATTCAGAAGCAGCCCGAGAGGTGATGCTCCGACAGCCGCAATATCGCTGCAATTCACCGCGACCGTCATCCATCCGATCATATACGGGTCGTCGTAGAGTCCGTGCTCGATCTCCTCTGCGATACTGTCTGTTGTTACCGCAAGAATCATCTCTTCATTCAGGCGCACCAATTCGGCATCGCTGTGTTGCAACGTGTTAAGCTGGGCCGAAGAGCGAAGAAAGCTGCTCACCATGTGTTCGATGACTGTCGTTTCGTCGGCTACGCACATAAGAGTACCGCATTCTTTCTGAGAGAAAATTCGACACGGCGTGTGATGGTCGTTTCCCCGTCATATTCGACCGCAAACGGATCGGGTGAATAAAAACGCACTTCGTTCGACAAAAAACTCTGTGTCCGCGGATTACCGCGGAATTTCCGATGTGAAAGGCCGTAAAGAATCGCGAGCGTCCGGCACTTCGACATCGCCTCGCACAAATGGACGTAAAATGTGCCATCCTCCTTCGGATAATCCGTATCGTAACAGAGCGATCCGGAAAAATGGGGATTTTTAACGATCCCGAGATTGGTAATGCCAGCCCGGCGTGATCTTGCATAGCTGCAGGAAAATTCTCCCCAGACGGTTTCATAAGCGGCGATCGTACGGAGTGCGGCGAACACGATCGCAAGATTCGTGCTTCGTTTTTTCATACTGAAAAGCAAACGATCCGGATGATTGAAAAAATAATTTGCCTCTGCCGTCACTCCGGTACTCGCATTGTTAATCCAGCATCGTTGTTTTTCGTCCTCGGTTCCGAGCTCGGTCCACCGGACAATACCGATATCGCGCAAGCGTGCATTTCCGAAGTTCAGTCGGCATGGAAATCCGCCGATCAAGGTATGCGAATCGAACGGTTTATGGAAATCGTTGCTCGATCCGATTCCGATGGCGCCGATGCGAACCTCGGACAGGGATGCTGCCGTGAGTTCGGAAACGAGAATGTTCAGGAGATAGTTCAGCGTGCCGTCGCCGCCGGCGGCCACAAAGTCCCTCTCGCCTCTGCGTATGGAATGCAGCAGTGAAGCCGCGGCATTGGGTCCCGCTTCGATCACGTAAAACGAGCCGATGACAGCGGCGAGATGTGGTTGGAT
>DATGXR010000100.1:0-6665 GCA_035298825.1 Bacteroidota bacterium
CCAATCATTCGGCGTGACGCAGTTGTTTCTCCACATCGGATTTCCGAAAATCTTTCCGGCCGAATACGCCTTCAACGCGCTGAACTTCGTGCTGGGCGTACATCCGGGTGAGAACACGTCGTCGTTCGCCTCGGGAGTCGGTGCACGCTCGCTCACAACCGCGTATGGAACAAACAGGGATGAATGGTCATATATTCCCGGCGGAATTGGAAGCGGGACGGCGTTGATCCGGCCGGATCTGCCGGAATTAAAAGTGTGGCCCTACTTCTGGCAGCAGACTGAATATGTGCTTGGCGGAGGCACAGTCGATTATCTGATTCTTGCAATGGCTGCCGACCGCGTGTTCAACAAGTAAGATACGACAAGATGATGTGCGATTCACGTGTTCGGTGGCGGGACGGGGATGCGGGATTTTGTTTGGGGATGAAAAAAAGCAGTCTTCGCATCCGGAGAGAGGCCTCTCACTGTGCGAAGACTGCTGATGAATTGATTGCGTGTCCCCATGAGCATCGAACGTTACTCTCCCTCATTGATCGAGTAGGTGGATAAGGTTTTCTCCGAGAGCAGACGCGTGCAGTAGGCGGCCACTTTGTCGCTGCCGTCATAGAGCGATGCATCCTCGACCGCCTGGTGTCCGCGCTCGATACTCATTTGCATCAATGAATGGGCCGCAGTGCTTCGAACGAGTTCCGACTTGTCGGTCTGAAGCGTATGGATGAGCGCATCGACGCTTCCCACGAGCTGATACTGTCCTAAGAATCCCGCGGCGCTTGCGCGCACTCCGTCGTTTGTCGATTCAAGATCGTGGATGTAATTTTTTTCGGCTTCAATCCATTTGGTCGGATGGGGCGGGGCGGGGACTGTCTTGTCGGCCGCTGTTGACAGTGTGACTATCGATGCCGCAAAAGCGGCGATTGCGAAATACCGGATCGTGCGTGACATAGCGTTTCCTCCTCACAAAAAAAGAAATACATCGTTCTCACATGAATTATACCTTTTTCGGGATGACACTGCAGCCTCAGGAGTCGTGCAGGGAATGTGGCTTGTGTCTTTTCCTGAAAGGAACTATCGCGCGCGATCTTTCACCTGGTTAGGTACGTATTCGAATCGGGAGAGAAAAGGTTTCACTTTTGGGGTGAAAATAGTTGCCGCCATCGAAATATATTTTTTCTTTTTCCGCATGCGCGTCTGCGCGCGCGAACAGATAAAGAGAAACATATTCGAATGTTTTGCGTATACCGTGGGTTCAGCGCGGTTGGCTGTGTTGCATCAACATCAATCACCTGATCCGTTCCATTCATTTATTCATAAGGAGAATTACAGCATGAAACACATTCGAAGTTTGCTGCCGTTTGCTGCCGCATTACTTTTCCTCACCGTGTCCGGATGCGCCTCAGGCGGTATGTTCAACGCCGGCAATATCACCGATGTGCAGCTGCAGCGGAATAATTTCAGAATCGTGGCGAGTGGGGTCTCGGGCGAATCGAAATGCGGATATCTCTTCGGCGTGTCGATGTCGATGGGCGCAGCCACCAATACATTTGCGCTTGTGCGCATCGATGGAACCGGAATGTTGTATAAGGAAGCGCTTGAAAATCTCTGGAAAAATTATGAAGAGGCCCACGGCTCAATCCATGGCAAAAAGCTTGCATTGGTGAACGTGCGGTATGATGCGGATGTGCTCAATCTTCTTGTCTACACGCAGCCCAAGATCATGATCAGGGCCGATGTCATTGAATTTACGGATTGAGTGTGTGTGTGTGATCCATGTCCCAAAGAAGGCACACAGATGGTCCATGATCATCTGCGCCTTCTCTGGGGAGCATAGCCGTATGAATCGTGATGTGTGTGTGCGTTCAGAACCGCTTCGTATAGCCGTGACAATACGGCGCGCCGCCTTTATTGGCATAATAGTTCTGATGGTACTCTTCCGCCTTCCAGAATTTCCCCGCCTTGTAGAGCTTCGTGGCGATCGTGTAGCCTTTTTTCTCGAGCGCGGCGATCAGCGTCTGCGCAGTGCGTTTCTGGTCCTCGTCGAAATAGAAGATCGCCGAATGATACTGCTCACCGATATCCGGACCTTGTCCGTTGGTCTGCGTCGGATCGTGGATCTCGAAAAAGAGTTTGGCAAGATTCTCATACGTCGTCTCGTGCGGATCGAACTCGACTTCGATCGCTTCAAGATGTCCCGTGGTTCCCGAGCAGACCTCGCGGTAGGTCGGATTTTTTTTCGTGCCGCCTGTATATCCCGACGTGACCGATTTGACCCCTTTTGCTTTTTGGAACTGGTATTCCATCCCCCAGAAACATCCCCCCGCAAAGATGGCCTTCGCCAATGCGGTTTCTTTTTGCAAGGGAATGAAGCTCATCGAGAGTGAATTCACGCAGTGTCTCGTGTTCTTTTTTGTCATGTGTTCGCCGATGAAGACATGCCCCAGATGAGCGCCGCATCGGGCGCATTGGATTTCTGTGCGATGTCCGTCGGCATCCGGAATGCGTTTGACGGCGCCCGGGATCTCGTCGTCGAACGAGGGCCATCCGCACTGTGAATCGAACTTGTCATCCGAGTGATACAGCGGAGCATTGCAGCGTCTGCAAATATATGTGCCCGGATCGTGGAAGTCTTCATATTTGCCGGAGAACGGCATTTCCGTTCCCTTGTGAACGATCACCCGTTCTTCATCGGGTGTCAATTGATTGAATTCCATAAATTCTTTGATTTTTTGAGAGCGCAACATAAAAATTCGCCGGCGTCGCAATATCGTTTGCTTGCCCGTTATTTTTTTTCACGCACTCGAAGTGAATATTCTTCATTTTCCTTCTTAACAAGATCGCCGGGGTGAAAGGTTCATTCAGCGTTGTTCGTTCTTTCGCCCGAAAAATGCATCCACTTCTGAGATCAGCACGTTGAGTGCGGAAGCAGACCTTGTCCGCGCCTCAAGAAAAACAACGGTATCACCCGAGACGCTCCACAGACAACGCGTGGCGTTCGGTGTTGTTTTACTTTTGTGAGGCTGTCCGCGCTCGATGTGTGCATTGTCGAATCCTGCTCGTGTGAAGAATGTTGTCCTTCCTGCTTTATCGCGAAATGTGATCATCCCCAGCGCAGCATCAAGCGAGTCGGAATGCACCGGCATGACATACATTGAATATCCGCGCAGTTCTCCGAACAAATCCTCCCAGGCCGGATATCCGTTTTGCACACCGAGCAGGCCCTTGATGAATTTGACGCTCCCCGCCTGTGTGTTGAATGCGCTGAGGCGAAATAGTGCGGGCAGCGTGCCGGTTGCGGCCGAATCAATCTGTGCAGCGATGATGCGCGCAATCTTCAGGTTCATCATCCTCGCATCATCGGTTCCCTTGTCGTTGATGATGGAACAATAAAACGGTCCGCACACGATCTGCATCTGATAGCGTGAGAGGCAGTGACGAATGGGGAATGAATCGGCCTGCGCGCAGTTGAAGGCGGAGATCGAAAAAATTCCATAGGCCGACTCGGCGTCGTTCATGCGGTAACAATCGATCTGATAGCGCACGCCGTTTTGCTCTGCCTTGACGGCGAGGAGTTGCGAAAAGCCGTACTCGAGATAGACATCGGCGCCGCCGTCGATATAGCCCCAGAGCGAATTGCCGTCGTATGAGGCCTGACGAACCACATGCAGTCCCGGCAGATCGGCATCGGACACATGCGGAATCGATCGGTCCTGTGAAACAGCAATGCCGCTGCAGACAATGAATGCCGCAGCGGCACAAATGACGCGCAGGTTCATAACAAGTCCATTTTAAATTGTCAGTGTCTCAAGCGTGATCTTCTCGATATCGGCAACACCGAGCTTCAGTGCCTGCGCAAGCTCGAGAAATTTTCTGCCCTTGGGTGATTCTTCCTTCTGGATGTTCTCGGCGATGCGCTTCTTCAGAATAATGTCATAGCCGATTCGATCGACAGCCACGGGATCTGTTCCCACAAGCACGGTCTTATAGTCCGTGATGAATTGGGGATTGGCTCCGGGTCCTCCGTTGTAGCATCCTTTGATGCCGTCGACGATATTCAAGACAACCTTGTCGCGAACTGGCGGGAAGGCGCACACCTCTGCGCAGGTTTCGGCCCAGAGCGTTTTATGAAGTCGTCCGGTATTTGAGATGCATCCGAAGGCGAGGTTTTTCAGACAGAGTGTAACGGACGCGCCTGCATTTTTCAGAATGGGGATATTGATGATCTTATCGAGCTGCTCGGTGCAGATGCGGCTGAAATATGAATGCTTGCCTTCGTTGATCATATACGGAAGCGTCTCACCATCGTAGTGCTGCTCGATGTCCGCCCAGTATGACCATTGGGGATCGATCATCGCTGCTCCGTAGAGCTTCCCCGCGCCATCATAGAACGACCCCGCCTTGTCTTTGCGTTCGGTGCCGGTGATTGTGAAGCCGGGATAGCGCTCTTCTGTAAATCCGGCTTCGTGCAGTTCAAACTCGCGGCGGTCCCAGATGACGATGTTGTTCTTCGGAATGCCTGCCTCGAGCAGCTGATCGATCACCGCGTGGACGATCTCATGGCTTGTCGAGAGCAGCGTACCGCCGATCGGATTGACCTTGAGCCCTATGCGGTCTGTGGGGGAGACGAATCGGCGCCAGGCGCGCACTGCATCCGTTTCACCGGTGAGCCGAAGGATGCCATCGCGCACCATCTTTGCGATCTCCGGCGCATTGAATATGTTCTCGCTCACGCATCGGGGATTGGTGACCTGGACGACGCGGCCGGGATAGAGTCCGGGCATCGATTGTTCAGTGCGCGGATATTTGGCAAGATCCGCAACGTTCGTCGCTGTTTTTTCTTCAGGCAGGATCGCAGCGAGTGCCGAATTGAATGAAGGTTCCAGCATTGAAGCGCCAAGGCTTCCTGCTGCCAGCGATGTGAAAAATTTTCGGCGAGTTGTCATATGAGGCGGGCTCCGGAATGAAAAAAATCCCTTGTCTGAATACGGATGATTATCCGTGCATAACATAAGAAACGTTTCGGAAGGATTCAAGCGCCTAAAGGGGAGATTTATCGACGTCCAAACACACCTAAAAAAAAATGCATGGTGTGCGCTCGTGGGCAAACAAGTCAAAGAACGCTGATGACGAACAACGAATCGTAACTGAAAAAAGAATTTGGCCAATGATTTTTTATTATTGGCCTCTCTCAAACCAAACAAGTTTGTTTGGATGGGCTAATTTTTAGCACTGGCTTTTTAGACCGGATTCATTGTACGAATAAATGGAAAACAAGTCTTGACAATACCGACACGGTACTGTAATTTAGATCGGCATTCGCTCGTCGTACGATCGGCGGTGGTGGAACGAGAGAATAAAGGGGACGCCCAAAGATATATCGTCAGCAATGGCCGTTTAATCTGAATATGGGCAGGCCGACCGTCAATACGCAGGCCCGGGAAGGTCAACTTCCGACGCACAGAGCATACCTATTTCCAATAGGTCAAGCGATACATTTTCTTTCACAATACTCGTCATCCCGTCGAGATGGCTGAGCCGGAAATTAACGCTTTTCTGATGAAGAAGGTCAGGGTGATCCACGAGCGCGACCTTGCCGACGGCTGGGGCCGCGTACTGCTGCCCGACGCCCTTGACCGCAAATATCCCAATGCACCCAAGGAGTGGCGGTGGCAATGGGTGTTCCCGCAGGAGAACCGGTGGAGGAATCCGAAAACCGGCGAAGAGGGACGCCATCATGTCGACGAGTCTCTTGTTCAGAAAGCCGTTCGTGACGCGGTGACAAAATGATCTACACCCATGTCCTTAACCGAGGTCCGGCTGGAGTCTGCAGCCCTATGGACGGGCTTTGAGAAAAAAGTTGTTATACTGATCCGTATAAGACTCTCGAATAATTGACTAAGTCAGCGTTAAGAGAATGAAGGGGCCGGTTTTAAAGTTCTTGCAGTGCGATGTCTCAAGGCGTCTTATGCGGACAGAAAGTTAAAAATCCGTGTCTTATGCGGATCCATCTAATTATTGTTAGCCCGCAGAAATAATATTATGAGAATCATTGTTGCACTATTATTCTACTCATCCTGTATAGTTGAATTAGAAGGCTGCTACACGATTCTTCAGCATTATGAGTCGAGCTCTAGAAGTAATGAAAGATCTACAGGATCAGCGGGAATGACTCAACCTGGTTCTTCTATCGTCGATGGGATTGTTAGCTACCATGGTGGGGGAAATACACGCGAAACCCATTATCATGCAGGCTTTGTCCTCACATATCCTCGATGGGGTGCAAATGGGCCCGAGCATCCGGCAGCAGTTATATATCTTATTGGTGCAATCGATAGTTCCTATATGAACAGGCATATTAGGGTTGAAGGAACTTATCAGATACCAACGCATGAGCCGCGATTTCCCGGAGCTGCACCTGATTATACATCAGAAATGTACATGCGCATTTCAAAGCTGCATCTTCTTGATTAGCCTGCGGGCTAACAATTCGCTCAACCTGTCGTTGTAATGCTTAAATTGGAATAGGACTGCAGAAAAAAGTGTTAAGGTGGAAGAACATTTTCACCGTTTTGGAGTCAAAATTATGTCAGACATAAAAAAGCGTTACAGCCCTGAAGAGAAGGCCAAGATACTTCGAGAACATTTCAAAGATCAGATTCCTCTCGGCACGT
>DATGXR010000101.1:0-9298 GCA_035298825.1 Bacteroidota bacterium
GAGCACTCCGCCCGCCGACGCCTTGAGAGGGAAGATATGTCCCGGTTTCCCGAAATCGCCCGCCTTCGTTTTCGGATCGACGAGCGCGCGCACCGTTGCGGCGCGATCCGATGCCGAGACGCCGGTCGTCGTTCCGTGAAGATAATCGATCGACACCGTAAACGGCGTTTCGTGCAGGCTTGTGTTCGAGCCGACCATCAGATCGAGCTGCAGCGCTTCGGCGCGCGCGGCAGTGAGGGGAGCGCAGAGCACTCCCCGTCCATGCTTGATGAAGAAATTGATCGTATCGGGCGTCACGAATTCGGCCGCGGCGACGAAGTCGCCTTCATTCTCTCGGTCCTCATCGTCGACGACAATAATGATCTTCCCGTTTTTCAGATCTTCGAGCGCTTCGGGAATCGTATTAAAAAGAGACATGGGTTGGTTATTGTTGCGCCGGCACTTCGCCGACTTTGTTGACAACTGATACCGAATTTCGTTCGAGTTTCACTTTGACGTTATCTGCGATCTGCACAAGCACCGTCTTATCCTCGATGCCGATGATCGTGCCGTGAATGCCGCCCGCGGTGATGATCTTGTCGCCTTTTTTCATTGAATCAAGCAGCACCGTGCGTTCCTTGGCGCGTTTCTGCTGGGGACGAATGATCATAAAATAAAAAATCGCGATGATCGATCCGAACATCAGCAGCATGCTCCAGATACTTCCGCCTTCACCGCCCTGCGGCGGGGGCTGCATTGCAAACAACAATGAGTTCATGTACATGGTCTCCAGTATGATTATGATTGAGTTTGTTGAAACGATTGAAGCTTGTTGCTCTTCCACTGCGCGAATGTGCCGGCAAGAATTTGCGCGCGGGCCTCGCGCACGAGGCGAAGATAAAATGTAAGATTGTGCACCGATGCAAGTTGCAGCGCCAGGATCTCACCGACCTGAAACAGATGCCGGATGTATCCGCGCGAGAACGTCGTGCAGGCATAGCACATGCATTCCTCGTCGACGGGCAGCGAATCGGTTTTCCACCGGGCGTTCTTCATGTTCATGCGCCCCTTGCTCGTGAACAACATGGCGTTCCGCCCGTTGCGCGTGGGCATGACGCAATCGAACATGTCGATGCCGCGATCGATCGATTCGAGCAGATTCTCGGGCGTGCCCACGCCCATGAGATAGCGGGGCTTATCCTTCGGCAAACGGGCGGTCGTGAATTCGGTGATGTCGTACATCACATCGGCCGGCTCTCCGACCGCGAGCCCTCCGACGGCGAATCCGTCGAAATTCATCTGCGTCAGCGCGTCGGCCGATTCGGCCCGGATGTCCTTGAACACGCTTCCCTGAACGATCGCAAACAATGCCTGTGTGTGATCGTAATACGGCCCGATCGCGCAGGCATGCTCGAGACATTGGCGCGCCCAGCGGACTGTCATTTCGTTCGATTTCTTTGAATAGGCGTGGTCGCAGGGATAGGGGGCGCATTCGTCGAGCACCATCATGATGTCGGAGCCGATGGCGCGCTCGATTTCAATCACGCTTTGCGGCGAAAAAAAGTGCGATGAACCGTCCAGATGCGATTTGAACGTGACGCCGTCGTGCGAGATCTTCCGCAGGTCCGACAGACTGAATACCTGATATCCGCCGCTGTCTGTGAGGATCGGCTTCTTCCAATTCATAAAAGAATGAAGTCCGCCCATTGTCCGCAGCACATCGCAGCCCGGCCGAAGGTAGAGGTGGTATGTATTCCCGAGAATGATCTGCGCGCCCAGGTCGCAAAGCTCCCGTTGCTGAACGGCTTTGACGGTTCCCTGCGTGCCGACGGGCATAAAAATTGGCGTCTCAATGGCGCCATGGTCCGTCTGAATAAGGCCCGCGCGGGCAGTGTTGTCGGTATGAAGTAACGTAAAGTTCACAATATATGAAGATACTGAATTTTCAACAGACATTCAAACAACCACGGTCCTGGACAGGATCGATATGAAACCCGGATCGAGCCGGCATTGATAACGGGGAAAATTAACACAGTCCCGTGATCAGATCTGTCCTGCCTTCGCACGTGCGCCGGAAAAACCATTCACTCCAGAAAAAGGAAGCGGAGCGCCGAGCGAAAAAATTTCGGTCCTGACAGTTGCACTCAATTGCGAACTTTGGTATATTTTTACCTTTACAGGCAGGACAGATCATCCCGAAAGGGCATACCCGGACTCATATGGCGAATATTTACTGTACCTCATTCACATCGAAAATCGGTACGATTTACGTTGCGTCGACTGAGAAGGGTGTATGCAAGATGAGCATCCCCAAGGAATCGAAAAAAGATTTTCTCCGCTGGCTTTCACATCACTTTGATGATAATGATGTGGTTGAGAACAAGAACAGAAACAAGGAAGTGATCGATCAGCTCACGCGGTATTTCAACGGCAAGCTCGCGAAGTTTACAGTCGCCACCGACCACATCGGCACCGCATTCGAACTCAGGGTGTGGAAAGAGCTCGCACATATTCCCTACGGATCAACAATCTCGTACAAGCAACTCGCAAAGCGCGTCGGTGTGCCCCGTGGATTTCAGGCGGTCGGCCGGGCCAACGCGACCAATCCGCTTCCCATCATCATTCCATGTCACCGCGTGTTGTCGCAGGACGGTTCGCTCGGTGGCTACTCGGCCGGAGTGAAGACAAAAGAATTTTTGCTCCGGCTCGAAGGGGCCATCATGCTTTGACCCGCGTGCGGAAACAATGCGTTGCCGTACAGAAAATTCAACGACGACGACGCACTCTTCGCACATGAAGAGATCCGCTTCATTGCTTCACTTTCCAAAATTGTGTATTTTATATTCACACGGTGTGTCATTCAACTCTCTCACCGCGCGTGCGTCGCTCTTCGTCGTCCACGAAAAAGGACATGAAAGACCGCCGCATTTTTTTATGACTTGTTGCGATCATCCATGTCCGTATTGAATTCTCTCAATCCTGTTCAGCGAAGCGCTGCCGAAACGCTCGCGGGTCCCGTCATGATCGTTGCCGGCGCCGGCAGCGGAAAGACGCGCGTCCTCACGTACCGCATCGCCCATCTGCTCGAAACAGGCGTTAAGCCTTATGAAATACTCGCATTGACATTCACGAACAAAGCCGCGAAGGAAATGAAGGAGCGCATCATGAAGATCGTGGGGCCTGAAGCGCACTCGATCTGGGCCGGCACGTTCCATTCGGTATTCTCGCGGATCCTGCGCCACGAATGCGAGGCGATCGGGTATCAACGCACGTTTTCGATTTACGATCAGGACGACAGCCTGAATGTCGTCAAGGCGGCGCTCAATGCGCTCAATATTTCTGCGCAGCAGATCGCGCCGCGCGCGGTCCAGTCGCGCATCAGCGGCGCAAAGAACCAGCTCATCACGCCGAAACAGTACGACGCGATCGCCAAAGACTTCTTCGAGCAGCACGTGGCGAAGGTCTATGCGATCTACCAACAGAAGCTCTTCAAGAGCAACGCAATGGATTTCGATGATCTGCTTATCAAACCGATCGACCTCTTTCAGCGGTTTCCGCACGTGCTTGAAAAATATCAATATCGGTTCAAGTATCTTCTGGTGGACGAGTATCAGGATACCAACCATGCGCAATACGTGCTCATCAAGCTCCTTGCTGACAGATTCAAAAACATCTGCGTGGTGGGCGACGATGCCCAGAGCATCTACGCGTTTCGCGGCGCGGACATTCGGAACATCCTTGACTTCGAGCGCGATTATCCACAGTCTAAAACTTTCCGCCTCGAGCAGAATTACAGGTCCACCAAGACGATCATTGCCGCAGCCGATTCGGTGATCAAGAACAACAAACAGCAGATCCCGAAGACACTGTGGACGGACAATGCGAAAGGCGACCTGATCACGCTCAACGAGGCCGAAGACGACAAAGACGAAGGCCTCACGATCGCGCATCAGATACAGGATCTGTGCGGCAGGGAAAAGCTCGATCTCAAGAATTTCGCGATCCTCTATCGAACGAACGCACAGTCGCGTTCGCTCGAGGACGCGCTCAGGCGCGCCGGTCTCACCTACGTGATCGTCGGCGGCGTCGAATTTTACAAACGCAAGGAAATCAAGGACGTGATCGCGTACCTGCGGCTCATCGTCAATCCGAACGACGAGGAATCGCTCAAACGCGTGATCAATTTCCCGACGCGCGGCATCGGCGAAACGACGATCGAGAAGCTGCAGGCATATTCAGCCTTTCAGCAGATCGCGCTCATCGAGGCGCTGCAGCGCGTGGGCGAGATCACGACGCTCAGCGAACGAACGAAGAACGCCGTGCGCGCCTTCACCTCGTTTATTTTGAAATACAGGGAACTGCAGCAGACGTTGTCGCCCGGGGAACTGGCGCGCTCGATGGTCGACGATCTGGGCATCCTCAAGGCGTACAAGGAGGAAGGTACGCCTGAATCCCTTGCGCGTTGGGAGAACGTGCAGGAGGCACTCTCGGCGATCACGGAATACATGGCGCAGAACGAGAACGGAACGCTCGAGGGATTCCTCGAAGAAGTGTCGCTCATCTCGGCTGTCGATATGGCGCCTGATCAGCGCAATGCGGTCACACTCATGACGATCCACGCTGCAAAGGGACTCGAGTTTCCCGTCGTCTTCGTGACCGGAATGGAAGAGGGACTCTTTCCGCTCTATCAGACATCGCCCGATCCGTCGGAGCTTGAAGAGGAGAGACGGTTGTTCTATGTAAGCATTACGCGCTCGATGCAAAAATTGTTCCTGTCCCATGCGCGTATTCGCTATCGCTTCGGTGACGTGACCTATCCGGTGATCTCACGCTTTGTCGAGGAGGTCGATCAGTCGCTCATCGAGCGCAACGTGTCGCGCCATTATGCGGGCACTCAGCAGTATGCCTCCGGCACGCAAGGCGCGCAGCGGTACGATCCCTATGAGCGGAAGAAAACGCAGTATCGGGAACAGCCGAAGAAGCAGTCGACGCCGACGTTTGACGACGGCGATATTGATTACGCGAACCAGTCGCAGGAAGAGCAGCAGCTCCGTGTCGGTGCGCGCGTCGAGCACGAGGTGTTTGGCAAGGGCACAATCATGCAGCTGAGCGGGAAAGGGGAGGAGGCGAAGGCGACAGTCAACTTTGCCGCCGCGGGAAGAAAACAGCTGATGCTGAAATTCGCACACTTGCGTCTGACGAGTTGATGCGGCGTGAATCCATCCCATGGGGCGTCCAGCCCCCTTACCGGACGATGAAAGAAACGATCCTTCAGGTCTTCAAACAGATTTTGGCCCTTGCCGCAGTCGGCGCGATCTACGTCTGCGTGCGGCGATGGGACACACTCGAGCTGATACGATCGGTGTCGTTCATTGCGTCGTCATTTTCACCGGTCTTCGTCGCCATCCTCGAGCGGCATATCTGGCAATTTTTCTTCGCGCTCATCGGACTCACTGTCTTGTCCCGCGGAAATCTCTGGAGCTGCGGCATCAACTCGATGAACGTCAGGCGATCGCTTCTCTACCTGCTCGGATTTTATGCGGTTGGAACGGTGACGCTTGCGGTCTTTGCCGCGTCGTCCGTTTTCATGTCTGTCCGTTACGATCTGTTTCCAATTGCCGACCGCCTGCTCGTGATGACGATACACTGGCTGTCGTCGCCAGTGGCCGACCAGATTCTGTTCTTCGGACTGTTTCAGACGGCACTGCTCAAAGCCTGGGACGACAAGATCAAAATTTTCTCTGAAGAAATCCCGTCCGTGATTCTCCTGACGGCGATGATGTTCGCCCTCGGCCGTACCGGACTGCCGCATTACGCCTCGATGAATTTCGAATACGTCGCGGGCTACGGTGTCGGACTGTTTTCAGGTGTCGTGTATTATAAGACGCGAAGCCTCCTGACCCCGATGCTCGCCCAGGCATTCTTTTTCGGCATGCCCGACGCAATTCACATCATTGCCGCGACAATCGGTCATCGCCTCTGATTGTTTATTGCCCGAGAATTCTTTCGTAATATTTGATGTACTGCGCCACAATGAGTTCCTCGTTGAACAGATCTTCGGCGCGTTTGCGCGAAGCACCTGCGAAGATGGCGTGCTTCGCTGGATTGCCGAGGAGGTCGATCGCGTATTTCGCCATACGCTCCACATCTCCGATTTCGGCGATGTAGCCCGTCTTGTTATGCTCGATCAGCTCGGGAAGTCCGCCGACACTGCTCGACACCACCGGCACTTCGCATGCCATCGCTTCGAGGGCCGAAAGGCCGAAGCTCTCAGACTGGCTCGGCATTAAAAACAGATCTGCGCACGACAACAGATCGATGAGCTCCGTCTGCTTGCCGAGAAATTTCACTTTCTCCATGATCCCGAGTTCACGACAGAGCTGTTCGCATCCCGAACGGTCTGGTCCGTCGCCCACGAGCAGGAGCGTGGAGGGAATTCGTTCCTGGACGAGATGGAAAATTTTGATCACGTCCTGCACGCGCTTGACCGCGCGGAAATTCGAGACATGCATCAGCAGCTTTTCGCCGTGCGGCGAGAAGCGCCTCTTCACACAGCCACCCGCGCGCCGCTGATATAACACGGGATCGATAAAATTCGTGATGACCTCGATGTCCTTGTCGATATTGTAATTGGTGATCGTCTTCTCGCGGAGGTAGCGCGAAACGGCCGTCACACCATCGCTCTGTTCGATGCTGAATTTCATGACGGGCAGAAAACTCGGTTCGAGTCCCACCAGTGTGATGTCCGTCCCGTGAAGCGTTGTGATGATCTTGAATTTGTGGTCTCCCATCATCTGCTTCGCGAGATACGCGCTCGTTGCATGCGGGATCGCGTAATGGGCATGCAGCAGATCCAGATTCTCGAACGTGGCGACTTCAACCATCTTGCTGGCGAGCGCCAGCGTATAAAGCGGGAATTCAAAGAGGGGATATGAGGCGCTTTCGACCTCGTGAAAGAAAATATTTTCCATGAACCCGGTCAGGCGCATGGGCATGGCGTAGCTGATAAAGTGGATCTGATGTCCCCGTTTCGCGAGCGCTTTTCCGAGTTCGGTCGCAACGACACCGCTTCCGCCGTATGTGGGGTAGCACGTAATTCCTATTTTCATTCAATCCCTTGGTTGATGAGAGGTAATGATGCATTGCAACGTACGGCATTTCTTCAACAGTTTCAACATCAAAACCGAAATGGCACGCGTATTGTTCCATCGCTCGATGCGCCCGCATCGCCCCTGACTTGCAGCGCCTAACGATCGTTAATTATGAGTCAATTCACCTGTGACGGGGCGCACTCCGCTGTCTTGCATTGCGGATCAAATCTTGTTATTATTGTTGGCGTATAAAGTGTAGCAGCTCACGACAGCGAAAGGGATGTTCATATGAAAGCGTTAAGTCTCATCGTCTCGGCATTCGTCCTCTTCACACCGGTATCGGCACAGCAGCGTCAGGCGCAGCCCAAAAAAGCCGCGACAGTGACATCCGGATTCAAAGGACTCGGCTTTATCGATTATTATTACAACGCCCAAAATCCGTCCCCCGATGCAAAAGGCCTCAATGCCTTCGACATTCGCCGGCTCAATCTCGGCTACGAGCATTCGTTCACGAAGAATGTCCTGGTGTATTCGGAACTTGAAGCGAACGACGGCGAGCTCACGGGAACAAGCAAATATTCAGTCTTCGTCAAGCAGGCGTTTGTGGAACTCAAAAACATCCTGCCTCAGATGCGCATGGTCATGGGCCTGTCGCCGACGCCCGCTGTGGTGACGTCTGAACGTCTGTGGGGATACCGGATGCTGCAGAAGCTGCCGCTCGATTATTACGGACTCGCTCCGACAGTCGATAACGGCATCGCCCTCAAGGGAAAGATCGATCCGTACGGATTGCTCTCGTATCATGTGATGGTGGCCAATGGCACAGGCACGCTTGTCGAATCGAACAAGATGAAACGGATCTACGCCTCGCTCGGCCTCACACCGACTCCCGGATTCGTGCTCGAAGGGTACGGCGATTTCGAAAATCTTGGAGACGACAGATATCGCGCGACATTCAAGGGACTCGTCGGATATGAAAGCAGTTCATTCACAGCCGCACTCGAGGGAGTCTACAGAATCAACCATCAAACCGTGCGGCGCAATTACAACGAATCGCCGTACGCGGTTTCACTCTACGGATGGATGCAGGCGGATAACGACGTGCGTTTTGTCTATCGCGGCGATTATTACGATCCGGATCAGAACAGGACATCAGGAATACGCATGATTGAAGCCACGATTGGCATCGACTATATGCCGGTGAACGATGTACACATCGTGCCGAACCTGATTTACACGTCGTACACAAACAAGAGATCGTCGGGACTGAAGCCCGATGACGCAATCACGCTGCGCCTGACTGCGGGATTTTATTTTTCATCGATACGGTGACACAGGTATTTTGAGACGCAGGATATGGATCACTATTACACGATCAAGCGCCGCGAAGAGACGCTGCTGAAGGTCGAAGGGTCGAAATTTATTGCCGAAGCATATCCGGTCTTCACACCCGAAGAAGCGGAGGAATATCTCCGCGCGGTGCGCAAGGCGTATTACGACGCGACGCATCATTGCTTCGCCTGGGCACTCGGCGAACACCGCGAGACGTTCCATTACTCGGACGACGGCGAGCCATCCGGCACTGCAGGCGTGAAAATTTTTTCTGCGGTGCAGTCTGCGAAGATGTCCGATATTCTGATCGTCGTGACTCGCTACTTCGGCGGAACAAAACTCGGCGTCGGCGGACTTGGTCGCGCGTATTTTGATGCGGCGACGGAAGTGCTGAAGCGCACCGAATCCGTCATGCGCATCCCCGTTATTGAGCTGACCGCCGAAGTGTCGTACTCATTCGTCACACCGGTGATGAATCTCTGCGCGCGGAACGATGTGGCGATCGACCGTGCCGACTACGCACAAGACGTGACATTCCGGCTGCTTGTGCCGGTTGAGAGGGCGGAGGCATGCGCGCGCCAGCTCATCGAGTTGACGAACGGCACAGCGCGCGTCACCACAGGCGCGCGTCTCACACGTTCCGTCCTCTGATAAACGATCCGCAACACAGAAAAAAATTTTTACGATTCGAACACACTTCGTCTCATTAATCCCGCTATTGTAATAACCTGCCGACAATTTGCCACACACACACAAATTCCCCAATATTAACGTTGAATTGTGGCGAAATTTAATTATATTCACATAGTTACCGTTTACTTTGGATTGTCATTCGGATTTCATATATTGAGGAGGCAAAATTGCGCCGATAGGCAAAGATTTCATTCAGTCCGATG
>DATGXR010000102.1:0-2551 GCA_035298825.1 Bacteroidota bacterium
TGGAATGCGAATTCGCGCTATGCTCCGAGTACGCTTATTGAAAAACATCCGGCCTCGTATGCCGGCACACTCGGCATCGAACGCGGTTGCGCGATCTACACGCAGTTCGAGCGGAATCCGGATGCGTTCGTATTCGTTCCGAGTCCGCACTTGAACGCCGGCGGCTGGACGCAGTTCATTCCCTGATGCTTTTTTTTTTCCGTGCAACACAATGAAGAAGAATACATAATGCCGTTGAAACATATTCCCAAAGTGATTTTGCTGCTTGAAACCTCGCGCGCATTCGGGCGAGGATTGCTGCGCGGCATCGCCCGCTATTCGAAGCTCCATGGACCGTGGAGCTTTTATCGCGAAGCGCGCAGCCTCAAGTCCTCGATTCCCCATCTCTCGAACTGGCACGCCAACGGCATCATCATGCGCAATTCGATCATCAGCCGTCAGTTGATGGAGTTGAAGCTGCCGACGATCATGGTGTTGCACGAAGCGTCGCGTCTTGACAACACGCTTCCTGTCGTCATTACGGACGGACATGGGATCGTCGAGCTTGCATGCGAGCATCTCCTGGGCAAAGGGCTGCAGCATTTTGCCTATTGCGGGTTCGATGAATTTTTGTGGTCCGAGGAGCGCAAGCAGTTGTTCGAACGCAAAATGAAGGAGGCGGGATACGGCGTACACATCTACAAGCGTCCCCGGCGCAAGCGCACGATTTCCTGGGAAGATGAACAGTCGTCCATGCAGGCCTGGATCGCGCAGCTTCCCAAACCGATCGGTGTGATGACCTGTAACGACGACCGCGGACAACACGTGCTGGAAGCCTGCAAGCTCGCGGGCTTTCGCGTGCCCGAAGATGTGGCGGTGATCGGCGTCGACAACGACGCGCTGCTGTGCGATCTCTCCGATCCTCCGCTGACGAGCGTCGCGCTCAATACGGAATCGGCCGGGTATTACATGGCCGAACTCCTCTCGCGTCTGATGAACGGCGAACCGATGCAGGGACAGGAAATCTGCGTGCAGGCCACGCACGTCGTTGTGCGCCAGTCGACCGATATGCTTGCGGTGGATGATGTGAACGTGGCGACAGCCGTTCGCTACATCAGGGAGAACGCGAAGAAAAAATTGCGCGTGGACGATGTCGTCTTTCAAACTTCGCTTGCCCGGCGCAGCCTCGAGGAGCGATTCCGCAAGATCATCCATCGCTCGATCCAGGAGGAAATCCGGCGTGTGCGCACGGACCTCATCTCGAAGATGCTCATCGAAACGACGATGACGATTTCAGAGATCACGTCGATCTTTAATTTCACGGATGTCGAGCATATTTCGCGCTATTTCAAGAAGGAAAAGGGAATCGGACCGAGAGAATACCGCAAGATCAATCGCCGCTTTTAAGCCTCGAATCAGCCTCTTGTGGAAACGCTGTTTGCGTAAAATGGTGAATAAAAGACGCAAAACGGTTTAGGCCTTTACCCGGGGATTCGCTATTATTGGCGCATCATTATTCGTAATACACTTGCACTATTTCCATCATCACTATTTTCTATAAGGACGAACAATGCCCGGTATCATAACTCCAATTGTGGGTTTGCTCCTGGCCGGCTCGAATCTCATCTCTCTTGGATGGGTCGACAGCGCCATCGTGATCCTCTATTTCATATTCGTGTTGGGGATCGGATTTTATCTCATGAAATTCACGAAGACCGGCGAAGACTTTTTCATGGCCGGCCGTTCGATGACAATGTGGATCGCGGGACTGTCCTTCGTGGCGGCCAACCTCGGTTCGCTTGAACTGATGGGCTGGGCTGCCGCCTCGTATCAGTACGGCATCCTGGCGACGCACTGGTATTGGATCGGCGCCATCCCTGCGATGCTCTTTTTGGGATTGATCATGATGCCCTTCTATTATATCAGCAAGACACATTCGGTGCCCGGATATCTGAAGCTCCGTTTCGGCGAAGGCGCCTCGATGGTCTCCGCCGTGTCATTCGGTTTTATGACCGTGCTGATGAGCGGCATCAACATGTATTCGATGGCCATCGTCATGAAGGTCGTGCTCGGATGGGACATCCATTTCTCGATCTGGGTCTCGTCGATCACCGTGATGCTCTACGTCGTGTTGGGCGGACTTCTTTCCGCCATCCTGAACGAGGTGCTGCAGTTCATCCTCATCTGGCTCGGCGCCCTGTTGATTCCGATCCTCGGCATGATCGAAGCCGGAGGGTGGACGCAGATGGTCGACCGCATTCATCAGAATTTCCCGAAGGGCGATTACACACACTTGTGGAGCACGCTCGGTTCGTTCCAGGATAATCCGATGGGCATCCACTGGACGGGTATCGTAATCGGACTTGGCTTCTGTATCTCGTTCGCATATTGGACGACTGACTTCCTCGTCGTGCAGCGCGTGTTGACGGCCAAGGACCTGCGTGCGGCAAAGATGGCGCCGATTATCGGCGCGAGCTTTAAGATGTTCGTTCCTCTGATCGTCATTCTTCCCGGATTGCTCGGACTGGCCGTGATCCCGGGTCTGGTCGGAGAAACAGAAGCGATTGCAACA
>DATGXR010000103.1:0-3519 GCA_035298825.1 Bacteroidota bacterium
GGATTGTCAAGATCCTGATTCGGACCTGCGCCAAATCCGTCAAGTGAAATTGAAAAACTCGCCACACGCAATTTTGACATTTCACGCTCCTTAAGTAGTTGCCGCACACATGTATTACGCCTTCAGTCAAAATGAACATCAAGGGTCGACATATAATTCCTTTTTCGCGCGTCTTAAAGACTTCATCCGAATTTTGGATGAATCTTCAGGTTGCATGCGATCTGTACAAAGCCAAAGAATTTCTTGACCACGCAGCCTGATTCAATTGTGATTCTCCATTCTTTTCAGCAATCTTTACCGCAATCTTGTATCTTGTAAAGATACACTCCCCCAGCTGGGTTGCCGGCAATAAATGACACCTGAAATAGAGAAAACAATGATAACGGATGAAAGGATGTACTTTAATACAGTATAAAATCGTTTGGGACGGGATATAGTTGACATGATTCTTCACTTCTCTTCCGGAGTAACTATCCAACGGATTAAATATGTGAATTCAATCGTGTCAACAAATCATAGGCAGCATTTAGGAGGAAGGGAAAGTAATTTGCCGTTATACTGAGTCATGGGATAAAGAAATTGTTACAGAGAATCAACCGTGATGTATTTTCACAGGAATTGTCACATTATTAAAAATTTCTTGCGTGCATCATGGCAGTAGTATTGAAGCCCCCGTCGTTTTCCGTGCCACAAGATCCGTATGCGCCTGTCCGGCATCGGCGAGTGGATATCGCCGGCCGATCTCGATGGTCACCTTCCCGGAGAGGACCATCTCGAACAACTCAGCGGCCATCTTTTCCAGGCTCTCACGTTTGGCCGCGTACGCAAAGAGAGACGGTCGAGTGATGAACAGCGAGCCTTTCGCACTCAGGATGGACAAGTCGAGCGGTGGAACAGGGCCCGATGCATTGCCGAAGGTCACCATCATGCCGAGCTGTCGAAGGCAGTCGAGAGAATCCATGAATGTCTCCCGGCCCACCGAATCGTACACGACGGGCACGCCCTCGCCGTTGGTGATGTGCTTCACACGCTCGACGAAATTCTCGGAGCGGTAGTTGATGCAATAATCGGCGCCATGCTCGCGCGCGAGGCGGCATTTCTCTTCTGAACCAGCGGTGCCGATCACGACGGCGCCGAGAGCCTTGAGCCACCGGCATGCGATTAATCCGACGCCGCCTGCGGCGGCATGGAACAAGACGGTGTCGCCCGGCTGCACACGGTACGTCTGACGAACAAGGTATTGGACTGTCATGCCCTTGAGCATCATCGCCGCCCCTTGCTCGGTTGAGATGCCCTCGGGTAACACGCACAGCCTGTCTGCGGGCATGAGCCGCACCTCGCTGTACGCGCCGAGAGGACCGCCGGCATACGCGACACGGTCTCCGGGTTTCACATGCGTCACACCGGCACCCACTGCTTCAACAATACCGGCGCCTTCCACACCGATGCCCGAGGGCAACGGCGTGTGATAGAGACCGGTGCGATAGTACACATCGACCATATTCAGTCCGCACGCCTCATGACGCACACGCGCTTCTCCCGGACCTGGAGCGCCGATCTCCACCTCTTCCCAATGGAGTACCTCCGGTCCTCCGGTTGTATGCAGACGATATGCTTTTGACATGATGACCTCCTTCTGTTATTGCGCCGCACGCATCATTTCAGAATGAGCATGCGCCTGGTTTCTGAATAGAGTCCTGCCTGAAGGCGATAAAAATAGATGCCGCTCGAGACGCCGGACGCATTCCACCGTTGCGTATGCGTTCCCGCGGGTTTTTCTCCCTGCACCAACGTGGCGACTTCCCTTCCCATGACATCGAATATTTTCAGCGACACGGGCGACGACATCGGAAGCGAATACGCGATGGTCGTCGTCGTCGGATTGAACGGGTTGGGAAAATTTTGGTGCAATGCATACATCGCGGGCACCGGTGTCGGCCGATCGTCGACGCTGGTGACGGTCGGAGAGATTTCGAGGATCGACACCGAATCGATCCACACCTTCGCCAACGCGGAGGAGCCGAGGAAAAATTCGAGCTTTGCCATGAGTGCGGTATTCACAACAACGGAATCGACGAATGTTTGCGGCGTGGTCGTAAGCGCGTGCGAGCCGTTAAAGTACACCGCATACGGCGACGCACTCTGCTGCACACAGACACCGATCGTCTTCGGCGCAGACGCCTTCGCCCTGAAGGATATTTTATATTTGTATTTGGAATGGACGGTGAGGTATTGCCAGAGCTGGAGATGCCAGTCGGTACCCGAGGATTGAGTGACCGTTGTGAGGCTCGAGTTGCGGCCTGAGAGGACCGAACTCGAATCGATCACGATTGTTCCCGCCGCACCTGTCGCATACGACGAAAGATGCCATCCATCCAACGCGTTGTTGAATTCTCCGTTGACGGCTTTTGCGAGCACCGACGGGACGGTCACACGCAGGCCGGGTGTTGCCGCGCTCTCGTTCCCCGCGCGATCCATTGCGGTCACGGCATAGGTAATCGTATCGCCTGCCACGACGGTCTTATCGGCGTATGGCAGTGTGAGCGCATAATCGGCGAGGACGCCATGCTTATAGATGCAGTAATGCGACAGTCCCGACAGATCGGTGACCGCATTCCAATTCAACTTCAGAGGATAAGCATTTTGTACAACGGAGATCGTCCCGGGTGTCGCGGGAGGGGCCGCATCCGCATAACCGAGAGTCTTCCGGAATGCGCTCTCGCTCGAAGCATGGAGATATTGCGTCGAATCCATTTCGCCGGCAAAGTTGGCGCGGACGACGGAATTTTTTTCGAGACGCGCATCTCCCCACGTCGACCACTGTGCATATTGAGACCAATCCCAATTGATATAGGAGAACTCCTTGATCTCGGGACGAGAATGAATGAGGGCAAAAAAAGGAACGAACCATTTGTTCCAGCTTTGTTGACCGTCGAGCACACCGACACTACGCGGAGTCGTTTCGCCGATGAGGACGGGCCGGCCGTGCGCGCGGGCGCTGTCGAGGAACCGATACACATTCGGATCGGTAAGATGATTGGCGGCGAAGACGTTGAACGCCCACCAATCGACATAGGCATCGCCTGGATAATAATCCTGGAAGTTCATCACGCCGTCCATGGCGAAGTTCCAGACAGTCGCGGCTTCGACGCCGCGCGCCCGCATCATGTTCGTGATGCGAATAAACGCCTGCTTATATGTCGCGGGTGCGTAGCCGTTCCACGCGACGCCGTTGAATTCATATCCGATGCGCACATATGCCGGCATCGCCAGTGCCTGCAACCCGTCGATGAATGCCGATATCTGTTTATCGTACAATCCCGCCGCAACATCCTGTTCATAATGGGAGCTCGCGGTGCCATCGTATGTCATCGAGAGGCCGATCTGCGCAATCTGAAAATATCCGGGATTCTTCATCATCTCCGTCTTGAGGGCATCGGCCCAATCGCTCGTCGCCTCCTTCACGCCGATGTATGTCATATACACGAGCGGTTTCGTTTGCGGGTGCAAGGCATTCCA
>DATGXR010000104.1:0-15144 GCA_035298825.1 Bacteroidota bacterium
ACGAAGAAGGCGAACGATTTCACGGTCAATGTTTTTCCCTCTCCGAACATCGTCGAGCTTGAGAGAAAATTATACGTGCCGACTTGCGATCCCGACCTGTTGAACAGCACGAGCGTCAGATCGCCCTGAGCCGGATATGCGTTTGCAGTATAATCGGCTTCCCAGACGGGCGAGAGATAAAACCGATCGGAAAGATCGTAGCCTCCGGCAATGAAGAGATGATTGCCCGCCGTGGGGGCCTTACGGATCAATGTGCTGGGCACGTTTGTGAAAAGTTCGTCGTAATCATAATCACAGATCCAGCGTTCGTTTTCAGGCTGGATAGTGACCGACATGAGACTTTTCTGTACTGCTGCTTCCGAATTGCCTTCGGTGCTCGACTTGTTGAGCTTCTTCGAAACCCAGAATCCTTCTGTCGGCATCACGTCTTCTGTGTGCGCTGTCCCGCTGAAATTTTTCGTGCTGATTGAATAGTTATGCCCGAATTCATGTGTCACAGTAGATGCGTTGGCGCCCCATCCGGCCCTGCCGTTGTCGTCCCGGAGGAAAATCATCTGATTGTCCGCCGCCGCTCCTCCGAGTCCGAGCGAATACGAGACGCCGGTATAATCTGTTTCGCTGACCCATCCCGAATCGACGCTTCGCTTTCCAAAATCCTGCGGCACCAATCCGACGAACGAAACACCGGCGCCTTTGTTTTTCCATGCATCGAGATTCAGCATGATATTCTTCACGGTATCAAGAAACGGCATTCCGTCGCGAACGGTGGCTGCGGCAAATCCTCGCGCATGCGGCCACGTGTATGAGGCAAGGGGCACGGCGAGATTGACATCCGCGGCGCTTGTCACTTCGACTTCCTTCACAGGAAAATTATCACGGAAGAAAATTTTGCAGTTCGCCATGAGTCTGTCCATGCGTGTCTTGTCGGCTGCCGGCACGCCGCCCGCCCAGCTGTCGGCCAGAATGTATTGATAGACGACTTTCATTGTCTTGCCGCCTTTAATCTTGATGGGTGTGACCTTCGTGAAATTCTCCGGCGGCGTGCCCACCTGGTCGACAGGTTCCAATTTGACATCGATCTGGTGATCTCCGTCGGCAAGCGCCGCAAGCCAGTGATAATAAAAATTGAGGCTGTTGGTTCCGGCTTTCTTCTTTGCCGCCGTGTCGCGCAGGTCGAGTCGTTCGGCTTCAATATTTTGCGACGCGATTTGTGTGGCGCCTTCTGCAAGTGTGACCTTCACGGGAATTTTTTCGAGTTGTGAACTCGGATGCACGTCCGCTTTCTTCGTCCACTTGTTCGTGTAGATGCGCATCACAGTGGCCTTCTCACGGATCTGCTTCGCGTTCCTCACGACCTGAATCGGATAGACACCGGGCGCATTCGCGGCGGGTCCGTCGGGTGTCAGATCGGGCATCGCGGCAAAATCGTATTTCTGCGGGCCGGCGAGCGTATCGCCCTGTTTGCCCTTGACTCCATCAGAATTGCCGGCGATCGTGATCGTGTATTTGACGCCGTCCTTCAATCCGCCGGTCGGCTTGATGGCAAGGAGATCCTTCGTCACCGTATACGTCGAGGGCACATCGAGAAGATCTCCGGCGGCGTTTCTGTATTGCAGTTTGACTGTTGTCGCGCTCACGGATTTATCGTCGAGTTCCTTGCTGAACTTGAAATGAAGATCGGGCGTCGTAAACGACGCAAGCTTGTTTGTGCCGGGAATGAATTCGACGATCTTCATCTGGCTTCCATCCGCCGAGATCTCTCCCCAGTCCACCGTGACGCACCATGAGTCGACAGTCAGGTCGACCACGATCGTGTTGATGCCCGGATTGGTCTTCGTGCCGCCGACGAGGATGGACGGATTGATATTATAATTGTTGATGCTCCAGGAATCGTTCGCGCCATGGAGCGTGCCGATGATCTGTCCGTTGACAGAGACGACATCGACTTCGCCGCTTGATTCATCCACATCCCATACGCTCAGCGTCAGCGTGACATTTTTGAGATCCTTCACATCCTGATCGATCTTGATCTCGAATGTGATCGGGTCCTCGGCGTCGCCGTAACAGATGTAGCTGTCGAGCAGCGGAGCGGATCCGGTCTTCCACGAGAGTCTGCCCCCGCTTGCGGAAGTGGAATGCAACGAAAGCCGTTTGCTGTAATTCAGGATCTGCTCAGGCTGCCCGGTACCGCGCTTTCGCTTTTCGGTATCGGGAAGATCGGCTTGCTGCGCGAAGAGATGAAGATGGGAAAAGAAGAAGCAGACTATAATAACAGTACCAATGTGTTTCATATGCCCTCCTCGAAAAAGAATTCAGGAACACACTCCGGTTCATCTATTTTCTGCGGGACATTGCGTGTGATCACACTGCGGTGTACAAAAAAGCACAAAAGCCTCTTACGAATCTTTCGACTCGCCAGAGGCTCTGCAAGGAAGAACGGACACCATACAGACTCGCCCATGTGCGACCTGCTGGTAGTGTCGATGATGCCTGGAACTGAGTCGCATATTAATCAATTCGGAAGAAAAGTGCAAGCGCGTATTTTGTGTACGGCACCGATCGAATTGACTCATAGATATTTTACTCGTGTCCATTGCGGCACAGGGTTCTTCCGATCAAGGGTGATTTGTCATAATGTGTTGTAAGGATCCGTCTGTAAGAATCTCTCCCGACAATAGGAAGTGGAGTCTATCGCTGCTTCGACAGCGGAGGGACTTGGATGCCAGCCAGTAACGGTTTAGTCTCTGTGTCTGTAAACGCTCTTGCCGCTGTGGAAACAAATCTTTTCGCGGGAACATCAAGCGGCATGTATGTTTCCTCCAACAATAGTTCAAACTGGCAAACAGTCAACACTGGTTTGAGCAATAAGAATATCCACATCCTTGCAAATTCCGGGAGCACACTCTTTGCGGGGACGTGGGGCGGGGGAGTGTATCGATTGCCGGACAATGGCAAAGTCTGGAGTGAAGTCAATCAAGGACTGTCGAATAAGAATATTTCATCGCTTGCCATTCTTGGAAAAGATCTCTATGCGGTGACGATGGATGGTATGTGGCGAAGACCGTTGGGAGAATTGACTGCGGTCGTGAAAAATATTTCTGATCCAGTGCCGACACGGTTCAGTCTTGAACAGAATTATCCGAATCCCTTTAATCCCTCGACCACGTTCACTTTCAGTCTGCCTGCGGCATCGTTTGTCTCTTTGAATATCTATGATGCCTTGGGCAGGAAAGTGTCAAACGTCATCGCAGAAGAACTTTGTGCGGGAAAATTTTCGTGTCAATGGAATGCCGCAAATCTGTCCAGCGGGATGTATTTCTATCGTCTTGAAGCGGGTGCATTCAGTGAAACAAAAAAGCTTTTGCTGGCGAAGTAGTGCGTTTTATTGTTCCCGGGATTTCGCCGGCTGACACATGAAACCGGGAATCGAATGTCGTCCGCAAATTCATGCGGAGCGCATCACAACAGATCAGAAAAAATGATGTTCCCAGCGTGACGCTTCAGGAACTTATCGAAACAGAAGGCCTTCAAGAACGATATACTGTTCCTGAAGGCCTTCTGTTTTTTGATGTCTTCATACACATCGATGATGCCTAGCGGCTTGTCTGGCGCTTCGGCTGCGTCGAGGGACGCACAGTGCTGCGTGACTGCGGGACGGCAGCGCGGCCCTTGATGTGCTGCTCGGGTCGTTTGACGCCGGTTGGCTTCAATACGACTTTTGTCCATTCATCTTTCTGTTCGTCGAAATTCTTGTAGCCTTCGGCCGCATCCGAAAGCGGCAGCTCGTGCGAGATGATGAACGACGGTGTCGCTTTGCCGATATGAATCAGATCGCGCAACTGCCGGTTGTAGGCCTTGACATTGGCCTGACCGGTTCCGAGATGCAGTCCCTTCTTCCAAAACTCACCGAAGTCGAATGCGATCTGCCCCTTCTTTTCAAGCGTGTCGCGCGAGCCCGGATCCTTGGGCATAAAAACACCGACTGCGCCGATAGTGCCCGTGGCGCGCACAGATTTCACGATGTTGTTCATCGTGAGATTGGGGACTTCCTCGCCATCGGCGTTGCAGCATTGATAACCGACGCATTCGCATGCGCAATCGGCGCCAAGCCCGTTTGTGAGCTGAAGCACCTGATCCACAGCCGTCCCGTCCGAATCGTCGATCGGGATTGCCCCGATCTGCCGGGCAAGCTCAAGGCGCTTCTTGTGCAGATCGACCACCATGATCATTCCGGCTCCCCGGATCGATGCCGAGAGTGCGGCCATCAGTCCGACCGGTCCCGCCCCGTAGACGACGACGGCGTCTCCCGGTCTGACTCGTGCAAGTTCCGTGGCGTGATATCCCGTGGGGAAGATGTCGGACAGCATCACATAATCGTTTTCCTTCTCTTCGGCGTCAGGGGGCAGCTTCAGGCAGTTGAAATCGGCATAGGGAACCCTCAGGAACTCTGCCTGACCGCCGGCATAGGGACCCATTCCCGCGTAGCCATAGGCGGCTCCGGCATTGCCGGGATTCGTCGTGAGGCAGAAGCCGGTCAAACCGCGCTCGCAGTTTTTGCAGAAGCCGCAGGCGATATTAAACGGAAGGCAGACGCGGTCGCCGACGTTAATGCGATCGACTGCCGAGCCCACCTCGATCACCTCACCCAGATTCTCATGTCCCATGATGAGTCCGGGCTTCATTTCAGTGCGTCCCTCGTAGATGTGCAAATCGGATCCGCAAATATTCGTTGCCGTGATCCTGACGAGCACGTCGGTGGGACGTTCGATCTTGGGCTCCGGCATGTCCATTACACGGACATCGCGCGGGCCCTGGTACACCAATGCTTTCATGATGCATCTCCTTATTTCATTATGTGTGTTGACGCCCGCTCAATGTGGCTGCGTCGTGGAGTTTGTGTGAAACCGGGAAAAATTTTCAGGCTGGAAGTCGACGGCGAATGTGCGTGTGTGTGCGTTTTCACACGCGATATGAAAAGTAATTCAATCCTACGGAGGATTTGGTCAAACAACAATAGTTCCAAAGGGTGAAAATGGAGCTAGTCCACACGCTGTGATTTTTTTTGTTCCGACAAATGATTTTCTCGCGTAACTGGAAAATCCCCCTTAATTGCGATATATTCGAAGATTTGTGTCTGTAAAAATCGATTTGTCCTACATGAAAAATACCAAGTTTTCGGTATTGCAATTTTCATCGAAGAATTCGATTATTTTCCTCAGTTTGTCTATGTTGTCACACATGCTCGCACAGCTTGAATGTTCATGAGCAATAAACGACAAGCCTGCATCATTCATTCATCATATACGTACCCAAGGAGGATGTTATGCAACTCACACGTTCCGGTTTGAAATCTTCGCTCACTGCAATCGGTATCGGAGCGGTTATTATGCTCGGTATTGTCGTTCTGTCGCATCGGCTGATTGCCCAATATACGGGTACCGGCAATCACGTTATCGCGCTGAGTGATGCTCAAAAATTTATACAGAACTATTGGAGCAATCCTGTTGCGCCAGCCAATAAAGCGGTGTATTTTGAAAGGAACATCTATGATAAGATCCTGGCCCAACCCGGGTGTGTGGGCATTCGGCAATATTTCGCCACTACCGATGGAAAGAATGTAACATTGGTGCTCGTTGGTGTGGATGCGAATGGAAGTGATTTGATCCACGGCACAATCGGGGAGTTGGCGCAACCCTGTCCTCCCTTATGTGCTCCGGGAAATAAACTTTATTGATGCACTATGCGCATACCCGTACTATCGTACATTTCCTGCTTCAGTACTATTGTCCCAATCGTGTTTGGTCTCTCGAGATTCAGACAACACAATCGATCAATGCAATGGATGCTTTTATTTTGCATAGTGTTGTTTTCGGAACATCTGATTCAATTGATTTTTTCTGTTCTTCAGTGGAATAATTGGACGATCGCCCGATATGGAATCTTCATCGAATCGATCGTCCTTGCCCTTGTCTATATATCGGCGATCCGCACAACTGCTACGCGGAGGGGATTCACGCTGCTTGTGATCCTCTCTCTCTTGGTTTGGGGTGCCGTTGCGATTTTGTATCACGCTCCTGAAAAACTGGATTCATCCGCATTCACGCTCGGCATGATGATCGCAATTTGTTACGGTCTGAGTTACTTGTTTCTGGAATTCCGCCATGATCACGAACCGATCACGCGTCGTCCGCTGTTCTGGGTCGCAACAGGAAGCTTGCTCTACAATGTCGGCGCATTGATCCTTATCGGATTGGCGAACGAATTATTGAAAATGGGGACTGTGTATTTTTATCAGGCATGGCAGGTAAATTTTATTCTGATCATGATCGCCAACGGATGTTATCTGAAGGGCTTTCTGTGCAAGACGCCGTGACGAATACGCTGTGGATCATCTATGCCGGAAGCGTGATACTCTTCGTGTTTTGTGTTGGATTTATTGCGCTCCTGGTTTATAGCCACAGGCATAAACTCCGACTCCAGCAGGAAAAGCTCGCGGAGATCCAGCGAAGCGAACTGAATTACAGAACGCTGTTTCATAATTCGCTTGCCGGCATGATCAAGTTTCAATATGACCCGTTCGAGATCCTCGATGCAAACCAGGCTCTGCTCGATATCTTTGTCTGCACCTCGATTGGAAGTCTTGCGGATCTCTTTGAGCAAAAACTTCCCGCTCATCTGACATCGATCGTTGCCGCGCTTGACGGGCATGGCATTCTTGAAGAATATGAGGTTTCCTTTGTCGACACAAACAACCGAAGACATTGGCTGCTTGTCTCGGTCAAGTCGGAGCATCAGGAAAAGATCGCCTACGGCGTTTTCCGCGACATCACCCGTCGCAAGGAAGATCAGGAAAAAATTGAAGAACAAGCGGCGCTGCTTAATAAGACGCGCGACAGCGTGGTTGTGATGACACTCGAGGGTGAGATTCTCTTTTGGAACGACGCTTCGGCTGATATGTACGGCTGGAAGAGCGCCGAGGTGCTGGGAAAAAAAATCGGCTTGCTCCTGTTTTCCGGGGACACTCGGGATCAGTACCGCATCTGCATGGAAGATGTCGAAAATTTCGGGGAATGGACCGGTGAGCAGACGCATCGCGGCAAGAAGATTCGGCCGATCCTTGTAGAAAGCGTCTGGCAGAGGATAGACAACCAGTATCGCAACACCTCGGCCGTGCTGATCGTCAATACCGATATCACCGAAAAACGCGCGCTTGAAACGAGCCGGCTCTACAATCAGAAGATGGAAGCCATCGCCTTAATGACAGGCGGTATCGCCCATGATCTGCAAAACATCCTCGCGCCGGTTCTTCTGTCGCTCAGCATCCTGCGCGATAAGCTGCCCGGGTCTTCCGGTGAGCGTCTGTTTGAAACGATGGAAGACTCGATGAACAGCGGTCTGCGCCTTGTGAAAAACATTCTGATGGTGGGCAAAGGCATCAGCGGAATGAAAAAACGAATCGATCTCGCACGCACGCTGGACGCGTCGGTACGCACATGTCTCAACACCATGCCGCAATCGATCAGTGTGGAGAAGCAGTATGCACGAGATCCGCTGATGATCCTCGGCGATGAAAGTCTGTTGAACCAGGTATTCCTCAATCTCTTTCAAAATGCGAAAGAAGCGATGGCAGACGGAGGAACGCTTTCGATCGCACTGCGGAGACTGGATCCCGACCGAGACAGCGCGTATGTGGAATATGAAGACAACGGCGAAGCCTATGCGCTCATCACCATCTCCGACACCGGCTCGGGCATTCCGCATGACCATCTCGAAAAAATATTCACTCCGTTTTTTACGACAAAGGAAGGAACAGGCGGAACAGGCCTGGGACTTCCGATTGTAAAGAACATCATTAACACACATGGAGGCTCCATCACCGCCCATAGCCAGGCGCACAACGGGTCGACGTTTTTCGTGGCGCTGCCTCTTGACACTGAACATGAAAGCACATGAGCCTATGGAAATTCCAATCAGCTCTTTCGGCATGGGGAAGTCTTCTGTCTGGGTCGTGGACGACAACAAGTCGTATTGCACGGTCCTGACAGAGGTGATCAACAAGAGTCCCCGGTTGTATTGTGACACATTTTTTACATCCGCCAAAGGCGCGATCAGGGAGTTGGAGTCGTCTGCTGTTCACCCTCAGGTGATCCTTCTTGATATCATGATGCCGACCATGACGGGGCTTGATGCGATCAAGTACTTGCTGCGTGCTTCTCCCGGCGTCATCATTATTATGCTCACGTCCATGGACGATGAAGACGGCGCCCGTTTGGCCTTGAAAAGGGGCGCGAAAGGATATATCTTGAAAATATCAACCGAAGAGGATATCATCCGTTCGGTCGAGCATGCGGTCGATGGCGGCATGCCGCTTGATCCGATGATCACCGGGAGCCTCATTCAGTTGCTCACGAGCGATTCGGACCATGTGGATATTTATAAATTATCCCGGCGCGAACTTGAGATCATCAAGCTGATCATGCGTGGCTTCACAAGCAACGATGTCGCCGGACAGCTCAATATCAGCTACTACACGGTGGAAACCCATCTCAAACATGTTTATACAAAATTAGACGTCTCAAACCGCGTGGCCATGGTGGCTAAAGCCGCACAGGAAGGTCTCGTCTAGAAGACACATCGCTTGCATGCTATGGACATTGAATTTGAACTTCGCAAAGAACATTCCAAACGCCAGACAATCAGGATCGCCAAATGGATCGGCACGGATCCCGAGCGGCTCGAGTCATTCATGACTATTTTTCTCCATGGCGACGCGCTGATCGGCCAGCGCGGCGCATGGGTGGTGGGCACACTCGGCGATCTGCATCCGGATCTCTTCGCGCCTCACCTGAAAAATTTAATCGCCAAGATGAAAGAGCCGAACATCCACAATGCAGTAAAACGCAATATCGTTCACTTGCTTCAAAATGTCGAGATTCCCCGGCGGCTTCTTGGGACGGTGGTCTCGCTCTGCTTCGATTTCCTTGCCTGCCCTGATGAAACGATCGCAGTGAAAGTCTTTGCGATGACAGTGATCGCCCGCGTCGGCAAAGCGGAACCGGATCTCATGCACGAACTTCGGCTCATCGTCGATCAGCAGCTGCCGTTGGCCGGAGGCGCCTTCCGCTCTCGGGCGCGAAGAATCTTCAAGCCTCACCATTCTGCGGCAACATCGACACGAAGTCGCGCTGTATCCTCATAATGCAAGTTAAAAAAAATTAATGCGTCCTCTTTGATCTCGCATCTCGGTGCCGGAGGAGAGAAGGAACTACCGCTGTATTTACATACATGTGTGGTCTCCTTTTCTCATTATCCTGTAAAATCCACGAAATTCAAAGGAAAAAAAATCTTGCCCGGAACCCGTGCTTGCGTCCGCGATGGGGTTCTTTCCCTCAGCAGTTATCGGCCAGGACATCGAAAAAAATGCTTTAAAAAATGGGATTCGTTAATTTTTATTTTTTATATTGATTCATTCAATGCGCATTTTTTTGTCCGATATTGAATGATAATTGAAAAAAAAGATCGTACATATCCGAATAATTCATTCTTGTCATCACAATGAAACCACTCTCGCCCGCCGATTCCGATCTGTCATCTTTTTCAAGCACTGAACCCAGCCGTTTGTCAGGTCTTCTGATTCCTGCACTTGTCCTGTGTGTGCTGTTGCTCAGCGTCTTCTTTCTGTGGAAGGACGCACGCCGCAGCGAAAGCGCTGCAATGGAAAAAATTTTCGATGTCAAGGCGCAACAGACTGTCACCGTCATCGAACAACGCCTCTCTGCATATACAACCGCACTTCACAGTGTGCACGGACTCTTCGATGCAAGCGGCATTCCCGATCGTAAAACATTTGGCGCGTATGTGTCGACGTTGCATCTGGCTGAGCGCTATCCCGGCATCGAGGGGATCGGGTTCTCGCTCATTATCGGATCAGAGGCAAAGGCGCTCCATGTGATGCTCGTGCGCAAAGAGGGATTCGCCGCCTACTCCGTGATTCCCGATGGCGATCGCAAAGCGTACGCGCCCATCTATTATATGGAACCGTTCTCGGGGGACAATCTTCGCGCGCTCGGCTTTGATATGTACAGCGATCCCATGCGGCGCGCGGTGATGGAGCGCGCGCGCGACCTGGGAGATCTCTCGATAAGCGCGAAGACGCAGCTGGCATCGGAACAGCCGGGATGTGTCATGTACCTTCCTGTCTATAAAAAAGGCATGCCGATCTCCACGTTGAATGATCGGCGCGCGAACATCGTCGGATGGATCCATGCGCCACTGCGCGTTGCCGATCTTGTCTCGGGTCTGTCTTCCGGACGACAGGGTGCGCGTGCGATCGATGTTGAACTGTTCGATGCGCAAAATGGACGCACCCCAGAATCGATCCTCTACACCTCCGTTGCGGAGAATTCGGAACGCGCTTCTTCGCCTGAGCCGCAATTCCAGACACTGCGCTCGATCGAGGCCGGAGGCAGAAACTGGACGATCGTTGTTGCCTCGACGCCCGAATTTTCATCGCAGTACGAAACGGCCCGGCCAACAATCATTGCGATTGTCGGGACGGCATTCAGTTTTTTCCTGACTCTGCTTGCATGGGTGCTTGTCACTGGCAGGACACGTGTCTCGACGAAGATGCAGGAAGAACACGAACGCCGCACCGCGCAGCTGTTGAAACAGGCGCAGGAGAATCTCGGTTTGCTGAAAAGCTGCGAGGCGCGTTATCAGGCGATTGTCGACAACACAATGTTCGCCGTACTCGTGACGAAGCCCGACGGAACGATCCTGTCGGCCAATGCAGCCGCGTGCCGGATGTTTCAGCGCACGGAAGAGGAACTCTGCCAGGCTGAACAGTCGGGGATAGTCAATCCGAGCGATCCGCGTCTCATCACCGCGCTGCACGAGCGTCCCGAATCGGCAAACACGACACTGAAACCGATGTCGCTCGCGAGAGCGGACGGATCGATCTTTCAGGGAGAACTGTCCTCGACCGTGTTTACCGATTGCAACGGTGAACGGCGAGTCAGCCTGCTCATTCGCGATGTCACGAATGAATCAGGGAGCACCGAGCGGATGGAGGCGCTCTCCGCAGAACTCAAGGCGGCCAACGAGAAGATCGTCGAAGTCTCACGTCTCAAGTCGGGACTCGTCGCCAATCTGAGCCGCGAAATCCGCACACCGCTCAATGTGATTCTCGGCATGACCGATCTGTTTGCCGGAACGGTCATGACCGTGCAGCAAGCCGGGTACCTCAAGACGATTCAGGAGCTGGGCCGGTCTTTGCTGACACTGATCAATGACGTGCTCGATTTTTCAAAAATCGAAGCCGGAAAACTTTCGCTCGATACGATGGATTTTAACATCATCAATGTCGTGGAAGAAACAATCTCGACGCTGCAACCGGCTGCCGATGCGAAGCGACTTGAGATCGTCATTGAAAACATGCTGGCCGGATCTTCGACCTATCTGGGCGATCCCGTCAGACTCAAGCAGATTCTGATGAACCTGATCGGCAACGCAGTCAAGTTCACGGACACTGGACGCGTCACATTGAGCATCGAAAAAACACAGGAGCATGCCGAGAGCTCGGTCATCCTTTTCACGATTGCCGATACGGGCATCGGATTAACGAGCGCGGAAAAAGAAAAGCTCTTCATGGCGTTTCCGCAGGGCGCCGATTCATCCACGCAGAAGATTGCCGGTTCCGGTCTCGGACTCACGATTACAAAACAGCTCGTTGAACTGATGGGCGGCTCCATCGGCGTCGAAAGCGAAGCGGGCAAAGGCAGCACATTCTGGTTTACGGCCACGTTCCAGAAACGCAAACGCGGAGTGATGGTCTCCACGCCCCCCGTTCCGCGTCCCCCGGTTCCGGAACCCGTTCCGCGCGATCCGATGATGCGTTATGATGCGCACATTTTGCTTGTCGAAGATTTTCCGACGAATCAAAAGGTGGCACTCGCCATTCTCGAGAAGCTCGGCTTCACGAATGTCGACGTTGTCTCAAGCGGGCACGACGCCGTGACGTCCGCTTCGACCTGGCGCTACGATCTGGTGCTGATGGATGTGCAGATGCAGGAGATCGACGGCATCGAAGCTTCGCGCAAGATCCGGGCGACAGGCAACACGATTCCGATTGTCGCGATGGCGGCGTATACGATTCTTGGCGACAGGGAAAAGTGCCTGGAAGCGGGGATGGATGATTACATCACCAAGCCGATCACGCGACAGGAACTGTTGCGTGTGCTCGAACGCTTCCTCTCATCCGCCTCACATCCGGTTTCATCCAATGGAAACGGCAAGGCCCCGAGTAATGGCAATGGAAACGGCAAGGCCTCGAGTAATGGCAATGGGAACAGCAAGAGCAACGGCGCCGCCTCACTCGAGAAGGCAGGGCAGGCGAAGCCCGTGGTCTTCGATCGCGGCGAGCTGCTCTCGGCGCTTCTGGGGGACGAAGAGAACATGTGGATCATCCTCCGTGAATTTCTCGAGGACCTTCCGGGTCAGTTAACACAGCTCGAGGACTATCTTAAAGTGCGCGATAAATCGAACGCCGCTCATCTCGCGCGCGGTATTAAAGGCGGGGCTGCAAGCGTGAGTTGCCATGCCCTGAGCACACACGCGGGCGAGTTGGAATCAGCCTGTATGTATAACGATTTTCTTGCGGCGCATAACAGCCTGAAACAGCTTGCGAAACAATACGAGCTGCTGCAGGCAGTCGTCAAGGAGATCGGCATCGGAAAAATATAATCACTCACAGTGTGCCATGTCCGGCACCGCCTGCGGCTATCGCGCCGCAGGCGGTGCATGATTATTTCGACAGAAGCATTCTCTGTGTGATGCGCTTTCCGTTGCTTTCAAGAACAGAGAAGTAGCAGCCGCTCGCGAACTTCTGTGCATCGAATGTGACAGACTGCCTGACTCCCGCTTGAATCTCACCATTGAATAGTGTCGCCACTTCCTGACCGATCACATTGTACACCTTTAGTATGGCCTGTCCGCTTTGTTCCAACGTGAAGGAAATCGTTGTCGTCGGATTGAACGGATTCGGATAATTGGTCAATGAGCTGACAAGAGTTTTTGGGAGCGCGGCCGCAGCTTTGAGCGACGACGAGGAAGCTCGCGTATTCACGATGCGGCATTTCGGATCGCCGACGACGACATCCATCCACGACAGGTACGGCGACGCGCTGTAGAACGATTCGGCAAGCGTGTACCCGTCGGCATACATCGAAAATAATTCACGTGCGTCGCTCATCGCTCCTGCGTACGGTTCGTAGACATACCCCTTCACGCCGGTGATGCCCTCGGCGATCATATCGGCGATCGCCGATTGTCCGTACACCATCGGCTGTGTAAAGCTGCGCCCGCTCGTCGGGACATATGTCTCGCCGATCGCGCCGGGCAGGTACGTGTTGTCTTGCTTTCCATGGTCCGTCATCGCCGCTGCCTGGTGATCGTGACATCCCCATCCCATATATCCGATCACACCGGTCTGATGCGTCAGATATGTCGGCGTCGTATTCAGCACGACAGTGAGATGCTTCTGCATCAGGAGCGCCGATGCGTTCACGAGATTCGCGTTCAGTTGCGGCGTCGTCGTATCCCATGCCGGGTCCTGATCCAGCACAAATTTTGCGTCCGATTGAATCTCCGATGGGATCGCAGCGGCCCGGTCGATGAGTCCATGGATATCGGCCGAGGTGTAGCCGTCCAGCCGTGTCACCAGAAAGATGTCGTATGCGGCGTGTGAAAAATCACCGTGGATGCCGAAGTAGGGGGACCGGATCCGGCTGAATTTCCCGATGTTGGCTGCATACTTGCCGAGAATGAGTGTCAGTTCGCTTTCAACCGATGCGTTCGCATTGGGGTCGGTGCGATTGATCTTCAACGGCATGCCTTTTGTCGTCACAAGATAATTGATTCGGGATGCCAATCCGCGCGACGTAAGCACACCTTCAAGCTTTGTGCGAAGATCGGCGAATTGGGTATCGGTGATTTCTTCTGTGACCGGAACGCTGATGCGGATGATATTCTCGGCCGGAATATTGCGTTGTGCTGCAAAGTATGTTCCGATTTCTTCAGAGACCGGCGAGTTCGAGTTGATGATCACGACGACATCGTTATAAGTTTGTACAGGTCCTGTTGCGTGAGTGAAGACTGCTGCTGACACGAGACCGATCGATACAAGCGTCAGCATGAAAATGGATTTCATGGTGTTCCTTTTCATTGGTGATTGTGGCGAGGCGTGTTGCGCGAGATAAAAAAACATGGATGCACACCGCTCGTTGTCACGTTTATTCATTCGCTATCAGAGAGACAGAAATATCCATAGCACCAGGCTATGAGACATGGAATCCGCGATCCCGTGCTGACAAAGAGGTGCCGGGGACGGACAGGGTTTTTTCAGACGTGGAATTTATGTGTAAAAAAATGGAGTTGCTATGAGTAAAGGCAGATTGTTTAAAGCAGGGCTCGAATTCTTATTTGTAAAGAAGTAATGCCGCAGATGAACACAGAGCGCATGCAAAAAAATAAAAAAAACCGCGGAGCATGAGTGAGCGGATGTTGAATCATTCCTTTCATTGTTGTGGCATCTTTGCACGGGTTCGAAAAAGAAGGTGGATCATCTTTTTCCCGAATTCGTACAGGGCAAAAAAAAATTTCCGATGCCCCAGTTTATAACCACAGGATGATCCGAAGAGTTCCAGTTGTGATGCTCATATATAAAATAATATTTTTTTAGAAAAAATCACCAAGTCAGATGCCTATTTAAAAAAAGAGGAAAATTTGCCGAAATCGCGTATTTTAGCCACTCTGTTTCCCCAAAAAAATGTCGTTTTTACACGAAAATTGTGGTTATTCCAATGAGGAGAGTTTTCTGAAAAAATCATTCCAACGGGACTATGACGCGCCATCAGGCCGAGCTTGTCATACGCAACAACCGCTTTCGCGGTACGGCGATCGACTCGACCGGTGCGATGCCCAATCGTGTGATGACAGACGGCGTCTACGCCTTCTCTGGCGGTGTGTATTGTGCCCGCCTTGAATCAAACGGCGTATCGGTCTTGAGAACGCTCACACTCATCAAATGACATGCGGCTTGACACATGCTCATTGGTTTCGTAGATTATTTTGAATAGACGTCCGCAG
>DATGXR010000105.1:0-2343 GCA_035298825.1 Bacteroidota bacterium
CCTATATTTTACATCACATGAGCAAGGACCGGCGCTCAGGCAGACGCCGCCGCCCCGTTTCATTCACAGAGCCACGACGCATATGGATCACACATCGCTTGTCGAATTATTGACACAAACCGCCACTGAGATCTCGCGCTGGGAATCGGCGCTGCCGCTGTTCACGCCCGATGAGTCGCTTTCAGTTTCCGATGCCGACGCCCGCGCGGCCCTGGCGCTGCTGACCGAGCGGCTGCACGAAAATTATCCATTCTTCCATCCGCGTTACGCCGGACAAATGCTCAAGCCTCCTCATCCGATTGCGGTTGCGGCGTACGCCACTGCAATGCTCATCAATCCGAACAATCATGCGCTCGACGGCGGTCCGGCCACGGCGCGCATGGAACTTGAAGCAGTGGGACAGATCGCCCGCATGTTCGGATACGATCGGCATCTCGGACATCTCACATCCGGCGGCACGATGGCCAACATCGAAGCCTTGTGGGTCGCGCGTTCGCTTCATCCCGGTAAGGCAGTCGCATTCTCATCCGCCGCGCACTACACGCACAAACGGATGTGCGGCGTGCTTGAAATTCCCTTCCGCGAAATCCCCGTCAACACTGCAGGCAAAATGGATCTGCAGGCGCTTGAAGACGCGTTCGAGTCGGGCGAGATCGGCACCGTCGTCGCCACAATCGGCACGACATCGCTCGGGGCCGTCGATCCGCTCGATACGATCGTTCCCCTCGCACAAAAATTCGGCGTGCGCGTGCATGCCGATGCGGCGTACGGAGGCTTCTTCATGCTCAACGCGGCGACTCGCACACCGCTCATCGATCCGATTCCGTTTTTATCGCTCAGGGAGTGCGACAGCATCGTTGTCGATCCGCACAAACACGGTCTTCAACCCTACGGCTGCGGATGCGTTCTCTTCCGCGATCCTTCTGTGGGAGCGCTCTATAAACATGACTCGCCCTATACGTATTTCACGTCGAAGGATCTGCATCTGGGAGAAATCTCGCTCGAATGTTCGCGCGCCGGCGCATCGGCAGCCGCGCTCTGGTGCACGCTGCAGTGTCTGCCGCTTGAACCTGAACGCGGACTCGGAGCGGTGATCGCGGCAACGCGGCAGGCCGCGCTCGATTGGCAGCAACGCGCACAGAAAAGCAGCGCGATCATTCCCTATTCGAATCCGGATCTCGACATCGTCACATATTTCCCCGCCGTCCATCCATTCACAGCATCGGCCGTCACGAATGCTGCACAGACTGTTTTCAAAACACTGATGGAGCGGCCGGCTGATCCCATTTATCTTGCCATGCTGACTGTGGACAGCGCCTCGATACGCGCCGCATATCCGTCATTCGAGTGCGACCGTGCAACGACGACCATTATCCGTTCAGTGCTCATGAAACCGGAGCATCGGACATTCGTGCCCATGCTGTTCGATGAGATCGAATCGCTCATCGGCACACTCATATCGGGAGACCCCAAAGGATGAAGAGACTGTCTGCATACGTACTGTTCATCGTATTATCGGCAGGATCGGCATTTACACAACCCCCAAAGACGGGACGAATACACGGCACAGTCCAGAATATGATGACCAAGGAACCGGTCGTCGGGGCGAACATCATCGTCAATGCCGGTCCCATGGGCGCCTCGACCGACGCGAATGGCGAATTCAATATCGTGAACATCCCGGTGGGCGACTGCCAGTTGAAGATTTCGGCGATCGGCTATACGACGGTTGTCAAGACGGATATCGTTGTCATGAACGGCAAGCCTGTCTTCATTTCAATCGATCTTGCCGAATCAGTTGTCGAGTTCGAGGGCGTCACGGTCACGACCGAATATTTCCAGAAGAATGTCGAGTCGCCCGTGAGCGTGCAGACGCTCGGCGCCGAAGAGATACGCAGGCTGCCGGGGGGACTCGAGGATGTTGTGCGTGCGGTGTCGATTCTTCCAGGCGTCGCGCAGGTCCAGGCTGGACGGAACGATTTGATCGTGCGAGGCGGAGCGCCCTCGGAAAACCTGTTCGTCGTCGACTATATCGAAGTGCCGAACATCAATCACTTCGGCACGCAGGGGGCGAGCGGCGGACCGCTGTCGTTCATCAATCTCGATTATGTGAATGAAACGACATTTCGCACCGGCGGATTCGGAGCGCAGTACGGCGACAAGCTTTCGTCCGTATTGACAATCGATCTGAAGGATGGACGAACGGACAGGATCGGCGGAAAGGCGACGATCGCCGCCACACAATTCGGTTTGAATCTCGAGGGCCCCGGATCGGATGCGGGCTCGTTCATCTTCTCGGCGCGAAGAAGCTATCTCGATTTCATCTTCAAGGCGGCCGGATTC
>DATGXR010000106.1:0-26764 GCA_035298825.1 Bacteroidota bacterium
CGTGACGATTCTTGAAACGCCGTTTTTGAACATGACGGCGCTGGAGATGAACATTACGGCAATCATCTTCTGTTCGTTTATCGGCATCGTCTTCGGCGTGTATCCTGCCTGGAAAGCCGCCAATCTCGATCCGATCGAATCGCTCCGCTACGAATAATTCCGAATCCGTATTGCGCTCATGCAGACGATGAACATCAATGCACGCCGTAGACCGCTTCGTCGGTGATCTTCGGCGCGTCATCGTATCGTGTGCACACTTCGCGGTACTTCACGAAGAAATCGTTCATGCCCCGCTCGATCGTCTCGGTGAGCGCGGCGCGTCCGAGACGGCGATCGATCTCATATGCCATTCGCATGCCGGCCGTCGCGCCGTAATTTTTTTCGGTTGAGCCTGACAGGTTCGCATTCAGCATGAGCTCAGTTGCCCGCTCGTATGTGAGTCCGGGCGCCTGCATTTCCACCATCACATCGTTCAGCGCCTGGATGGCGTTTCCGGTCTGGCGGAACCAGTCTGACGGCGGATGTTCGACCATGCTCTGTTGCTGCATCGAAATATAATAGGCGATGCCTTCGTTCTGCACGAGCTCGGCAAGTGCGCTGGCCGGATGGCGCGAGGCGTGAATCGATTCCCATTCGGGGGAAGTCTCCTGATAGATCGAGAACACGGCGTGGAAACTTTCATGCGCAAGCGTGCTCAGCGTCTCGATGAACTGCACATCGACCGAGTTGATATACTGAACCATACGCACCAGATTCAGCACGATGACCGGGCTGCCTTCGTTCGGTCCGACGAATGTGGGACGGTCGTTCACCCATTCCACACGCCGGACAAACGCGGCCGCATTCTCATGTCCCATGGCGACAACATAGACTGGAATCGATGCGTTGATGCGCGCAGTGCGCGGGAAGAACGATTCGATCGTCGCGATGATCTTTCTGTCGATCGATCGCTTTTTCAATTCCGCAAGCAGGATCTTGACGGCGGCGAGATTCCGCCGGGTTTCTTCGAGCCCGTAGAGATCTTCGCCGCTTCTGAAATGGTCGCGCAGCAGCTCGAGCTCGTTCACGAATTGATCGAACGACTTCACCTTTCGCGCCAGAAGCAGGCTTGTCGATGCGGCAATCTGATTTCCGGGCAATTCGGCCACACGTCGGGCGTTGTTCGTGCTCCTCTCGCACAGCTGGATCAGGTTTTCGGCCGCGGAATAATCGATGAACAGGTTGACATTGAAATTCTGGTTGACCTGCGCAGGCAGGAATGAAGGCGAAGAAAACAGGATTATGGCGATATATAATAGATAGCGTTTCATATCTATTAAGGTAAACGAAAACCGGGGAAATGTCAAAGCATAAAAAAAGGGCGAAGCATTGCTTCGCCCTCTGCATAACCATCCAAGTTACTTTTTCTTCTTCACATCCTTGCCCGGCTTCGGAACATCCTTCGCCTTGATGAGATCGGGCGAGACGGTGATGCCTTCGATCTCGTTGGCGAGCATGTTCGAATCGTAGAGCTTGCGCATGCATTCGATCATCGCTCCCGTGCAGACTGCAACGGCGCGATTTTTTTCTTCCGAATACAGGAATCGGCCCGGCAGGCTCTCGATGTTGCCGTCGAAGATCAATCCGACGCATTCGCCCGCCTTGTTCACCACGGGTGAACCCGAGTTGCCGCCGATGATGTCGCACGTGCTCACGAAATTAAACGGCGTTGAAAGACTGAGCTTGTTCAGATTGTCGACGAAGCGTTTCGGCAGTTCGAAATCGCCCTTGTTGCCGAAACTGAATGCGCGGTCGTACAGGCCGAACATCGTCGTCGTGGCGGGGGCTATCGTGCCGTTCGCGGGATATCCCTTCACCGTGCCGTACGACAGGCGCAGCGTGAATGTGGCATCGGGATAGAGTGACTTGCCGTAGACCGCGAAGCGTGCGCGGCCGATGCTGCGGCCGTACGTTTCAAGCGTGCCCGTGACATTCTTGTCTGTCCACTCGCGAAGCTCGTCGCCCATGGGCGCGATCTTGCGCGCAAGCACAATCATCGGATCGGTGCAGGCGGAGATCGCCGCTTCGCCGCCTTCAAACAATTCCTGGCGGAACTTCGGATCGGCCAGCTTTGTGCCGGTCACGAGATCCTTTGCCGCGCCCTCGGGTGTCTTGCCGTTCAACGCCGCGACGACGAACGGATCCTTTGCGCCGAGCGCTTCAATCGCTTCGGCGAAACGATCTGCAAGCTGTAATTCTTCAAGATCTGTATAGATCGGAGCCGGAGAGAAGAGCTGGAACTTCAACGACGGGAGATTCGCATCCTGGTATTCGCGCTGGCGTTCGCCGTTCGGTTTCTTGATCTCGGTCGCATAGCGCACAAGCGAGAGCGCGAGCGAAGCGAGGCGTCCGGTAAGACTGCGGTTTGTTGACATGGAGTATCGTGATTTTGAACGGTCAACCGCCGCCGCGACTGAGTCCCATGCGGGACCGAACGTCCGTGCCCATTCAGGATTGGCGGCGACTTTTTCCCTCAGATCTTTTTCTTCCTTCTGTTTTTGCGCCATCAGTTTCGCATCGAGCAGACCTTCATACTCTCCGCCGAGGGCCTTCAGGCTGTTTTCAATACTGAAGATCTGTACGAGGGCGCGTCGCTCCTGCTCGGGACCCAATTTCGAATAGCGGTGGAGCAAATCGACGCGATGTTTGAGCGACTTCAAACGCGAGGGATACGTATAATCGCGCTGATACTCCGTCTGCGCCATCGTCTGCAGGCGGTTGGTCGAACCCGGATGGCCCGAGACAAACACGAGCTCGCCGTCTTCGGCGCCGGCCGATTTCCATTTCAGATAGTTCGGCGATTTCACCGGCTGATTGTTTTCATAGACGCGGAAGAACGCCATATCGAGATCGTAGCGGGGGAACGTGAAGTTGTCGGGATCGCCGCCGAAGAACGCAATCTGTTGTTCGGGCGCCATCACGAGGCGCACGTCTGTGTATTTCTTGTACTGATAGAGCCAGTATTCGCTTCCCTGATACAGCGTCACGATATCGGAGCGAAGTCCGGTCTTTTCCATGCTTTCCTTCGTAATGTGACCGATGATCGCCTTGCGGGCATCCATGGCTTCCTTTTCGGACATGCCGTCTTTGATCGCTCCCGTCACTTTTTCAGTGACATTTTCCATGCCCACAAGCACATTCAATTCAAGATCGGGGCATTTCAACTCCTCGGCCTGCGACTTCGTGAAGAATCCGTCCTTCACATAGTCTTTGTCGTGCGTCGACACTTTCTGAAGCTGGCCGAGCGCGACATGATGATTTGTCATCACGAGTCCGTTCGGCGAGACGAACGAGCCCGAACCGCCGTCGTTGAAGCGGACGCTCGAGAGACGAACGTGGTCGAGCCATTCCTGTGATGGTTCGAAATGATATTTTTCCTTCAATGTCTTGCGCGGAGGATTGTCGAATGTCCACATGCCGTCTTCTGCATGCGCGGCGACAAATGCGAATAGCACCAGTGTGACGACGAAGAACTTTTTACAAAGGTACATCGGTCTTTCTCCTTTGATGATTGAGATAGAAAAAATAAAAACGGGGAACAGGAGCATACGACACGCTCCGAATTCCCCGTTTTTCGTGATGAAGTATTAAAATGTGATCTGCTGCTGTATGCTGAATGATGCCTTTATTCGTCCGCCGGTTTCCTCATCCATCAGGATCCGGCCTGCGTTGAATGCGGATAGTTCGGAATGGATGACAATAATAATACGTGAAATACCCCGAAAGGGCAAAGAAATTTTTAAATTAAATTCTTCTTGACTTTCGTGACAAATTCAGGTAATATCTAAGTGGTTAAACCGTGTTTATCTAATAAAATAGCCAGAGAGAACGCTTCGATCCAGTTGCTTTTCGTCACCTTACCCTAACACTGCCGCGCGGTACACTGCTGCGTCCGCCGGCAAAGGCATAAAGATACGATTTTTATGCAGACGAAGCAAAAAAAATTGCCGGATAAATCTGCGTGACTTTTTCAGCGAAGAGGCTGATCCGGATTGTCGAAGTATAGCGGACGAATGAAATTCATTCACTGAGTTTCTCAACACGAAGCGGTTTCAATGACATCCTCGTGTCCATCTCGGATCATTCAATGGAGCGTGTCCGGCCGATGCAATTCGGCGGCGGTGAGCACTGCGTGCCTCAGGCCCATGCCGCGTCTTCCTGCGTGTGATCCTTCTTGTGTCAATTCAATTCCTCACGTACCATCACCGTTTCATCATTCACCAACAAGGAGTCTCATAATGAATAACTGTTACGGTAAGATTCTCCTCCTTATCAGTTGTGCCGTGTTCATTTCGGCCTCTGCCTTTGCCGGGAACGGAAAGATCTCCGGTACCGTGCGAGATGCATCGACGAGAGAACCCGTCCTTGGAATCAACGTTACGCTTGTCGGCACAAAGCTCGGCGGAGCGGTTGACTCACAGGGACGTTATTTTATCCTCGACGTGCCGCCGGGTGAATATGCGCTTCGCGCAGGGGGCGTCGGATATGCGGGCAAAACGATCGCCAATGTGGTCGTGCATGCAGACCAGACGACGCAGATCGACATCGCGCTCGCGTCTGAAAGTGTGCAGATCGGCGAAGTGCTCGTGCAGGCCGAACAACGTGTCGTCGATAAATCGCAGACGTCGTCGAAGGCGACGATCAGCAAGGAGGAACTCAATGGGAACCTTCCCACGACGACGACAATCGAAGTGTTGAACACGACTCCCGGCGCGTACAAGGGATTCATTCGCGGCGGCCGTATCACAGAGACGAAGACGATCGTCGATGGTGTCGATGTCACGGATCAGTATTATGCCGTGGCCACGGAACAGACGTACGGCTTGTTGAACAACATGGGCATCGTCCGCAATTCATCGAGCCAGTTGAACTCGCAGACAGAAGTCAATTTCGGCGCGGTCGAGCAGATGTCGGTGAACACCGGCGCCGCGGGAGCCGAAAATTCGCAGGCGACGGCCGGCATCATCAACTATTCGTTGAAAGAGGGCAAGGGACCGATCAAGGGAATGATCTCGGCGCGCTCGAGCCAGTTGAACGGACTGAAATATATCGGCCCCAATGTGTACTGGAACGACAATGTGTACTTCGCCGCGCGAGATACGATTAAAGCGAAGATGGCGCGCGGTGCGGCAACGAGCGCCGACAGCACCAAGCTGAAGAAATACACGTACTATCCGGGCAAATATGATTCGCAGAATTCGCCCGAGATCCTGATCGACGGCAACATCGGCGGCGACATCACGGAGAATCTCGGCGTGTATTTCTCCGGACAGTATTTCGATTCGCATGGCACGATGCCGAGCGAACGCATGCGCACTGCGGATCTGACACTGAAGGTGAATTACAATTTGTCATCCGATTTCAGGCTCCTCGCCTTCGCCATCGTGAACGACAAGGGCAGGTTCTTCGGATGGAAGAATAACATCTATTACGATCCGCTCCGATTCGATCTCGAGGGTGTGCCGAGAACAGACGGCGGCAACGCCATCGGAAGCCTCAAGGCAACACACGTGCTTTCGCCATCGACGTTCTATGAAGTCCAGATCAGCGGACAAAACAACCAGCAGCGTCTCGGCTTCGTCGACGGCAACAACGACGGCAGGATCGATTTCAATGAATCCGGCGATTTCCTCACACTCGAGAAGACGGCGGATGCCGAGCGGTATATCTCGGTCGTGGGAGATCAGACAAAAGCGTTCCGTATTGAAGATGAAGCCGCGCAGAGCGCGCTCGATGCTCCCGTGCAGACAGGCAATCTCCAGGCTTACATCGCTCGTCCCCGCTTCGCGTATGAAAATCAATCGCAAAGCAATCTCACCGCGAAAGTGGATTTCACAAGCCAGGTCGACTTCAACAATCAGATCAAGGCCGGCTTCCAGGTGCGTCGTCATGACATCAACAAGATCGGCCGCTATTCGCTGCTTGGCATCAACACGGTCGATGCGCGGCTCAACCGAAGGCTGTTCGTTGAAGATTGGGACGTGAAGCCCACCGAAATGGGCGTCTATGTCACCGATCGCATGGAATATGCAGGACTCGTCATCAATCTTGGCGCCCGCATGGACCGCTGGGATCCCGATGCATCGCGCTATGTCAACGACTTCGCGCCATGGCTCAAGACAACCGGTATGATCGACGACAGCAGCCGAACGGATTTTATTCCGGTTCGCAGTAATTCAAAACTGTCGGCGCAGTATTTCTTCTCGCCGCGTCTTGGCGTATCGCATCCGATCTCGGATGAAGCGGCGATGTACTTCTCGTACTCGCGCAACACGACGCCGATCCCGTTCTCGAGACTCTACACCTCGTACAACACGATCCTCGGTTCGGCCGGATCATTCAACCCGATGTTCCTGCCGACGACAGACCCGACGACGTCATCGAATTATGAATTGGGCGTGCAATGGGAATTCGTTCCGCAGAAATTCGGATTGACATTCACCGCTTACATGCGCGACATTCAGAACTACAGCAACCAGGGAGTCACGCTGCAGTATTCCGGCAATGCGACGATGAATTTCGCAGCGCAATATGCCGACTCGCGCGGCGTCGAGATTAGCATCCAGGCGCTGCGCCAGAGCTACTTCGATTTCCTCACACTCCAGGGCCGAGTCAACTATGCGTACTCCTATGTGAAGGCTTCGAGCTGGGCGGGATTGGATGCGAGTCAGCCCACGCTGTTTACTCCGGCCGATTCGGTCAAATACAACAACCAGCTGCCGTTGGCAGATTTCACATTCTATAATAAGGTGCAGACGAACGTCGTCGGCGGCTCGAGCAACCTGCTCAACGGTTTCGACCGCGAGCATCGTATCTCGTACGTGCTCATGCTGAACTTCCCCGAGGATGTTCTGTTGAGTTCCGTCGGGACATTCCAGAGCGGCTTCCTGTATCCGCTCGTCTTCACGATCACCGATACACGCGTCATCGGACGGCAGTTCGCTTCGGCTCCGTGGAACAAGCAGATCGATTTCCATCTTGAAAAGGGCTTCACATTCGCCGGCCTCCGTGCTGCGGTGTTCGCCGACGTGAAGAACGCATTCAATTGGACGAACATCATCGCCTACGACAACTCGACGACTGGCGCCGAGGTGTGGGAACGATCGATGAACGGCGAATCGAAGACGATCTCGCAGGGCGCATCATCGACGACGATCAATGGCACGCCCGATCCAACGGGAACGCAGAAGCGCGTCATCTCGACGGACGGCACGATGTTCTACGATATTCCGCGAACGTTTTATTTCGGCGTGAAACTCGATTTCTAAACGGGACACTGTGAACTTACTCAACGACAATCATAGGAGTAAAGAAATGAAGAATACATTAAGAAGAGACAGTTTGTTCCTCGGTCTCATTCTGCTGCTCGCCCTGCTGCCCGCGTCACTTCGGGCCCAGACGGCCAAGGCCACATCGGTCTTCGGATATCCGGGTGCTGGAGTCATCTCGGCCGGCGATATTTGGGAATCGATGCATCCGCAGAATAGTGATGTTCCGTTTTCGAGTGAAGCGTCGACGGCTGCGACACTCGGACAGCGCGTGATGGTCCGTATGGGCAACTTCGAACGATCGTGGTCGACACCGAACTCGAACTGGCCGAATGCCTATCCGATCATCGGATACTGGAACAAGGAACTGCTGGGATATGTGTTCGATACATCCTCGACGTTCAATCCGGAAAAAATCGGCGGCGCGGCTAATCCGAGTTATTTTTCCGGCGACAAAGCCGACGCCGGCGCATTTTCAAATTATGCGGGACTGACATACAAACCGACAGTCGTCGGTGCAGGCGACCCCACGCGCAATTATTCGATCGAACCGTATTGGACCGATGCGCGCCGTCAGCATGCCGTGTATGAAGCCGGATGGCCGACGAACACGGGCATCGATGTGAAAGTCCGCATGCACGGATTCGCCAGTCCGAATTGGGGCAATCTGAACGACTTCGCCCTTGTCGAAGTGACATTCAAGAACACCGGCGTCGTCGACATGAATATGGATGGCGTTGCCGAAAAGACAAACAATAAGATTCCCGCGTTTGCATTCTGGACGGGCTCACAGTCCATTCTGAGCACGAGCGTGTACAGATCCGGTTTGCGCGGCGGCGGAGCGTCGTATACAATGACGCCGATCGGCCGACAGACTGCATACATTGCCGATCCCGATGCGACGGGCGCGCCGTGGAATATGGTTGTGCTCTATCCGAGCGCAACAACAGAACGTCCGGCGCCGGGCTCGGGCAAGACGGATCTCGGTTTCAATAACTGGGGCGAAAAAAATTACACAGACATCTGGTGCGGGTGGTCGACGATCGATGTGAAAAAAGGCGCGATGCCGGCAGACGTGAACAAATCGGTGTCGGATCTTGAATCGAAGCAGACGATTTTCGGCACACACCCAATCGGTCTCGGCGCACAGCGCGGCTGGTATACGGGTGCCATGGCATCGAAACTCGGATCCAACACAAGCTCTCCGCGCGATATGTTTCTGACCTGCGTCGGTGAATGGTTTAAAGACGGCGGCCGGACAATACCGGCAGCGCGCACGGCTCTCGATCTGAATCCGAATCCGAATTTCTTTGCCTCGGGCACACGGGATAACATTCTCACGTTCGTTCCGAAGGCGAATCCGGGCATGCCTGATGGAGATTCGAAATCGGCCGGCAAGTTCGATCAGGCCTCGTTTGAAGACGGCAGCGCCGATGCCGCGACGAAGTATCCCACGGGGTACGGCGTGTTCTCGAAGGGCGCGACGCATACCGAGAACTTCGACGGAGAAATGTTCCAGTCCGTCGGTCCGTTCTCGCTCGACGTCGGTGAGTCGATCACTGTCGTTGTGGCAATGGTCGCCGGATTCCGTCTTGAAGGCATTCAGCGCGCGACAGAAGCCGCACGCTGGGCATTCGACCAGAACCTGAACATTCCGAAGACTCCGTCGCTTCCGAAGCTCGTCGTGAAGAATACGCTCAACAAGTCGACGACGCTCGAATGGGATAAGGCCGCAGAAAGCGATGCGCAGTTTGCCGGATACAAAATTTATCGCTCGTCACAGTACCTGAAAAAATCATATCTCGATGAAGGCATGCGTGTTGTCGACCGGTATCAGGAAAACATGACGCCGGGTCCGGTGTCTGCCGATCTGAAGAAACCAGTCAATCCAAAGTTCGACGCATTCGCTGCGGTCAACGCCACAAGTCTGAAGGGGAAATACCAACCCGATACATGGGGCACCTGGGATCTCATAAAAGTGATTCCGAAAGCCGATCTTGCGGGCTTCACCGCCACATCGAATCCCGGTCTCTCGACGAGCACCGGATACACCTACAAGTATGAAGACAAAGACGTCGTGCTAGGATTCTCGTACTGGTATTACATCTCCGCCTATAAGGAAGGCGCGTACGCGGGTCCCGGCGGACAGACGACAAATCGCATCGAAACGCATTCGACGAATCGTAACGGCGCAAGCGGATTGTGGAATCTCACATATCCGTTCGCGTTCGCCAATGCCAACTTCCCGTCGTCGACAAACGCTGCGGCGTATACGGCGATGGGCGCCGTACAGATCGTCAACTCAGCTCTTTCGCCAAAAGATGTCGTCGCCAACGTCGGCGTGCGTCCGAATCCGTACAAACGCGCGGCGCTGCACGACAATTTCTCGAATGTCTACGATCACAAACTGTTGTTCTATAATCTTCCGTCTCCGTGCAAAATTACGATCGCCGATGTGGCCGGACAGATTATCGATGTGATCAACTTCCAATCGGCAAATCAGAATGTCGGCAGCACATTCTGGGATATGTTCTCGAAGGACGGCATTGAAGTTGCAAGCGGCCTCTACATCTACATTGTCGAGTCGGGCGTGCAGAAAAAAGTTGGCCACTTCGCAATATTACGATAACGAACTTAAAACATGAGGAAGAAAATAATGAAACGAAGAGAATCGATTATTTTCATCGTGTTGCTGCTGCTGGTTTCGAGTGCGACGCTTGTCGAGGCGCAGACTCGAAAGTCAGGTATCAATGCCGCAACCTTCTTGAAAGTAGGCGTCGGCGGCCGGCAGGTCGGTCTGGGATCCGCTGTCACATCGCTCACGGGTGATGCGACGAACATGTTCTGGAATCCTGCGGGAACGGCGCTGAAGAATGACCAGGCGCAGATCGCCTTCACGCACAACAACTGGATCGCGAGTCTGAAACAGGAGGCGCTCGCCGGATCTTATAACTTGGCCGGTATCGGCACGATCGGCGTCGGCGTCATGTCGTTCGGCATCAAGGGCATCCAGGCTGACCGCGACATCTATCCCTTGGGCGACGCGCAGCTGCGCGGCCAGGAAATCGATCAAGCCACGACCGATACGTACGATTACCAGGATCTGCTTGCGCAGGTGACGTACTCGCGCTACATCATCGACAAACTCGCCATTGGTGTGAGCGCGAAGTACATCCACGAGAAGATCGACGATCAAAATGCGTCGGCTGTTGCATTCGATCTCGGCTCGGTGTACAACATCGGCATTCTCGATTGGAACATCGGTGCGCGCATCTGCAACCTCGGCAGCGACATGAAGTATTATGACTTTGCCAGTCCGATCCCGCTCACATTCAGCATCGGCACATCGATGACGCCGATCAGGTTCGGATCGAGCACTTCGGTGTTGTTTGCAGTCGATCTTGTCAAGCCGCAGGACGGGCAACAGTACTACTACACTGGCATGGAATTCAACATCAGCAACATGTTCTACATCCGAGGCGGTTGGAAGGTCAACTACAGCTTCTTCGGTCTTGCAGGTGACGGCATCGATGAAGGCATCACATATGGTGCAAACGCCCGGCCCGGCATCCGCACATCGCTCGAAAAAGGATCGCTCGGAGCAGGATTCTTCCTCCCGATGGAATCCTACGACGTGGGATTCGATTACGCCTATACCGCGTTCACTTCGCTCAACGACGTCCATCGGTTCACCGTTCGGTTCGCTTTGAAGTGAGCCGATGTGGGCTGATGCACAGATGGCAGCATTGATCATCAAGGGGCCCGGCACAACGGGCCCCGGTTATATGCGATTCAACGGCTTCATCCACCATCCAAGGGGGACCAGACGATGAACCCGCTTCCGCTTCTTCCGACGACTGTTATCGGCAGTTATTCGTTTCCGTCATGGCTCGGAAAGATCCGCGACGGCGTCAGGGCCGGAACATTCATGCAGGCCGAACTCGACGAGGCGCACGACAACGCCGTGAAATCCGTCATCAAGGATCACGAATCGGCAGGCATCGATGTGATTACGGACGGGGAGATCAGGCGTGAAACGATGGTCAATTTTTTTTCCGCGCGCATACACGGATTCGATATGACGGGTCGGCTCAAACCCATTGGCAATCTCGATCCGTCGATACAAATGCTCGATCCGATCGTGCGCGAAAAAGTGCGCCATAAGGGCAGCCTCGGGATGGAAGAACATTTCGCATTTCTCAAGGCATACACCGACAGGCAGACGAAAGTCTGCGTAACGGGTCCGCAGATGCTCGCCAAACGTGCGACGAACGAATTCTATAAAAACGACAGAGAGCTCGTCTTCGATCTCGCCGACATTCTCAACATCGAGCTCAAGGGACTCGTGGCGGCGGGGTGCGAATTCATACAAATCGATGAGCCGGTCTGGGTGGGATATCCACAGGATATGCCGTGGCTCGTGGAGTCGTTCAACCGGCTGATCGACGGGGTTAATGCGAAAATCGCGCTTCACGTCTGCTACGGAAATTATCAGCTTAAAAAATTATTCACCGGCCAGTACGCCGAGCTCTTTCCCGCGATCCTCGAAACAAATGCCGATCAACTCAGCATGGAGTTCGCAGTTTCCGACGGCGTCGGTCTCGAATTGTTCACGCAATACCCCACGTCGAAGGAGATCGTGGCGGGTGTGATCGACGTGAAGGCTGAAGCAGTCGAGACGCCTGAGATCGTCGCGACGCGCATACGCAAGGTGCTTGAATTCATTCCAAAGGAAAACGTCTGGCTGAGTCCCGATTGCGGGATGAAATTCATGCCTCGTGCCCGCGCATTCGGCAAGTTGAAGGCGTTGGTTGAAGGCGCGCGCATCGTCCGCGCCGAACTCGCGTAACGTGATTTCGCAATCGTTAGCAATATCACGGACCCCCGAAGGGGGTCAAAGCAATTAGAAAATTCATTCCCCCATGAAGCAAACATCCATCTCCTGCAGCAACGATCGTCTGAACGTTCTTCTGCCGCGGATTAAAAATTTTCTTTCGAACGACATCACCGAATACACTATGTTCGGACGACACGTTCGCGGCTATCGCACGCCCGATGCGCCAAGCATCTGGATCCGCGATTACTCGGATATGATGCGCGGCTTCCGCTATTGGGAAAGCGACATGAAATCTGTCGTGGACCATTTTGCCGAGATGCAATCGGCCCGGGGTTGGATCTTCGACTATTTCACGATGACGCCCGAGAAGGTCCCGTGCGAAAAAGAGAACTGGGCGAAATACGTTCGCGTTCCTGTCGAGGCCGATGTCGAATTCAGATTCGTCAAGGCCGCGTACATGGCATGGCAGGCCACGGGTGATGATGCATGGATACGCGGACTGTTGCCGGCGATGGACCGTGCGCTCGAATATGTGATCACGGACGACTGGAGATGGGACGCCGCCGTCAAACTTGTGAAGCGCGCATACACGATGGACACGTGGGACTTCGATTACACGGCGGGCCGTCATTCCTGGCTGAATTTCCAGATCACTCCTGATACGTTCTGGGGCATCATGCACGGAGACAATTCCGGATACTTCGAGGCGTTCATGCAGATGAGCGCGCTCTATGCGCATCTGAAACAGGCGAAGCGTTCGGCATATTGGAAAAAACAGGCCGACGAGATCCGGCGTCGGGCGAACAAACTCTGCTTCAACGGCGAATTCTATACGCACTTTGTGAAGCGCGTACCGGTGACGATCGAAGGAGTAGACGAAGCGTCGCAGCTGAGCCTCTCGAATGCAATGGATATCAACCGCGGGATGGCGACGCATCGGATGGCTGTGTCGATTCTCAACGAATATAAAACACGCGGACAGCGGGGCGACTCGTTTGCCGAGTGGTACAGCATCGATCCGCCTTTTCCCGATGGCATCTGGGGCGATGAGAAGATCGTGAAGGGAATGTACTGCAACGGAGGCATCATGCCGCTTGTGGGTGGCGAGATCGCGAGGGCGGCGTTCGAACACGGATTCGAGCGCTACGGCGTCGAGACGCTGCTGAAATATGAAACGCTTACACAGTCGAACGAATCCTATCTCTGGTATTTTCCGAGCGGCGAACATGCGACGATCGAGAAGAGCACGAGTCCCGATTCGTCGCCAACGGACGGATGGGGATCGTCCGCCATGCTCTACGCGCTGATCGAGGGACTTGCAGGCATCGTCGACGAGCACAAATTGTACACGAGAGTCAGGCTTGCGCCCCGGTGGCTCGCGGCCGGATGCAGCACCGCCCGGGCATGCGCCGCATACGGCGCATCCGGAGCGTCGATCGAATACGAATTTCTCTATGACGAACCGAAGCGGACAATTGCGCTCGAGATATCGGGGAAAGCCGATGTGGCGCTGCATCTGTTGCTGCCCGATGGAATGAAGGCAAAAAAAATGATTGTGAATGGAAAACCCTTCGCGTTCACGAATACGAAGGTCGAGCAGAGCGCATATGCCGATGCGGCTTTCGCCGTAAAAAATACTGCAACCGTCGTCGTGCATCTGTAATTATGGATTTTTATGAAACGTAGAAAATTTTTTATCGCCTCAGCCGGGATGCTCGCCGCAACACAGGCCTTGGATCCCCGAACAGCACTCGCCGAAGCGTTCCTGAGAGTGCCCGGAGTGACGGAGAATGAGCAGGGTGCTGGAGCAGCGCGCCATGCCGCCGGTGTTTCGCAGCAGGGCGCTGGTGCAGCGCACAATGCCGCGCGTCCTCTCCTGCAGCGGCAAACAGGAGTGGTGACGCCGGAGGACGGGAGATTTTGGGACGATGTGCGCGCGCAATTTCCGCTCCGTAAAGACCGGATGTATCTGAATACTGGCGGTCTCGGCGCTTCGCCCTATGCGGTGATCGACGCAGTCAAAACGAAGATGGACGAGCTTGAAGCGATCTGCGAGACGGGACACACGGATGAGTTATGGAATTCAATCAAGGCCGAGGCGGCATCGCTTCTTGGCTGCGATGCGGGCGAGCTCGCATTCACGCGCAATACGACTGAAGGGATCAACATCGTCGCCAACGGCACGGCGCTCAAACGGGGCGATGAAGTCATCTTGACGACGCAGGAACACGTTGGCAATGCGATCACGTGGGTGGGACTGCACAACGCCGACGGCATCGTGCTCAAACGCTTCGAACCATCGACGGTGTCGCATGCCGAAACGCTCGACCGCCTGAAAAAACTCATCACGCCGCGCACACGGATGATCAGTATCCCGCATATCGAGACGACAACCGGACTGATCATGCCCGTGAAGGAGATCGGCGCGATCGCCCGCGCGAAGCATATTTTCTTTCTTGTCGACGGCGCTCAGGCCTGCGGGATGATCCCCGTCAATCTGCACGAGCTCGGCTGCGATGCGTATGCGACGAGCGGGCATAAATGGCTCATGGGACCGAAAGAGACGGGACTGCTGTATGTGCGCAGGGACAGGCTCGATCGTGTCCGTGCGAAATTCATCGGCGCCTATTCCGACAACGGATTCGATTTTGAGAAAGAGCAGCTCACATTCCATCCATCGGCGCAACGCTATGAATATGGAACAGTGAGCACGCCGCTGCGCGCGGGGCTTGGCGCTGCGATCCGGTTCATCCATCAGATCGGGATGGATAATATCTGGGCGCGCGACAAGGCCATGTCGACGGCGCTGTATGCGGGACTGAAAAAGATCGACAAGATTACGATCCTTTCGCCGGCCGATGATTCGATGCGAAGCGCGATGATCACAATTTCGCACCGGACTCTTTCGAATGTGAAACTGCAGGAGCATCTCAACACGTACGAGCTTCGCACGCGTATCGTCACCGAAGGCGGACTCTCCGCGCTGCGCATGTCGCTTCACTGTTACAATTCGTTCGCCGAAGTCGGCCGCATTCTCGATGCGGTCCGCTCGGTTGCAGTTAAATAAGGATCGGAGTGGTAGGGCGAATTGTTATTTCGCCCATTTGCCGGCATTCTCTTCGGATATGCCGGTTTCATAGCCGGCAGGCTTACGGCGTACAAAACACATTATGCACACGCTCAACATCTACGACATCATCATCGTGCTTGCGTATTTCGCGTTCATGCTCGGCATCGGATGGTATTTCATGCGCATCAACAAAGGCGGCAGGGAATACTTCGCGGGCGGCAGCATGATCCCCTGGTGGATGTCCGGGATGACGCTGTATATGGCGAACTTCAGCGCGTACACATTCACGGGTCTTGCAGGAATGACGTATACCACGGGCTGGTTCATGCTGCTGTCATTCGCCGTCGGACCGTTCGCGTACCTGTTCGGAACTCAGATGACTGCCGCGCTCTGGCGGCGCTCGCGATCGATCTCGCCGGTCGAATACACGTATACGCGCTTCAACACGACGACACAACAGATGATCAGCTGGGTCACCTCGACGAGCTTCATCCTTGCAGGCGGCGTGCAGCTGGCCTCGACGTGCATCCTGCTTGCGCCGTTTCTTGGAGTCGACGTCACGACGATCGTCATCGTGTTGGGCATCATCATCCTGCTCTATACATTTCTTGGCGGCGTCTGGGCCGTGTCGGTGACCGATGTCGTCCAGGGAGTGATTCTCCTGAGCATCACGCTTATCGTCCTTCCGTTGAGCCTCGGGCTCATCGGCGGCCTTGGTCAACTGATCGACAGGCTGCCGCCGCTTGCCATGAGCCATACATATAACGGCGTGCATTATGATGTGCACTGGCTGCTGTCGATTTTTGTGATCACGACGATTGGATTTGCCGGCGGATCGGCGCAGCGGTTTTATTCGGTGAAGGATGAGCGCGATGCGAAACGCACCGGTCGGTTTGCGGCGCTCCTTGCATGCACGACAGTCACCGTCTTCGGCATCCCGATGCTCGTCACGCGCGTGCTGTGGCCCGATCTGACGCAGGTTGAATTCTTCAAACCTTATCTGTCGAACAATCCGCAGAATCTTGTCTACGTGGCGCTGTGCATGAAACTGTTGCCGAACGGACTCCTCGGCGTTTTCATCGCGGCCATGCTCGCGGCGACGATGAGCACGCTCAGCTCGGTCTACAATATGCTTTCATCCATCTTCTCGCGCGATATCTATCAGTGGGCGATCGGCAGGGAAATGAACGACAGGGAGCTGCTTCGCACCGGGCGCTTCGCATCGATCGGCATCGGCGTGATTGTCACCGGACTTGCATTCATGTTCGCGACAAGCACGTTTGGCATCTTCAATCTGATGCAGCAGTTTTTCGTGCTGTTCAATATTCCGATTTCCATTCCTCTTGCATTCGGACTGCTCTTTAAAAAAGTGCCCCGATGGTCCGCCGCTGCGGCAATCACGTGGGGACTCATTGCCGGAGCCACGGCCCGGTTCGTGCTGCGTTGGGATCTTGGCGTACAGGGGTATCTGGCGATTTCACTGACATTCATTATTTTTGCCGTGTCCCCATGGCTTGCCAGGCTTTATCGGGCGAATACCAAAGGACTCGCCGGCGTCGCGGGATTCACAGCCGCGATTTTTGAATCATTTTTTGTCCGGACAGTCAACGGTCCGATTGAAGCCTGGCAGCATGCGGGAATTGTGGCGAGCGCATTGGCATTGGGCGGCACGCTCTTCGCCTTCTCACGACTTTTCACATTCCAGACCGAGGAGGAAAACGCGATGGTCGCTGCGTTTTTCAAAAAACTCGCGACCCCGGTCGATGTGGCGAAGGAGGTCTACGCTGCCGGAAAAGCGCCGATCGCAACGCTGCCGCTTGTGGGAGGAACGACCGTGGTCATGGGACTCCTCATGTGTCTGATCTTTTTGACGGGCATTTCGTCAACTGAAAAACTCATCGTCGGCGTGCTCGTCCTGATCATGATTACGTTCGGGATCGTCCTGTGGGCGGCGGGAAAAAAAATTGTCTCAACACAAAACGTAAACATATGAAATCTGTCAACATCTTCGATTATCTTGTCATTGCATCGTATTTCGTGTTCATGCTCGGAATCGGCATCTATTTCATGCGCATCAACAAGGGAGCGAAGGAGTACTTCGCCGGCGGCAGCATGATTCCCTGGTGGGTGTCGGGCATGACATTGTATATGGCGAACTTCAGCGCGTGGACATTCACCGGGGCAGCCGGCTTTGCGTATTCGACCGGATGGTTCGCGCTGCTGTATTTCGGCATCTGGTCCGTATCCTATTATCTCGGCTCGCAGCTCACGGCAGCGCGTTGGCGGCGCACGCGTTCGATCTCGCCGGTCGAATATACATACACGCGCTTCAACACAACGACGCAACAATTTCTGGGATGGGTCATCGGATTGAATTTCATCCTTTCGGGCGGCGTGCAGCTTGCCTCGACCTGCAAGCTGCTGGCGCCAGTGATGGGACTCGACATCACGATGGTGACGCTCGTCACGGGTGTCGTGATCCTGCTCTATACTTTTCTCGGAGGCATCTGGGCCGTATCGATCACCGATGTCGTGCAGGGAGTGATCCTCCTGAGCATTACATTCATCGTGCTCCCGCTCGCCCTCGGTCAGATCGGCGGATTGAGCGAGCTCATCAGTCGCATGCCTCCGCTCACGCTCGATCACGCCTATAACGGCGTGCAGTATAATGTGAGCTGGCTTCTTTCAATCTTCATCATCATGACGCTCGGCACTGCCTCGGGCGCGGCGCAGCGATTTTATTCCGTGAAGAGCGAGAAGGACGCAAAAAGAGTCGGCAAAATGGCGGGGGCGCTGTTTCTTACCGTGCCATTCGTCTTCGGCATTCCGCCGCTTGTGGCGAGCGTGATGTGGCCCGATCTGTCGCAGATCGAATTCTTTAAACCGTACATCGGCAAGAATCCGCAGGATCTCGTCTTCATCGGACTCTGCCTGAAGCTGCTTCCGAACGGACTCATCGGTGTGTTTCTCGCGGCCATGCTTGCGGCCACGATGAGCACGCTCAGCTCTGTGTACAATCTGGTCTCGTCGATCTACACGCGGGATTTTTATCAGGGTCTCATCAAACCCGGAGCAACAGACAAAGAACTGCTTCCTGTCGGGCGTGTCGCATCGGTCGTGATCGGCACGATCGTGACAGCGCTCGCCGTGTTCTTCGTCAACAGCCAGTTCGGCATCTTCAATCTCATGCAGGCGTTTTTCACGATGCTGAACATTCCGGTCATCGTGCCGACCGCGTTCGGGCTCATCTTCCGCCGCGTGCCGAAATGGTCCGCAGTCGCTTCAATCGTCTGGGGACTCATCACCGGACTCACCACGCGCTATGTGCTCAATTGGGAGATCGGTCCGCAGGTGATCCTCGCATTCGTCATGACATTTGGGATTTTTTCAACATCATATTTCACGGGGAAGATGTACAACGAAAAGAAACCGCTGCTTGCCCTCATCTCATGCATCATCGCGTTCGCGCTGGCCACACTCTTCAGTATGACGCAATATGGTCCGTTCGAGTCGTGGCGCGGAATTGTTGCCGCAGTCAACGCGCTCGTGATGGGTGGCAGCCTCTTCGCATTCGCATCGCTCTTTGCACGTGAGACCGAAGAACAGCGCGAGATGGTGCGCGAATTCTTCAACAAGCTCGACACACCGGTCGATGTGAAACGAGAAGTGTTCGGCGCAGGTAAGAAGCAGGTGTCGACATTTCCGCTCGTGGGCGGAACGACGATTGTCATGGGACTTCTTATGGCGCTCATTTTCTTCACTGACCTCACATCGGGAGAACAAGTGACAATGGGAATCATGGTTGCCGCCATGGTCACGTTTGGCGGTTTGATGTGGTTCTTCGGAAAGAAATCGGAGATCCGTGAGGCGGACCAGTATCACGAAAAGTGAAAGCAGAATAAAACCAGTGGAGAGAATGGGATAGACGAAAAGAGCATGCAGGCAGAACCGAGCGGATGGACGGGAACCGGCGAAAAGCGTATCCACGCAGAACCACACGTTCGGAATGTGACGGTATAAAGCGAATTTCGTATATAAAATTTAGTTCAGAAAACTTGATTTCAAATGAAATTTGCATTAACATGTACACGCTAATTAAACAATGTTCAATTAGATAAAATAGGGAAGTCCGTTATGGCTGTCGATTATACGGTACCTGCAATTTACCGGATGGTGAAGCTGCTCGATATCCTTTCAAACGCGACTGAAGGGATGTCTCTCACGCAGCTGGCCGAGATGATGGATGTGCCGAAAAGTACGCTCTTCAGGATTCTTGTGACGCTTGTCGAGCAGGGCATCCTCCACGAAGATACCGAGCGCCGGCGGTTCACGCTGGGAGTGAAGCTTGTCGAGTGGGGAACGGCCGCGCTTGAACGAATCGACATCAAGGGCATCTCGCATCCGCATCTTGTTGAACTCGCCACCGCAACGCACGAAAGTTTTTATCTTGCCATCCTCGATCATGATGAAGTTGTGCTGATCGATCGCGTCGATACGCCCGAGGTCTGGAAGATCGTCACGCGTCTTGGCCATCGGTCGCCGATCCATTGCACCGCATCGGGACAGGTCATCGCCGCCTATCAGCCCGAGTCGACGTGGGACAAATATCTCACGGCAAGCCAGCTGCGCAAATACACATCGAAGACGATGACTGTCGTGCCGAAGCTCAAGAAAAAATTTGAAGAAATCAGGAAGCTGGGATATGCCGTGGCGGACGGAGAATTCAAACCAGACCTCTGGGCCGCGGCAGTGCCGATATTCGATCACGCGGGACATGTGATGGCATCGATCATGGTGGCCATGCCGTCCGATCGTGCGGAAAAGAACGCCGATTACATTCAGGACCTGATTGCCCGACTGCAGGGCGAAGCGTACGCGATCTCGCTCCGCATCGGCTTCAAAGGAAATCTCGGATGACGACAATGGAGACGCTTGCCCTCGGGATCGTAACGGATGAGATTTCATCCGATATCGAAGTTGCGCTGCATCAGGCCGCGCAATGGAATATCTCGCTCTTCGAACTGCGCGTTGTGGGAACGGGCCGCGTTCCGTTCATTGCGGAAGAGGATGCAGTGAAGATCGATTGCGCCATACGCAACGACGGCATCACGATCACGGCGCTGTCGCCGGGGATTTTCAAACATCCCCTGACGCAGGCCGACGCCATCGAGCATGAACTCGCCGACACGCTTCCGAAAACAATCGAGATGGCCCGACGCTTCGGAGCGCGTGTGATCATCGTGTTCGGCTTCCAACGACTCCCGCAGGATGATGAATCGCTCCGTCGGTTGGCCGTGGGGTACATGGCGCGCGCGGCCGATCTCGCCGCCGCTTCGGATATTGTCATTGCAATCGAAAATGAACCGGGCTTCTGGTGCGACACCGGCGCGCATACCGCGGCACTCTTGAAAAAAATCAATTCTCCGCATCTGTGCGCCAACTGGGATCCTGCCAATGCGCTCGGGACCGACGAAGTTCCGTTTCCGAACGGATATAAGGCGCTGAAACCCTATATCGCCAACGTGCACGTGAAAGATACGATCGAAGGATCGCTGCTGCGCTGCGTGCCCGTGGGCGAGGGGAAGATTCCCTGGAAGGACCATGTGAAGGCGCTTCTCGAAGATCAGATCGTCTCTCACATCACGATCGAAACACATTGTCTTCCGCTCGTCGAACAATCGGAAAAAAATATCAGAACGCTGCGGACGTATATGGAAGAACTGCATCAGTCACTTTGATCACTGACCATGTCGATACCACGCCGGGATTTTCTGAAATATTCGGGTGTCGCAGCTGCAACGGCGGGATTGCCGGCGGCGCTCGTCAACGCCGCACATGCGGCGAATGATCCGATGGACCACGCTCAAACCCCCGCAACAGATCAGCCGCGCGCAGCGGATTCCGCGCCCAGCACAGCGCAGCAGAAATTCGATCCGGTACAGAAGCTGCATCCCGATTACCAATCGAACAATCCCGGCACTGAATATTTTTTTCTCGGCAACGGATTGATTACAGCGGCGGTCCAGACATCGCAGTCGCCCGAGGCCGGCACGCATTGCGGTATTCTCCTCATGTCGCCCGAGCATTTCGGACGCAAGGCGAGCACGTTTCTCTATCATCCCGAGCGCGGTCTCATCAATTCACTTGTGACTGTCGCGGTCAACGGTACAAGCGCGAATGCCCATGCCGCCGCGGCAGACGTGAAATGGAGTTATCCCGATTCGATCCCGACAGTCACGTGCGACTGGCGCGTCGACAGCTGCACCGTCCATGAGGAGCTTTATTGTCCAATCGACGAGCCGGCGCTTGTTCGCACGGTCACGATCACGAATACGACGGGATCGATCGCGAAGGCGATGGCGTACATTTCGCTCTATCCGAATCTCATGTTCTTCGATGAGTATGCAGTCGACCGGACGCGAATGACGCTTGAGGCGAGAGGCTTCGCGACGATGCGGCTCTTCTCGAACGACGCGACGCGCGTCGGAGACAGACATTTGTATTTCGACATCGGCGACATTACTCCGGGCGCCTCACGATCGATCACGATCGTGCTCACACTGAATCGGACACGCGCGGAGTTTGAAGAGCAGCCGCTGTCGGCGCGCCGAACTGACGCGACGGCATTCTGGAATTCCGGCGTGTCGCTGCACACGAACGATTCGTCGTACGATCATCTCTTCCGTGCCTCCCAGTCGTCGCTTCGCGCGGCCGTTGCGCGATCCGGAAAAATGGACGGAGGCATCTGGCAATACAATCTCGAATGGGTGAGGGATCAGAGTATGGTCGCCTCGGCTACGGCGATGATGGGACACTCGGACATTGCCGAATCGCTTTTGCGTCGCATGCTGACATATTCGGTTGACGAGCAGGGAGGAACCGTCGATGCGAGTCGGACTCGTCCCCGCGAGGCAATGGAGCTCGATCAGAACGGCGAGCTTCTCTACGCATTGCATCAGCACTGGATGTGGACGGGAGACGACAAGCTCATCCGCGAGCACTGGGAGAAGATCGCGCGGCTGGCCGATTATGTGCTGCAGCCGGTCTTCCGCGATCCGTCGATCGGGCTGCTCAAAAATACGCGCGAGTTCTGGGAGCGCGACGCGGCGTTCGGTGTGAACGAGGGATATGAATTGACGTATCAGATGTGGAACATTCTGGGACTCGCGATGGCAGCCGAGATGGCCGAAGCGATGAATCAGCCGGAGCACTCGCGCGTCTGGCAGGACGCATCGGAACTGATGAAGAAGTCGTTTCTCACGCATCCCGAATATTCGCTTGTCCATGAAAAGCGATTCATCAAGCGGAGAAATGCCGATGGCACACCGCAGTTTACATTCGAACCGAAGAACAGGAAGAGCATGCCTCAGGGCATGCCGTTGAATGTCGAAACAGTGTCGTATTGCGATCCCGATTCCTCGAGCGTATTCCCGATTGTGTTCGGTCTCGTCGATGCGCGTGGAGAGATTGCAAAAAATACGCTTGCGTCCATGGAAGTGTTATGGAATCAGCGTTGGAGCTCTGGTGGATACGGCAGATACAATGTCACATCCGAACCGGATTCGCCCGGCGCCTGGCCATTGGGAACGATGTTCATCGCACGCGCCGCGCTTGAAGCAGGCGACGACAAGACTGTGGTTCGTGCGTTGTCATGGCTTCGTTCGGTCAAGGGAGGACGGCCGGGCACATGGCTCGAATTCTACGGCGACCGTCCCGTGCCGCCGCTGCCTCCTGTCGGCATCGTCGTCTGGAACTGGGCCGAGGTGGTCATGTTCTTTATGCATAACATGCTCGGCGTGCGGCCGGAAGTATCCGGACTCGTCATTCGTCCCCGACTCTTCAGTGGTGTCGAGACTGTCGATGCGCGCATTCCTGTGCGCGGCAAAACGTTCGATCTGAAAATTCGCCGCGCGGAGAAGAAGCCGCATGCGCGCGTGAATGGAAAGGAAATTACAGTAACAAGCGGATCGATACGTGTTTCGTATGCCGATCTCTCCGGGGCGATTGAATTCTTTGTGTAGCGAAATGTTTTTGCTTTTCGTAGGGCCAAATACCCACATTCACCCTAGCGCGTGAATCATTTACCATTTCGCCCAATGCTTCATCTTTGCTTTTGTTTTTCGTAGGGCGAAATGCCATTTCGCCCTTCATATAGACAACATTTTTTTATGCCCGAGAAATATTTTACATATAAATCACTCGACGATCTTCGGAAGGATGTTCAGAAACTCTGTGTCGATATTACATTCGAAGAAAAGCTCGAAGCGATTTCTCGTCCCGTGACAATCGGTCCCCGCACGATCGGGAATGCGATGGGAATTCATCCGATGGAGGGATGCGACGGCACGCTCGAAGGCCGGCCCGGCGATCTGACATACAGGCGCTGGCAACGATTCGGAGAAGGCGGCGCGAAACTGATCTGGGGCGAGGCGACAGCCGTCGTGCCCGAAGGACTCGCCAATTCGCGTCAGCTGCTTATCAATGAGCGCAACCTTCCGGAGTTCGCAAAACTTGTGATGATCACACGCGATGCGCACCGTGCGCGCTACGGCACGGATTCGGATCTGATGATCGGGCTCCAGCTCACGCATTCCGGACGATGGAGTTATCGTGCTCCTGTGATCGCCTATCACCATCCTCAGGCCGATCTCGTCACATACGTCGACAAGAAGAACGGTATTCGAATCGATCCGTCGTATCCCGTCGTATCTGACGACGAGTTGGAACATCTCGAGGATGCATATGTGAAAGCGGCGAAGCTGGCGCACGCGGCGGGATTCGATTTCGTGGATATCAAACAGTGTCACACGTATCTGCTGAATGAATTGCTTGGCGCGCGCACGCGGCCGGGAATGTACGGCGGGCCGTTCGAAAACCGAACGCGCATGATACGCAACATCCTCGGGAAGATTCGAAATGAGACGGGCGATTCGCTCATCCTTGCATCGAGACTGAATGTGTACGACGGTGTTCCCTTTGAACTCGACACTCAAACGGGTGCGGGACGGCCCATTCAATTTGAAATTCCGTATCGCTACAATTTCGGCGTCGATACAAACGATCCGCTTAAACCCGATTTTTCTGAATCCATCGCGCTTGTGCGCATGATGCGCGAACAGGGACTGCATCTTTTGAATGTCTCGATGGGAAGTCCGTATTACAACATGCACTACGGCAGGCCGTTCGAAAAGAAGCCGTTCGACGGGTACGAAACGCCGGAGCATCCGCTCTTGGGTGTGGCTCGGCATTTCGATGCCGCGGCGAAAATCCAAGAGGCATTCCCGGAACTCGCGGTCGTCGGCACGGGATACAGTTGGCTCCAAAAATATCTCATTCAGGCCGGCGAATCGAACCTGCGCCGCAGACGAGTCTCGATCATCGCCGTGGGCCGCGGGGCGATTGCCTATCCCGATTTCGCGGTCGATGCGCTCACGAAGGGGGAACTGAATCCGTCACAGGTCTGCATCGCCATCAGCTACTGCACAAATCTGATGCGATCGAAGAATAACGAGCTCGGTCAGTATCCGTCGGGATGCGTGCCGCGCGACGACGTCTACGCGCCGATCTACAAGGAAGTGCTCGCAAAACGCAAGGCCGAAGGCAAACCGTAGGGCGAAATGCTATTTCGCCCATGTCCGATCAAGACCATTATTGAACTGACAGGACTCATATGTCCAAAAAAATTCGAATCGCCATTGCGGGCGTCGCAAACCACGGCCGCACGATACTCAATGCGATACGCGACAGCAGTATGTTCGAAGTGAAGGCGTGTTTCGACATCAACGCCGATGCCAACGCCGCAGCTGCGGCTGAAACGGGCGCACGTGCGGCTTCGTCATTCGACGATCTCGTGCGCGATCCGCAGATCGACGCCGTCGCGCTTGTCACGCCGAACCATCTGCATTTCGATCAGATCAAACAATCGCTTGCGCTCGGCCGGCATGTCTTCGTCGAAAAACCGATGACGCATACGATGGCCGAGGCGCGCCAGATCGCTGCCCTTGCCTCGGACTCTCCGCTTGTGGTCATGGTCGGGCACAACACGCGCAGGCGCAATATTTTCCGTTCGGCCAAAAAGATGATCGAAAGCGGCCGGCTCGGCCTGATTGCCGCCGTCGAAGCGAATCTTTCGAGGCCGGTCGGACTGACGAGTGATCTTCCGGCATGGAAGGCGGATCCTGAAAAATGTCCGCTGCTGCCGATGACGCAGCTTGGAATCCATTTCGTCGATGTGGTGAAATTTCTCTTCTCGCCCGTGAAGCACGTCTATGCCTCGGCGTCGAACATTGCGATGACACATGGCGTGCTCGATGTATCGACGGCGATCCTCCGTACGGCTGAAAATTTCCCGATCACGCTCACATCATATTATGTCACGCCCGATACGTATTTCTTCCGCATCTACGGCACGAAGGCAATCCTGCACTGCCGTGCATTGTCGTACGAGATCGAATCGATCGAAATCGGCGCGCAGGAAATCGTTGAATGGGAAAGCTTTCCTGATGAAGGCCCCGAAAGCTACGTGTTCCAGATGAGGGAATTCGGAGAGTGCATACAAAACGGCTCGCGTCCTGAAACAGGCGTGGAAGAAGGACTCCACGCCGTTGCAGTGGTTGAGGCAATGATGCAATCTGTGCGCACAGGCGCCGCGGTGGATTTGTAGTGACATTGATATAGCCTGATAGAACATGTGGTTGACTATGATAATTGATTTCAAAGAAATGGCAGATTTTCCGATGGCAACGTTACGAGAAATAATATTTTGAATGATAGATCAACTCAACGTTTTAAAATGATGAACAGCGCGCTGCTCGCACTCGTGTGTTTGTTGATTGTTGAATCTGCCTCGGCACGTGACGCGGGTCCGATATTCGCGAGCGAAGGCCGCAAGGTAGTGGCAGCCGTTCTCTTCAGCTCGTCGACAAACAGCGTGGGACAGAGGCGGCGCGTCGGCGGGTTCGTCCGCGTTGAAGGAGACACGGTATGGAATGTTGTGCCGAATGAGAACACGCTCGCATTCGCATCGGGATATTCGATGCAGCATGGCCGCGCACGCTATTACATCTGCGGAGGCAACGGACTGTTCCGTACTGAAGACCGTGGCGCTTCATGGCGCATGCTGACGGACTGGAAGACGATGGAGGTGCTCGATGTGGCCATCGATCCGGGTGACGATCGCATCATCTACATCGCGACGCCGTTCGGCATCTTTCGCTCAACTGATGACGGCGCCACGTGGAACGAATCGATGCGCGGCATGAAGAAATGGTTCGTGCAGGATATCGTCATCGATCGTACCAAACCGAATGTGCTGTATGCAACGGCGGAGGATGATCTCTACATTTCGAACGATCGGGGCGCTCGATGGAACTCGCTCGGTGTCGGCGTCAGTGAACTCCGCGCATTCTTCCAGGATCCCTCGCAACAATCCGTGTTGTGTGTCGGCACGGAGGATGAAGGCATTCGTGTGAGCGGAACCAGCGGCGGGCGTTGGCGCACAGCCGAGGGCACGAAAGGCATGACGATACTTGCGATCGCAGGCTCGGCAGA